>NZ_JBXAGJ010000027.1:0-40182 GCF_058794035.1 Roseateles sp. GW835-FHT13E02
GGGAAGTCGGCCCGCCAGGGCCGACCCCGGAACCATGAGCCCGGTGGCGGCGCGGGCTGCAGGGCCTCACGAGAAAAACCAGCGGCTGTTCTGTGCCGCACAAGCCTCCCAGCGGCGCTCAGCGCTGGTTGGCGCGGTGTCGGCCCCTGCGCGGTTTTCCGCAAGCCACCTGTCGGGCGACTTTCGGTGTCCGCTTCTCACATCCGGCCCGACCTGCATTTTATCTTTCTTGTTCCTCGCCGCAGCGGCCGGGTTCAGGGTCCGCGACCGACCAAGGCGGCAAGGCTTCGCAAGAGACTGGTCAACAAAAAGGTCCGCTGACATGCCGCTCGATTACGCTGGCGCTCCTGCCGCACGAAAGGAGCGCCGCACCGTGACCGCCGATCCGACCGCTTCAACCGATCAAGCCGATCCCATCGCCCATGACCTGACACGCTTCTCCGGCGTGACCCGGGTGGTGGCCGAGCCGCTGCGCTTCAAGGCCAAGCTGGCCATCGGCGAAGACGCTTACACCTCGCTACGCATGGTCAACCGAGCGCGCGAGGTCTGGGATGTGCTGGGCGCGGCGGGCGCGGGCGCCGCGATTGCGAAATCCAGCCTGGTGGCTTCGACCTTTTTTGCGCCCAGCGGTTTGATGGGTGCGATGGGCATCGGCGCTGCCGCCACCCCGGTCGGCTGGGTCGCGTTTGCCGCCCTGGCCTCGGGCGGCGCCTGCTACGGCATCTACCGCTGGCTGGGCCACAGCAAGGGCAGCCGCGTGATCGAGATCCCCAAGTTCCTCAACACGCCGCTGGACACCCTGGGCCTGGCCCTGTTCGACCTGATCGCGCCGCTGAGCCTGCGCCTGGCCCTGGTGGACGGTGCGATCGACGCCGCCGAGCGCGCATTCCTGCGCCAGCATCTGGTCGATGAATGGGGGCTGGACCCACGCTTTGTCGACGCGGCCGTCGGCGCCGTGGAATCCGAGCTCGCGGGGGCGGATCTGGAGGCGCTGGCCCAGGATCTCTCCGAGCTGCTGCACACCAACCCCGACTGCAATCAGAAGGTGATGGTCGAGGAGCTGATTGCCTTTCTGGCGCAGATGCTGGAAGCCGCCGGCCCGCTCTCGAACGAAGAAAGCCTGGCCCTGGCACGCGTTTCACAGACACTGCGGACCGCGCCCGCCAGCGAGCGGTCCGGGGCCTGGCTCAACGCCAAGGCCAAGGCCGGCGAAGCGGCCGAGCAGGTCAAGCGCGCCACCGTGGACGCTGCCGGCTGGACCGCCGAACGACTGCCCACGGCCGAGCAGCTGCGCGAGGTGGCCGAGCAATCCACCCAGCGACTGAAGGTCGGCGCCAACAAGGCCGGTCAGACGGCCGAGCAGTTAGGCCTGGCGGCCGCTGAGGCCGCGGCTCAGGCCGCAGCCTGGGCCAGCGAGCGCCTGCCCAGCCAGGAGCAAGTGCTGAACCAGGCCCAGCAAACCGGTGAGCAGCTGAAACTCGGCCTGGCCCGCCTCAAGGCGAAACTGAAACCCTGAAGGCCTGAGATCCGCCCGCAGCAACGCTCGGGCTGGAATTGCAGGCGAGCGCCCGACGGGCCTCGCCCTCAAAAGGTTTTGGCGCCACTGACCGCGAGCAAGAGCGCATAAAGCGAGCTGCTGGCGCAGATGAAGAGTCGGTTGCGCTTGGGGCCCCCGAACACCAGATTGGCCACACGCTCGGGCATGAGGATGCGCCCGATCAGCGTTCCGTCAGGCAGATGGCAGTGAATGGCGCTGCCGGCACTGGTCCAGAGCCGGCCCTCTTCATCAAAACGGAAGCCGTCATAAAAGCCGGTTTGGCAGCGGATGAACACCTCGCCGCCGGACAGCACCCCGCCCTCCCCCACGGAGAAGCGCCGCATGGTGCCGCAGTCGAGCCCGGTGTCAGCGATGTAGAGATGGCGCTCATCGGGCGAGAAGGCCAGGCCGTTGGGGCTGACGAAATCATCGGCCACCACCGTGAGCTCACCACTGCGAGGGTCCAGCCGGTAGACATAGCAGCCCGGCAGTTCCTGCTCGGCCTTGACCCCCTCATAGTTCGAGCTGATGCCGTAGTTGGGGTCGGTGAACCAGACCGTGCCGTCGGACTTGACCACCACATCGTTGGGGCTGTTGAGCCGGCGGCCTTGGTAGCGCTCGGCCAGCACGGTCAAGCTGCCGTCGTGCTCGGTGCGCAGCACGCGACGCCCGCCATGCTCGCAGCTGATGAGGCGCCCTTCCCGGTCCACCGTATTGCCATTGCTGTAGCCCGAGGGCTGGCGAAACACACTGACCGCGTTCGAGGCCTCGTCCAGGCGCAGCATGCGTTCGTTGGGAATATCACTCCAGACCAGCGAGCGATGGGCAGGAAACCAGGCCGGGCCTTCGCACCAACGGTTGCCCGTGTGGAGCTGCTCCAGTTGCGCACTCAGGCGAATGCAGTCTTCAAAACGGGGATCCAGGATTTCGTAGCGGGCGGGGCTGTTCATGAGGGGCTCGATCTGCCAAAGCCCTCAGTGTCGGCAAGCCCCGGCGTCGCCCGGCGGCGTTTTCGATGGCCTTCGCGCCGCCAAACCGCAAACTCAATCGGCCAAGGGCAGCGCCAGGCCCCGCTTGGCACTTTCAAGCACAAAGGTGCTGCGAAACTTCTTGATATTGGGGTCGTCAAAGAACAGCTCACGGCTCAAGCGTTCGAAGGACGCCAGGTCGGCCGCGGCGATCAGGAGCACGAAGTCGCTGGCGCCGGCCACATACCAGCACTGCTGCACCTCGGGCCGCGCAACCATGCGGCGCTTGAAGCCATCGATCACCGCCTCACGGCTGGCTTCGGCCAGTTCCACCTCGACCAGCACGCTGACGCCCAGGCCCACCGCCTGCGCGTCGACCAGCGCCACCTCCGCGCGGATCACACCGGTCTCGCGCAGGCGCTTGATGCGGCGCTGCACGGCCGTCGCCGACAGGCCGACGCTGTGGGCGATCTGCTCCGCGCTCTGCCGGCAGTCCTGTTGCATCAGACCCAGAATCTGCCGGTCAAACTTATCGAGGGTCGCCATCGTTTCAGGGCCTCTTCGGCGCGACAGGGCGCCAGAAATCCAGCATCGGCGAGGGTGGTGTCACCGCGGCATCGAAAGGGTGGCTTCGCTGCCCATGCACGGCGGTCAGAATGCGTCGCACATAAGCGCGAGTCTCTGCGTAGGGCGGCACGCCGCGGTAACGCTCCACCGCCCGTTCACCGGCGTTGTAGCCGGCCAGGGCCAGGGCGACATCGCCCTCGAAGTAAGCCAGCAGCCAGCGCAGATAGGCCATGCCACCACGGATGTTCTGCGTCGGGTCGGTCAGGCGGCTGACCTTGAAACGCCGGGCGGTGTCGGGCATCAGCTGCATCAAGCCTTGAGCGTTCTTGGGTGACAAGGCTGCCGGGTCGAAGTTCGATTCAGTGGCCATGACGGCCAGCACCAAGGCCGGAGCCAGCCGGTACTCGGGCGCCACCTGCTGGACGAAATCGACGATGGCCGCCGGTGCCTGCGCCGGCGGCGGCATCGCGGGCCAGTCTTGCGAGCGAGCCGCGGCTGACCCTTTTGCGCCAGGTTTCTGAGCCGCAATCACCGGCTTGGGCGGGAGCACATCGGCCTCGGGCGGGCGCAGGCAGGGCGGCGGCTCGCCCATCGGCGTGCCGCCCATGGCAGCCAGCATGCGCTCGGCCTGGGCGATGCCCTGCTCGGCCGCGGCGGCAAACAGATGGGCCGCTTCGGCATCGTTGCGGGCGATGCCGCGGTCATGGCTGAGCATCCAGGCCAGGCTGTACTGCGACTCGGCGTCGCCGTAGCGCGAGGCGCGGCAGTACAGCGCCGCCGCCGCCGCCGGGTCGCGCGGCATGCCATTGGCGCCATGCTCCAGCGCTTTGGCCTCCTCGCGCCAGCGCAGCACCTGGGAGGGCACGACCAGGGCCCGATCGGGCGGCGGGCCGCTGGGGCGCGGCAGCTGCTCCAGGGTCAGCAAGGGCGCGGGGCTTGACGATGCGGGGACCTGGGCCGAGGCGGCTGAGCTCAGCAGCAGGGCCAGGCAGGCCGAGAGTACGGGGAATAGCGCGAACAAGTTGACAGGCTTCACGGCGCGCAGTGTAGGGGGCGGCTCAGGCCGGCAGGGGCGCCGCCCGAGGGAGGGCAGGGGCGGATCCCAAAGAAAGCAGCCGAGCACCGGCTCGCGGTGCAAACACCTGGGATCACCATGGACCGTCGAACGCTCACCCGCTCACGCGGCCGGGTTCTTCCCACAGCTCAGCCCGCCGCAAGGGCGTCGCGGCCGGCAGCAAGGGATTGTGCAGGTTCAGCACCTGGCGTTCGTGCAGCGCCAGGCGCTTGAACTGGGGACGCATGTGCTGAGCGAACAGCGCTTGCCAGAGACCTTCGCTGACGATGCGCTCCAGGCCGCGGCTGAGATCCTCGGCCAGCCCCGGGTCACGCGGGCTGACAAAGAAATAGAACGCAGTCGGGTAGCGCAGCATCAGCCCCGGCGCAATCGCAAGCTGGTAAGGGACACCAAAGCGTTGCAGATCGTCCTCGATTTCCAGCACCGAGCGCGGGAAGAAATCGGTACGGCCGCGCTGCAACATGGCGAACAGGTTTTCGTAGCTGCTGCCGGTGCCCACTTGCAAGCCATTGGCCCGGAGGATTTGCGTGTCAGGCCAGTCATGCATCTGCCCAGCCACCACGCCGCGCAAGCCATCGAGGTGGCGCACCCTGGCGAAGCGCGCCTGATCCTGCTTGCGCACCAGCAGCAAACGCCAGCCCATCAAGCCTCGATCCAGCGGGATGCGCAAGGGCAGCAAGTCGCGCTCGCGCGCATCGCTGGTCATGCTCCACAGCAGATTCAAGGCCCCCTGGCCTGTGGCCAGGGCGCGGATTGCGCGCTCCTGCCCCACGGGTTGGGGAACCGCTTGCAGGCTGTAGCTGACACCGCAATGCGCAATCGCCAGCCTCAACACCTCAATGCAGTACTGCCGAAACGGATCGTCCGGGCCGCCAAACACCGGGTAGCTGATCTGGCGCGGGCTGGCCCTGAGCGGACTCGCGCCCAGACCGGTGGCAGCCAAGCTCAGCAAAACACGACGGCGATCCATGGGGCAGCGGAGGTGGCAGGCATGAGGGATGCGGGTGGCAAGCGCTCAAGGCCAAGACCAGGAGCTTCCAGCACATTGTGGAGCGAGCCATCGCGGCTGTCACCCCGGGCTAGGGCGGCGTCCGCGCAACCCACAAGCGCAGACAGGCCCGATTTTTCCATCCCGAGTTTCTGAAGTGTCCTGTAACAAAACCGTTAGGTCGAGTGGCCGCTTCGACGCAGCCTGCCACTAGACTGCGGGCCAGCTTGGCAGGCCGCAGGGTGCGGCCCAATCGGGAGTTGAAGATGCACTCACATCCAGGAACTGAAGCCATCCAGACAGGATCGACGGCATGGCGACACATGCGCCTGGCGCTCGGTGGCTTGCTGCTGCTGGCCAGCGCGGGCCAATCGGCCTTGGCCTTTGACATTCCGCCGCCCCCGCCGCCGATGTACCAAGGACTGATCTTCCCGCTCTTCCCGGGCTCATCGGCCGTGCCTTTCTCGGGCCAATCCGGCAGCAGCAGCAATTCCAGCAAGACCAGCGCAGGCAAAAGCAGCAGCGCCAGCCCGGTTAACGCAGCCACGCTGGCAGCCGAGCCGGCACGGGTGCAAGCCCACGCGCGCGAGCTGGCCGCCCTGGTGCCGCCGGCGCAGCGCGAGGCGCTGGCGCAGGCCTACAGCCAGGCCTTCGAAGGCTACCTCCAGCTCGAACGCAAGCTGGGCCTGCCCGAGAACGATGTGGCCAATGCCCTGGCCGCCTTCATCGCCGGCAACTACATGGCGCTGAACCAGGTCGAGGTGCCCGACGCCAGCTTTGTGCGCCTGGCCGCCCAGCTGCGCGAAGCGCTGCCGCGCAACCCCGGCTTCAGCGCCATGAGCGGCGCCGCCAAGCGCAAGCTCTACGAGCAAAGCGCCATGCAAGGCACCTTCATGGCCGTGGCCCGGCTGGCGTTTCTGAAACAACCCCAAGCAGCGGCCGAACAGAACTACCGCGCCGCCGCGCGCGCCAGCCTGGAGGCTGCGCTGAAGGTGCCGGCCGAGCAGATCCGCATCGATGCACAAGGCCTTCACCTCGGCAAGGCCACGCCCTGAAGTCGCCAGCCGCCGCGGCCTTCAGGCCGGCAGCGCCAGGATGAAGCGCCGCTTGACCAGCTCCTGCGCGCCCTGGCGGCGGTAGAAGCGGGCGGCGGCCTCGTTCCAGTCAGGCGTCTGCCACTGCAGCTCGCGGCAGCCCTGGGCGCGGGCATGGCGGCTGGCCCGCTGCAGCAAGACCTGACCCCAACCTTGGCCACGCACGGCCGGCTCCAGGTAGAGGCAGTCGAGATGCGCGAATCGCTCGGCGGCCAAGGTGGAGAAGTCCAGCGTCAGGCTGGCATAGCCCAGCGCCTGAGCAGCATGGCCTGGCTGCGGAGACGGCGGCGGCCCCCAGAGCAGCCAGGCCTGCAGGCGCTCTTGCTGCAAAGCCCGCTCCAGGCGCTGCTGGCGCGCAGCGCCTGCTTGGCGGCCCATGGGCAGCACGATCCCTTCGAAGGCCGCATGGGCCGCGCCCAAGCGCATCAGGGCCTCGGCATCGCCGGGCACGGCGCGTCGCACGATCAGGGGCGCAGGCCGAAGCCGCGCTCGCCCCTCCACCCCGAGCGCCGCCTCAGCAGGCACAGGCGATCAGCGCGTGGCCACGCATGCTGCCGGGCGCCTCGCCCAGCGCCACGGGGTGGCCGTCGCGCTTCCAGAAGTCCAGGCCGCCCAGCATTTCCTTGACCTGGAAGCCCAGCAAAGCCAGCTTGAGCGCCCCCTTGGTGGAGCCATTGCAGCCGATGCCATCGCAGTAGGTCACATAGGTCTTGCTGCGGTCCAGGCTGGCGGTGCTGGCTGCGTTCATCAATCGGTGCGGCAGGCTCAGCGCGCCCGGCACATGGCCGGCGGCGTACTGCGCCTCGGAGCGGGTGTCGATGACGACCAGCGCGGCGATGCCCGCACTCAAGTCCTCGGCCACATCCCAGGCGTCGGCATGAAAGCGCAGCTTGGCGGCCATGAAGGCGGCACTCTCGGCGGGGCTGGGGGCGGGGTGAGACAAGACCAGGGACATGCCCGATTCTTCAGAAACAGTGCTCACAGAAAACATCCTTTGCGAAGTGAAGCCGGTGGTGGCCAGCCGGCGCTGCGCCACACGACACGGCCACTGTGCGCCGCATTGGCCTTAGCATTGAGTCCAATTTTTTCAAATCGATAAGACCCATGCCTCCATCCCGCCTCTGGCTGCAATGGTTCGAGCGCGGCGCCGCCCCGGGCCTGGGCCGGCGCGAGCAGCTCTGCGCCAGCTTGCGCCATGCCATGCGCGAGGGCGACCTGCAGCTGGGCGAGCGCCTGCCCTCGAGCCGGATGCTGGCCGCCGACCTGGGCCTGTCGCGGGTGACGGTGGAGGCGGCCTACGGCCAGTTGGAGGCCGAGGGCTACTTGAGCCGTCGCATCGGCCAGGGCAGCTTTGTGGCCTTCGCCCGGGCGCCCGAGCCGACGCCGCGGCCCTCTGCAGGCGCGCGCGTCGCACACCTGAACATGCGCCCGCCCCCACTCTCGCAGCGTGGCCAACGCATCGCCGATGGCGGCGCCTGCGAGGACCCGCGGCGCCCTCTGCCCTTCGCCGCCGGCAGCCCCGATCTGCGCGCCTTTCCCCTGCCGCTCTGGCGCCAGCTGATCAAGCGCCGGCTCAGCGACGCGGGCGGGCGCGAACTGCTGGGCTATGGCGGACCCCAAGGCCTGGACTGCCTGCGCGAGGCGATTGCCGGCTACTTGCGCCAGGCACGCGGCCTGCGCTGCAGTGCCGAACAGGTGCTGGTGCTGACCAGCTCGCAGCAGGCTTTGCAGCTACTGGCCAGCATGCTGTTGGATGAGGGCGACCGCGTATGGATGGAAGAGCCCGGCTACCGCGGCGCCGCAACCGCCTTTGCCGCAGCGGGCGCGCGGCTGCGGCCGGTACCGGTGGATGCGCACGGTCTGTGTCCGCCCGAGCGGGGCTCAGAGCCGCCCCCCCGCCTGATCTACCTGACGCCCTCGCACCAATACCCCAGCGGCGTGGCCCTGAGTCTGGCCCGACGCCAGGCCTTGCTGGAGCTGGCGCGGCGCGAGGGCTGCTGGTTGATCGAAGACGACTACGACAGCGAGTTCCACTACGAGGGCCGGCCCATGCCCGCGCTGCAAGGCCTGCAGCCCGAGCAGGAGCCGGGCCGGGTGCTTTACCTGGGCACCTTCTCCAAGGCCTTGTTCCCTTCGCTGCGCCTGGCTTATCTGGTGCTGCCGCCGGAGCTGGTGGCGCCGCTGTGCACCGCACGCAGCATCCAGGACGGGCACAGCGCCCTGCTGCCCCAGGCCGTCACGGCCGACTTCATCAGCCAGGGTCATTTCGCCGCCCATCTGCGCCTGATGCGCCAGCTCTACCGCCAGCGACGCGAGGTGCTGATGAACGAGCTGCAGGCCCGGGTCGGCGATTGGTTGCGCCCACAGCCCAGCCCGGGCGGCTTGCAGATCGCCGCCCTGCTGCCGCCGGGTGAAGAAGCGCGCTGGAGCCGACGCGCGGCCGGCGCTGGCCTGCTGACGCCCAGCCTCAGCGCACTCTACCGAGGCCCGGCTCGATTGGACGGCTGGCTGCTGGGCTTTGCCGCCCTGACGCCGGCCGAGATCGTGGTCGCGGTGCAGGCCCTGGCCAGGCTTCAGCGCTGAGCGGCCGCTTCGCGCAAAAAGGCCTGCACCCGCGCCGCCCAGGCTGCGCCCTGTTCGATGAAGGGCCGGTGGCCCGATTGCTCGAACACCTCGGTCTGCGCCCGGGCCTGCGGGCCCAGGGCATCGCGCATCTCGTTCATCACCTGGGGCGGCGCCACCGCGTCGTAGCGGCCGGTCAGCAGCAAGGTGGGCGCCGTCACGGCCTTCAGCCGCGGCAGCAGTTCCACACCGGCCAGCGTGCCGCCGACGCGGCGCTCCGGATCAGGGCCCAGCATGGCGCGATAGACATCCAGATTCAGAGCATCGCGCGGGTCGCCACTGGGCGCCGCTTTCGGGTGACTGGCAGCCCGATCGGCCCAGTACAGCGGCGCGAAGGCTTCACCGAGCAGGCCTTGCGCTTCGCGGCTGCCGCTGAGCAGGCCTTGCTCTCGCAAGGCTTGCAAGGCCTGCCAACGCTCAGGATGGTGGCGCTGCAATTGCGCTTCGAAATGGTCAATCTGCGCCTGCCAGCTGCGTGCCCCGTGCAAGGTATTGCCCAGAACCAGATGGTCCACCGCTTGCGGGTAGCGGCTGGCGTAGGCCTGTGCCACAAGGCCGCCGTAGGAATGCCCGTAAACCGCCAGCGTGGCCACACCGAGGTGGCGGCGCAGTCGTTCCACATCCTCTGCATCGCGGTCCACCGTGTAGCGCGAGGGATCGGCCAGGCGGGCCGACCGGCCCCGGCCGATGTTGTCCAGCACCACCACAGTGTGTTCTTGCGCCAGCACGCGGAACCAGGGCCGCAAGCCGTAGCCGCTACCGCCCGGGCCGCCGGGGAGCACCACCAGCACGGGGCCTTGACCCATACTGGCATAGGCCAGCGAGCCATCCGGCGTGGCAATGCGATGCTCGGACCAAGCGGCTGGCTGCGCAGCGCCCGGCAGCAAGGCGTTTGCAGCGGGGCCGTTCGACGCAGAAGGGGCGGAGCTTGCCGTCGAGTTCTGCGCCGGGGCCGATGCCACAGGCTCGCGGAAGGCAAGGCGCCGATCTCGCAGGAGCGCTGGGCCAGAGCCAGCCGCAGCCGGTGGCATGGCCTGGAGGGCGCCCAGCACACCGTCAGCGGCCCCGCTTGGAACCGCCAGTACCAGCGCCAGAGCCGACAGCATGGCGGCCCCCAGCACCAAGGTCCATGCATGGCGCGCTCTCGGCTTCCGACGGGTCTGAGGTTGTGGCGTCATGTTCAGCTCCTGAATCTCGTAAAAGTCATGGCTGGACATGCTAAGTTTTCAATAAGCATGGGAAAAGCAGGAATTTCTGGCCGGATTGGATAGTTAAACTTTCCAAATGATTTCTGCCGCCCGCCTTCCCTTGCAATACCTGGCCGCATTTCGTGCCACCGCCCGCAGCGAGAACGTGCGCGCCGCCGCCGAGCAACTGCACCTCACGCACAGCGCCGTCAGCCAGCAGATCAAGTCGCTGGAGGCGCAGCTGGGCTATCCACTGTTCGAGCGCCAGGGGCGTGGCATCCGCCTGAACGCCGCCGGCCGCGCCCTGCACAACGCGCTGGAGCGCGCCTGGACCGAGCTGGAGCTGGGCCTGCGTGCGGCCAGCGCCGCCAGCGGCAGCGCCATGCAAAGCCTCAAGCTCACCTGCACGCCCTCCTTCGCGCAGCGCTGGTTGATCCCGCGCCTGGGCCGCTGGCAGGCCGAGCATCCGCACATTGCGCTCAAACTCTTCACCCTGCAGCGCGTGATCGATCTGGAGCAGGAGGGCTTTCACCTCGCCCTGCGCCAGGGCGTGGGCCCTTGGCCCGGCCTGATCAACGAGGTGATGATGGAATCACGCCAGATCGTGGTGGCCGCGCCGGCCCTGGCCCAGCGCCTGATGGGGGCCTCGCCCGATGGCCTGGCCGCGACCCTGGCCGACGAGCCCCTGCTCGGCGATGCCGAGCAATGGACGCAGTGGTTCGCCCTGGCCGGCCTGGCGCGCCGCATCTCGCCCAGCGCCAGCTTCAACGACGGCGGCCTGCTGGTGCAGGCGGCCGAGGCCGGCATGGGCATCGCCCTGGCCCGCGAGCTGCTGGCGGCCGATGCCTTGCTGGAGGGCCGCCTGGTGCGCCTGCCCGGGCCGGTGCTGGAAGGCGCGGTACAGCGCCGTTATCACATCGTCTACCCGCCCGCCCTGAAGGACGAGCCCGCCCTGCGCACCCTTTGCAACTGGCTGCATGAGGAAATGGCGAACTCGGCCCGACAGTTGCGAGGGATGGAGGTATGAACGACCAAGCAAATGCTAACGACTCATTTCAACGCTTTGACCAAGGCATCCAACTGGACCTTGAGCGAATGGTCGTGGCGCAGGATGGGCGGTACCGGGCGCGGCACATTCAGCAGCTGGTAGACGGCCATCTGTGCGGCGCGCACCGAGTATTCGACGGTGAAGACCACATCGTCCGGGATCTCGACAAACTGGCTGACAAAGGCCAGATTGCGCGAGTTCCTGGGCACCGGCAGCGGCCGGTCGCTGAGCGCGCGCGGCATGAACATGCTGGTGATGTAAGGCATGCGGCAGGGGATGCAGTTGGCCTGGGCCACGGCCTCGAAATCGAAGCGCAGATGGCCGCAGAGCTCGCGCAGGATCTCTTCGCCCGTGCACTCGGACATGGGCTTGGCCACGAAGTCACCGACGCGATCGGGGAACAAGGCATAACCCCAGAACACCTGGACATCGGCCGGCTGATTGGCAAAGTGTGGCTGGTGGGCCAGGACGATGGACATCAGCCAGTTCGAGTCCTTGAAGGTCACCAGGCCGCCGGTGCCCGGCTCATTGCCGCTGAAGGCGCGCATCTTGTCGAAGAAGGCCGTGTCCTTGAGCGTGACGGTGAAGGACTCCCACATGGACTCGGCAATGCTGCTGTTGAAGGCCGCCGGATTGCCGAACTCGGGCCGACCCTGGGCCAGCTTTTCCCACAGGGCCCAGCCCTGGCTGTCCTGCTTGTTCAGTTTCGGCGGCGCGCTGTGCATCGAGCCCAGGCTGGATGCATCGGTCATGGAGCCGTTCTGGAAACACACCAGGTCCTGCGGGCCGAGTTCGATGCGCTCGGCCTGGCCGGCGCGCTGGCAGCAGATGGCGGTGACCTGGAACTGGCCTTCGGTCTCGACATGCTCCAGGTCGGTGACCTGGCAGTCCATCACGAAGTTCACGCCCTGCTCGCGCAGCCAGGCCTGCAGCGGCCGCACAAAAGAGTCGTACTGGTTGTAGACCGTGCGCTTGACGCCGCCCAGGGTTTCGATGCGCGAGAACTCCATCATGAAGCGGTGCAGATAGCGCTTGAACTCGACGGCACTGTGCCAGGGCTGGAAAGCAAAGGTGGTGGCCCACATGAACCAGAACTCGGTCTCGAAGAAGGCCGGCGACAGCCAGTCGGTGATGGTGCTGGTGCCCAGTTCTTCTTCGCTGGCATTGGAGAGCTTGAGGAGCTCCAGGCGGTCGTGCATGGAGAAACCCATGGACTCGACCGGCACCTTGGCGCGCTGACGGTTGACCAGGCGGGCTTGCGAATGGGCCTTGTACTTTTCGTTGAAGTCCAGGGTTTCGCCGAGCACGCTCTGGCCCGGGTGTTCCAGCGAGGGGATGGACTTGAACAGGTCCCAGGTGCACTCGTAGTTGTCGGTGGTCAGCATGCGGCCGCCGCGCAGCGAGTAGCCGCGCTCGGCATCGCCGGCGCCATCCAGGCTGCCGCCCATCAAGGGCAAGGCTTCCAGGATGTGGATCTGCGTGCCGGGCACGCCAGCGTCGCGGATCATGAAAGCCGCGGCGGCCATGGAGCCGATGCCGCCGCCCAGCAGGTAGGCGCGGAACGAGGGATCGATGGGGCGGGTCGATTGGGGCGTGGTCATGTCAAAGCTCGCTTTCATGTCAGGGGTGGCAGCCGATCCTTCAGAAATCCGCTGAACCTCACCGTTCGCCAAGGAACAGGTGAAGGCATGGGCGTAGCTTCGCGCCGCGCAGGCGGCTGACAAATGATCCGGATCAATCGGCCCGGGTCGCGAGGCGGGGCTTTGACTTGGGTCAAAGCCCGAGCGTCCTCACTCGTTTCGCAGACGCTTGCGAATGCGGCTCAAGGCCTCGGGCGTCACGCCCAGGAAATGCGCCAGGTCGCGCTGCTGCACCCGCTCGGCCAAGGCCGGCTGGCTGCGCAGAAAAGCCTGGTAGCGCTCGTCGGGGCGCAGGGTCAGCAGCTCGCGTTCGCGCTGCTCCTTGCGCACGATGTGCCAGGCCAAGAGCTGACGGATGGCGCGCTGCCAGGCCGGGTGGCGCTCGGTCAGCGCATGCATGGCAGCAAAGTCCACCTGCTCGATCTGGCAATCCTCCAGGGCAACGGCGGCATAGTCGGTCTTGCCGCCAGCCACCAGCACATTGGGGCAGGCGAAGAAGTCGCCTTCGCCGATGAAGGACTTGATCCACTCCTCGCCCGCCTCATTGCTGTAGCTGAGCTTGACCATGCCCTGGCGCAGCACATACACAAAGGGCTGCCACTGGCCGATGCTGAACACATCGTCGCCGCGGGCGTAGTGGCCCAGGCGGTAGCCGGGCTCCAGCAAAGCCCAATCAGGCAGGGGCGCGCCGGCGGCGCCTTCGAGAAGAAGTCGGGTTTGCTGCATCAATCAAGGTAAGAACCAACCACACAAATCACGCGGCAGGCGCGAGCACGCGCCCATCGATCAGGGCACCACGGCCAGGAAACAAAAGACGGCAAACAGCACCAGATGCACGGCGCCTTGCAGCACGGTGGCGCGGCCGCTGCCCAGGGTCAGGGTGGCCACCACCACCGTCAGCAGGAACAGCACCATGCTGGTGTTGGACAGCCCAAGCACCAGGGGATAGGGGAAGAACAGGGACAGCAGGGCCACGGCCGGGATGGTCAGGCCGATGCTGGCCACACCCGAGCCCAGGGCCAGGTTGAGGCTGGTCTGCAGGCGCTTGCGCAGGGCCGCGCGCACGGCGGCCACGGTCTCGGGCAGCAGCACCAGCAAGGCCACGATCACGCCCACCACCGAGGGCGGCGCGCCGGCCGCACGCACGCCGGCCTCGATGCCCGGCGCCAGCAGCTTGGCCAGGCCCACCACGCCGACCAGGCAGGCCAGCAGCAGCACGACGCTCCAGGCCGCCACGCCGCCCGAGGGCCGCTCCATGGCCTGCTCGCCCTCCTCGGTCTCGATGGGCAGGAAGTACTCGCGGTGCCGCACCGTCTGCACAAAGACGAAGGCGCCGTAAAGCACCAGGGACACCAGGCCGGCAAACATCAGCTGGGCGGTAGAAAAAGTCGGGCCCGGCGTGCTGGTGGTGAAGCTGGGCAGCACCAGGGTCAGGGTGGCCAGGGCCACCAGCACGGCCAGGGTCGGGCTGGTGGCCTCGACGCGGAAGGCCAGCACCTTGTGACGCAGGCCGCCCAGCAACAGGCACAAGCCGACCACGCCGTTGCAGACAATCATCAGGGCCGAGAACACCGTGTCACGGGCCAGGGCGTTGGAGCTCTCGCCGCCGGCCAGCATCAGGGACACGATCAGCGCCACCTCGATCACCGTCACCGCCACGGCCAGCACCAGGGAGCCAAACGGTTCACCCACGCGGTGCGCCACCACCTCGGCATGGTGCACGGCCGAGAGCACGGCCGCCATCAGCAGCAAGGCCAGGGGCAGCATCCACCAACCGGCCACGTCCTGGCCCAGCTGTGTGATGCCCCAGAGGCCCAGCAAGGCCAGAACGGGCGAGACCAAACACCAGGCCGGCAGGGCCTGCGGCAAGCGAAACGAGGCGGTGGAAGTTGAGCTCATCGCGAGAGCATAAAGGCTGCGGAATTCACCGCCTCCGCCGGGCCCAATCCCGCGCGGTTTGAATCAGCCCGGTCCGCTCCGCCAGACCGCCGCAAAGGCGCGCAGCTTGTCCCAGGCACCGAGGCGCTCGTCCGACAAGGCATCGAGAAAATCGGACAGGCGCTTGGACTTGACCATGGTGTACACGGTCAAGGCCGAGGTCACCACCAGCACGCCGACGAAATAGGCCAGGCGCTCGGTCCAGGGCGCATCGGCCGCAGCCAGCAAGTTCATGCCCAGGAAACCGGTGGTGATGGTGCCCACCAGGCCGAAGATGGTGACCACGGTCAGGCGCACCACGGTGTTGGCCTGACGACGGATGCTGTCGGTCTCCAGGTAATCGCTCATGTCGGTGACGCGTTGCTTGACCTCGGCATGCAGGGCATCCAGGCCCAGATGCTCGGCGCACATGCGGAACAAGGCGCGTGACTGCGCCTGTTCGGCCACATCGTGGAACCAGTAGCGGTGGGTGAAGCGCAGAAAGCCCTCGAAAGCCGAGCGGATGGCGCGCTTGAAGCGGCGCACGTTTTCGGGGTCTTGCACATTGAGCCGGCGCAGCGCCTCGACCAGGCGGTCCGAGAACATCAGCAGGGCCGCCTTCTGGAAATGCGCAATCAGGAAGATCAGGAAATGCTGGTGCCGGAACTGGGCCAGCACGCCGCGGTCGCGACAGGCGAAAAAATCCGCATCGGCCCGCCCCACCACCACCAGGGCATGGCCGCTGCACAGATAGCGCGTCTGCGGCGCCGCGCCGACGTCGCTCCAGAATCGGTCGTAGCAATAGCGCCGCTCAAAGTCGCTCAGATGATCCTCGCCGTAAGGCAGGCTGCCCTCCTGCGCCACCGGGCCGGAGCCGGTCACCAGGCCCAGGCGCACGAAATCGCTGCGCGTCAGCGCGCGTGGATCATCCACCGCCAGGTAGGCCATCATGGGCATGCGGTAGTACTCGATCTGGCGGTAGCTGAGCGCCCCCGAGCTCGGCTCCCCGGCATGGTTGACCAGGGGGCGCAGCAGCCAGTCCCAGTGCCGGGCCAGGCGCGGCGCGCGGTGGCGGTGCACATGTTCGATGAAGCGCTCGCGCTCGCGGCTGTCCGAGCTGGACAAGACCTGACCCTCGCCGTCCAGCCATTCGGCCTGGGCCAGGCAATGCAGGGGCAGGCCTTGGGCGTCCCAGCCCGGCGGGTAGGCGCGGCCCAGGCGGTACATCAGCTCCTGCGCCTGAGCCAGGCTCAGGTCAGCGCTGCTGACCTCCACATTGAGCAGCACCACATCGACATCGAAGAAGAAGTAGAGGTCAACGTGGACCACCTCCAGCAGCAGCGGCAAGTCCTGCGGCCGCGTCTGCACGCGCAGCTGTTTGACGTCGTGGCGGCGGAACACCTTCATGCCCGAGCCGGCGCCGCCCTCGGCGCCCTCTCCGTAGAGAAAGCGCTGCACATAGGGCAGAAAGGTGACGAACTCCTGGTAGTGGCGCTCGTGGAAGTTCTGCGGCCCGCCGGTGTACTCGTCAGCGACTTCGCGCCAGGGGCTGTCGGCCACGGCGGCCAGACGCTCCCAGGGCCGGCGCGGTGCACCGGGCGCGTCGCCCAGCGGCATCAGGCGCAGCGGCCAGAGCAGGATCTGATGCAGGCGCTGCACGCGCGGGCTGACGGCATGGGGGTCCGAAGCGGGCATGGCGGGGCGTGAGCAGGAAGGGAAGCGCCATCATCGGCCGGCCGCGGCTGACGTCAAGGGCTCATGAGCCAGCGCTCTCCCGGCCTGTTTCGGGCTTGCCCACGCGGGCCTGGAGTGACACCATGACGAAATGATGACATTGACCGTCGCCGAATGGCGCACCCTGCTGAGCACGGTCGCCATCTTCAACATCCTGGCCTGGCTGCTGGCCACGGCGCTGCTGCAGCGGCGCCGAGCGGCCCTTGGCGACGAGCTCTTCCTGATGCGGCGCTGGCAGTTGCTGCTCTCGGCCGGCTATGTCTTCGGCTGTGCCTACCGCTCCTTTCTGCCGGTCTTCGATGTGCCGCGCCTGGTGCTGGTGGACAGCTGGATGTCCAGCGTGCTGATGGGCCGCTCGGTGGCCACGCTCGCCGAGCTCTGCTTTGTGGCGCAGTGGGCGCTGATGCTGCGCGAGGTGTCCCGGGCCACCGGCAGCCGGGTCGGGCACATCACCTCCTTCTGGATCGTGCCCCTGATCGCGGTGGCGGAGACCTGCTCCTGGTACTCGGTGCTGACCACGGCCAATATCGGCCATGTGCTGGAAGAGTCGATCTGGGGCCTGTGCGCGGGCCTGCTGGTGCTCAGCCTGGTGGCCATCTGGCCGCGCTGCAGCCCGCGCCAGCGCCCCCTGCTGGCGGCCTGGTGTGCGGCCGGTGTGGTCTACGTGGCCTTCATGTTCATGGTCGATGTGCCCATGTACTGGAGCCGCTGGCTGGCCGACGAGCTGGCCGGTCGCGCCTACCTGAGCCTCAGCCAGGGCTGGATCGATGTGGCCGGCCGCTGGGTGGTGTCGCACCGCCAGGAAGACTGGCAGGGCGAGATGCTCTGGATGTCGGCCTACTTCAGCGTCGCGGTCTGGATGAGCATTGCCTTGGTTCACGCGCCGGTGCACCGGCCTGCGCCCCAGGCGCTGCGCTGAATCGGTCGCGCCAAGCGCCCGCTCAGATGCGCAGGCGCACGCCGCGCGCTGCCAGCCACTTGACCAGGCCGGCCACCAGCAAGGCATAGCCCACGCCCGCCAGCACCCCCGGCGCCCCGCTGCGCAGCAGGCTGGGCCAGCCCAGCTGGCCCCAGCTCATGGCCGCGCCGATGACAAAAGGGATCAGATAGGCCAGCAAGGGATGGGCCGCCACCGGCTCCAGCAGCGCCGGCCAGAGTGAACGCCCCCAGCCATCGACCCACTGCGCCAGCGCGGCAAAGATCAGCACGCAGGCCGCCGCACAGTACAAGGCCCAGCTCGGCGTGGCCAGGATCTTGGACACCTTGAACTCCGGCCGCAGCAAGGCCGCCGCCAGCGCCAGCACGGCCGCAAAGATCAAGGCCCGGAGCCAGAGGCGGGCGCGTTGTGAATCACGCTGCGCGCCGTAGAACAGCAAGGCCGTGGCACAGCCACTGAGCACCAGCACGGCATGCGCGAAATGGCCGTTCTGGCTGAACACGAGAGCCAGGCCCGGTGAGGCCTGAACCGCAGGCAGCCAGTGCAGGGTGGCGTAAGCCACGCTGAACAACAGGCCGAGCAAGACGCCAGCCAGGCGCCCGCGCGCGAGCAGGTAGACCGCGCAGCCGATCAGGTAGGCCCAGCCGATCAGACCCAGAATGCCCCACCACTGCGGGCTCATGCCGCTCTGCCCCTCGGAACCACCACGGTACAGCCAGGCCAGCCCCGCGAAAAGGCCCAGGCCGGCCCAGCGCCAGGCGCGCCCGAACGGCGGCCCTCCACGCAGCGAGCCCCACACCAGAAAGGCCGCCAGGTAGATCAGAAGCGTCCAGGCCGCGACGGGCAGCGGCATGGACGCCGCATGAAAACCGCCCTCCGCATTGACCATGAAGACGCCGATCAGAACCAGGCCCAGCGCTCTTTGCAGCACATGCAGTTGCAGCTGCAAGGTGCTGTCGCCCAGGCGCTGGCGCTGCTGCAGGGCGAAAGGAATGGACATGCCGACGATGAAGAGGAAGGCCGGGAACACCGCGTCGACAAAACTCATGGCATCGGCCTGGGCCGGCATGTGCTTCATCCGGGGCGGCAATCCCGCCACCCCGCCCCAGAAATTGACCGTGATCATCACCAGCACGGTCAGCGCCCGGAAGATGTCGATGGCCAAGATGCGGCCGCTGCGCAAGACGGGCCAGGACAGGCTCGCTGGCGCCGAGGCCACAGGGGATGGGGACGCGTTCTCTTCAACAAGCGCCATGCCGGTTCTCCTCCTCAGGCCGGCGTTGCCGGCTCAGTATTCAATGCCCACCCGAACGCCATACATGCGCGGGTCGTTCCAGGTGCCCTTGACCCAGCCATCACCCGCCATCAAGGAATTCTTGGTCATGGTGTTGCCGAGGTTGAGCACATAGGCCTCGAGATGCCAATGCTTGGGCGATACCAGCTTGATCGAGGCATCGACCTTGGTGTAGGCCTTCTGGGCATCCGAGATGTGGGCATTGTCCAGGTTGCGCAGGGTGAAATACATCTTGTCCTGCCACTTGAGGGAAATCCAGGGGGTCAGCTTGTAGCCTTCGCCGAAGTTGAAATCCTGCGAGAAGTTGAGGCCCAGGCTGTACTTGGGCGCCAGGGGCAGCTGGTTGCCGGTGATGTCGTAAATGGGCCGGCCCACCAGGGCCGGGTCGCTGCCCGTGTAAGTAGGCGGGCAGGCCGGTGCGCCCATCTCGGCCCGGTAGTCACACAGCCAGGCATCGCTGAAGCTGGGGTAGTCCTTCATCTTGGTGCGCAGGTAGGAGAAGAAGCCACCCAGGCGCGCACCGGCCCAGGGCTTGTAGTCCAGCTCCAGCTCCAGGCCGGCGATGTCGACCTTGCCGACATTGACGGTCTGCCAGGTGCTGTGCAGATCGCAGCCTGGGTTCTCCGCCGGGCATGGCGCCTCGGGCTTGAACTTGCTCATGAAGGCATCGCCCGTCACCTGCATGTCCTGGTACTTGCTGAAGAAGGCGGTGGCCGAGAGGCTGAGGCGATTGTTCAGCATCAAGCCCTTGTAGCCGAACTCGAGGTTGGTGACGGTCTCGGGCTTGTAGGGCAGGAAGGTGGTCTTGCCGGCGTAGGGGCCGATGCACTCATGCTCCTTGCAGAAGGTGTCCTTGTCGCCGAAACCGCCGGCCTTGTAGCCGGTGGCCAGCGAGGTGTAGACCATGTCCTTGGGCGTGATCTGGTTCATCAGGCCCAGGCGATAGGTGAACTTCTTCCAGCTCTCGCTGTGGTCGTTGTGCGCAGGCTCGCCGTAACCGGCATAGGCGCCCACGCCAGCGAATGCGCCCATCTCAGCCGTCAGGTCCTTGCTGGTGTGGGGGCGGAAGCCCTCGTGGCCCGGCAGGCCCGAGTCGTACTTGCCGTTGTAGTAGGCGCCGTCGCTGGCGCCGTAGGAGCCGTAGTTGCGCCCGCCGATGTCGGTCTTCTTGTCCCAGCTGAAGCGGCCGCCCAGGGTGGCCGTCCAGGTGGGCGCGAACTTCCAGTCGGCCTGGGCGAACAAGGCCTTGGAATCGACCGGCCGATTGGGCTGCGCGAAGTAGGCGCTGGTCGGCAGGCCGTAAGGGCCGCTGACCAGCATGTCCTGGGCGTAGTTGATCTGGTTCTTCTCGTGCATCCAGAAGGCGCCGAGCACGTACTGCAGGGTCTCAGTCTTCTGCTTGAACTGCAGCTCATGCACCGTCGAGATGTACTTGGAATCGATGGTGTTGGAGGAGTTGTCGTAGAAGGGGTAGATGCCCCAGCTTTCCTCCCCCGAATGGTTGGGCACCTCGGCCGTGATCTGGCTGGCAAGCGGGTGAAAACCGGCATCGTCATCGGTCTGCTGGGAACGGCGCTGGTCGGCGTAGGCGAAGTTGTACTCGACGGTGGACGTCTTGTTCAGATTCCAGACCAGGCCACCGCGCACGGTGTCGATGGACATGTCGATCTTGCCGGGCACATTGACCTTGGCATCCCATTTGCCGCCCGGACAGGCGTAGGCCGTGCCCGCGGCCTGGTCGCAGTCCTTCATCGCCAGCTCGCCAGCGCCCGAGTTCTGAAACTTCTCGTAGGACAGGCTGCCTTCCAGATCGGGGCTGAGCTTGGCGCGCGCCGTGATGCGGCCGGCCCATTCGTTCTTGTTGTAGTAGTAGTTCTTCTTGCTGACCTTGCTGTTGCGGCGCTGGTCAACATCGGGGATGCCATCGGGCTGCAGGCCGTGCACCGGGTCGTAGACATCGGTGAAGTCCTGGCTCTGGTTGATCCAGCCATCGCGCGTGACCTTGCTGAAGGTGGCGCGCAAGGCCAGGGTGTCGCTCAGGCCGATGTTCTGCACCAGATTGAGCTGGCGCTTGTTGTAGTTGCCCAGGTCGAGCTCGGCCGTGCCGTAGGTCTCGCCGAACTCGGGCTTGGCCGGGATGATGTTGACGCTGCCGGCGGTGGAGTTGCGGCCGAACAGCGTGCCCTGCGGGCCGCGCAAGACTTCCACCTGCTCCAGGTCGAACATCAGGGCCATGGCGCCCTGGGGCCGCGGCGAGTAGAGGCCGCCCACATGCAGACCCACGGCGGGGTCACCGATCTCGGTGAAGTTGTTGGAGCTGACGCCGCGGATGCTGATCTGTACGCCCGAATCGGCGCCGGTGGAGATCTGCAGATTGGGCACCGAGCCGCTGAGGCCGCGCACATCGGTCACGCCTTCGCGGGTCAGCTTGTCCTGGGTGATGGCCGTCACCGCCACCGGGGTTTGCAGCAGGCCGGTGCTGACGCGCGTGGCCGTCACCGTCACCAGGGGCAGCTCGTTTTTGTCCTGCGCCTTGCTGTCCTTGCCTGCGGCACGGGTCGAAGCCGGCGCGGCTTCGTCCTGGGCGCGGGCCTGCTGCGCCAGGCCGCTCAGGGCAGCCGCAGCGGCCAGGGCCGTCAAGGTCAAACGGGTGGGGTGACGGGTCTTCATTCAAGGCTCCTGAATCGTTGTAGGGAGAAGAAGGACGGACAGACTGAGATGAGACAAACCGGCACATGCCGCAGCGGCACGTGCAAGGGGACAAGAAAACTGGAAGGGGAACGGAGGGGCAGCGTCAGGGCTGCGCCGGTGTGGCCGGCGATCGTCGTCGCGCTCGCTGCAAGAGTTCGGACAGCGGCAGCGTCTCGTTGCGGACCAGAGGCCGCGCCCAGATCGACACGCTGAAGATGTAGGCCAGGCTGAAGAACACGCCGCACATGGCCAAACGAAGGCCGGTGATTTCGGCCAACTGACCCACCAGCATGGGCAGCAGCGCGCCGCCCAGAATGCCGGTGCACAAGATGCCAGAGAAGGCGCCGTGGTGCAGGGGCACCGAGTTCAGGGCCAGCGAGAACAGCACCGAAAACATCACCGACAAGCAAAAGCCCGCCGCCGGAAAGGCCCACTGCGCCAGGCTCGCGCTGCCGAACAGCGCCGCCGCCACGCAGGCCATGGCCGCCAGCACAAACAGGGCCAGCACCCGGCGCGAATCCATCAGCTTGAGCAGCAGCAGGCCCAGCAGGCAGCCCAGAGACATCAGGCCCCAGAACTGGCCCACTGCGTCGGCGCCCTCGGCTGTGGCCGAGAGGCCATGCTGGCTGCTGAGGAACTGCGACATCCAGTTCGCCAGGGTTTGCTCGGTGCCGACGTAGGCCACGATGGCCAGGAAGTAACACCACACATCGACGCGCCGCAGCAGCTCGCGATAGGCCTGCAGCCCGCCCATGCGCTCATCGTCGCGCAACTCCACCCGAGGCAGGGGCAGACGCTGGTTGAGCAGCACCAGGGCGGCAAAGGCGATCACAAAGGCCCAGTAGAAATCGACCCAGACCAGGGCGCCGGGATGGGCCGGCGGCCGCGCCATCAAACGCTGAAACACCCAGGGGCTGATGAAGGACGCGAGGCCAAACACCAGCTGCCCCATCACCGAATAGAAGGCGAAGTTCGCCTCGCCGCCGGCCGTGCGCATCAGCGGGTTGATCACCACCTGCAGCAAGGCCATGCCCAGGCCGATCACGAACAGCCCGCCGATCACCACCGCATACACCGGCTGCAGCGCGATCGCCAGGGCTCCGAGCAGGTTGAGGGCGAAGGCCAGGGCCAGGGTGAAGCGGGCGCCGCGCCGCTCGACCAGCAGGCCGCCGGGGATCGACACCAGGCCGTAGGCCAGGAAGAAGGAAAAAGGCAGAAAGCCCGCCAGCCCCAGGCTGAGATGGAAGTCCTCGATCAGCACCGGCATCAGCGGCCCGATCAGATTGGTCACAAAGGAGATCGCGAACCAGATCACCAGGATGTAGATGACGATGCCGTGGCGCTGTGGTCTCATACGGGCCTCCTCGGTCTTTCGGTCTAGGTTCAAGCCGGCTGGGCCAGCAGCAGTTCACGGAACTCGCCCGGCTGGATGCCACGGCGCGGGAAACGCGCAAGCACCGCCGAAGCCAATTGGCAAGCACAGGCCAGGGCCTGCTGCAGAGGCGCGCCGCGCAGGCAGGCGGCCAGGTAGCCGGCGTTGAAGCTATCGCCGGCGCCGATGGTGTCGAAGACCTCCGCCGCCTCGGCCGATTGACGCAGCAACTGCTGGCCTCGGGCCGCCAAGGCGCCGCGCGCACCGGCCTTGACGACCAGGGTGCCGCCCGGCGGCAGGTGGGCCAGCACGATGCGCATGGCTTGATCGACATCCTCGATCCCTGCCAACTGGCGAACCTCGAGTTCATTGAGCAGCAGGTGATCGCAGGCCGGCAACCAGGCCAGCACCTCGGCCCGCAAAGCCTCCGTCCAGCCCTCGCTAGGCCAGCCCGTGTCCAGCGCCAGCTGGTAGCCACGGGCGCGCAGCTCGGCCAGCAGCTGCGGGTATTGCGGGCGCAGGCGCGGCAGCAGGAACACACCGGTCAGCAAGGCGATGCTGCCCGGCACGGCCGGCGGCACGCGCTCCAGCGCCTGCTCCAGGCTGAAGGCGGCCAGATGGCCTTCGGTGGTGAAGAAATTGCGCTCGCTGCAGCGGTGCATCAGGCCGACCGAGACGGTGGATGCCACCTCGCAGACCGCCAGGCGGGCGTCCACGCCCTCGAACTGCGCACTCAACCAGCGGCCGAAGTCGTCATCGCCCACGGCCGACACCAGCCGGGCCGGCGCACCCAGATGGCGCAGGGCCAGCACCGCATTGCCGGCCGAGCCACCGGCGCGCAGCTCGCTGCGCGGCAGCACCAGCTCGGTGCCCAGCTGCGGCCATTGATCCAGCATGCCCATGACGAGATCGACGCCGATGTCGCCGATGGCGCAGATGAGAGGGGCAGAAAAAGAGGTGTTGCGATCCATGGGGCGCGACTATAGGTCGGCCCGAATCGCCTCGTCAATAATTAAATCCAATGGTTGTGTTTATTTTTTCAACGCACGGTCAGCCACCCCAGCGGTCGCTGCTGCGGTGACCCAGCAGCTCGGCCACATCGGCCTCGGGGCGGCGGTCCTGTTGCACGGTTTCCAGCCGCGGCGAGAGCATTTCGTAGATCGGCAGCACGGCCGCACCGAGGATGGAGCTGTCGCCCTGGCGCTCGGACAAGAGCAGGCGCAGCTCCGGATCACCCACGCCACCGCGAACCGAGCGGCGCAGGGGCTGCGCGGCCGCCAGCAGGCGTTCGACCAACACCTTGGGCGCCCCGCCACCGATGACGATGGCACGCGGGTCCAGCATGTTTTCGATCATGCAGATGGCGTCGCGCAGGCGCTCACCGGCCTGCTGGCACCAGGCGCTGACGACCGCATCGTCCGGGTCCGCCAGCCGTGCCAAGAGCTCGGGCGCGCGCAGCTGCGGGTCGCTCAGGCCCAGGGCCTCGGCCAAGGCATGCATGGAGACATAACGTTCCAGACAGCCGGAATTGCCACAGTAGCAAGGCAGGCCGCCGGGCACCACTGGCACATGACCGATCTCTGTGGCATTGCCATTGGTGCCGCGGTAGGCATTGCGGTTCACCACCAGGGCGCCGCCCAGGCCCAGGCCCAGGTGCAGGTAGAAGAAGTTGTCCAGGGACTGGGCCACGCCGAACAGGGTCTCGCCCAGGGCGCCGGCCACGCTGTCGACGCTGTAGAACAGGGGCAGACGGGCGGCATCGCGCAGCTCGTCCAGCAGGGACAGATCGGCCCAGCCCTCCATGGCCGTGGGGCCGAGGAAGCTGATGTCGGTGGCGCCCAGCGGCCCCGGCAGGGCCACGCCGATGCCCCAAAGGCGCTCGCGCGTGCCTTTGCGGAGCTGCAGCACCTGGGCCAGCATGGCGGCCAGCAGGTTCTGCCGGTGGCTGGTGTCCAGTTCGATCTCGCTGCGCTCCAGTACATCGCCGACCAGATTGACCCGCGCCGCCGACACCCGCCCGGGCTCCAGGCTGACGCCGATGGCATGACCGCCCTCCGGATTAAGCTCGAAAGCGATCGGCGGCTGGCCGCGCGTCTTGTCCACCTTCTGCCGGCGCGAGACGATCAGGCCGATGGACTCCAGGTCGTTGGTGATATTGGCCACGGTCTGCGGGCTCAGCGAGACCATGTCGGCAATGTCCTTGCGCGAGGCCGCGCCCTGCTGGCGGATGAAGTCCAAGACGACCCGGCGGTTGTAGGGAGCACTGGATTGCTGGGTGGCGCCGCGGCCTATGGTTCGCATGGATTCAAGTCCTCGTGATGTCGCTGAAATCATAAGCCAGGACGCCCGGCCGGCCGCTCGGCGCCTGCCCCGTTGAGCTCGGCCTGCAATTTATTACTTCTAGTGGTTGTATGTATTGACGATCCCAGCCTGGGTCGCTATGGTCCGCCGGGCATTCCACCCCCTTCCCAACCATCCCCACCCGCTTCGATTCACGAGTCACGCCCATGCATCAGCCATCGCCCCCGCACCCCGCCCGTCCCTGCCCGCGTCGGCGCGCCCTCTGGTTGGCGGCCACCGGCCTGAGTCTGGGCTTGCTCGGTAGCGCCAACAGCGCCCCAAGCACCAAGGTCGAAGGTCTGGTGCATTTGCCCCGCGCCGCGCTGCAGGTGCAGATCAACCAGGTGGCGCTGGACGCGCTGGGGCCCAAGGTGGCCGTGGTCAGCGCGGCCGGCCGCGCCAGCAGCGGGCGCTACCGCGTGCTGCGTGAGGGCCAGGTGCAGGCCGATGGGCCGCTCAGTGCCCTGCCCGCCTTCGAGGCATGGACGCCAGGGCGTCAACATTTCCAGGTCGATTTTTCGGCGCTGACAGCGCCCGGACGCTACCAGGTCGAGGTCTGGGTGGGCGGCCGGCATGCACGTTCGGCCACGGTGCAGGTGGAGCCGCAGGCTTTGTTCCGGCAGACGGCCGGGGCCTTGCTGGACTACTTCCGCCAGTCGCGCCATCTGGACGAGGGCGATCGCCGTCGCCGCATCTTTGAGACCGACCGTGTCGTCGATGTCTGGGGCGGCTGGCGCGACGCCGGTGGCGACACCGGCAAATACCTGTCCCACCTTGGCTACGCCAACTTCTTCAACCCGCAGCAAGCGCCCATGGCCGCCTGGGTGCTGGCCCACAGCGCCCATGAATCGGCCGGCCTCTTTGCCCGCGCCGGCCTGCTGCGCCAGGCCCAGGACGAGGCCTTCTGGGGCGCCGACTACCTGCACCGTGTGCTGGACGACGAAGGTTATTTCTACACCACGATCTTCGACCGCTGGGGCGCCGCCGATGCCGAGCGCATGGTGGTGGGCTACGAGGGCGAAGACGGCGTCTACACCCGGGGCTACCGCAGCGCCTTCCGCGCCGGCGGCGGCCTAGCCATCGCGGCGCTGGCACGCGCCGCAATGCTGGCCGAGAGCAGCGGGCGCCAGGGCGAGTTCAGCGGCGCCACCTACTTGGCCGATGCGCGCCGGGCCTTCGCCCATCTGCAGACCCATGGCCGCAGCTACTGCGCCAACGGGCAAGAGAACCTGATCGACGACTACAGCGCCCTGCTGGCCGCGGTGGAACTGCTGCGCGCCACCGGCGACGCCCAGTACCTGCAAGCCGCGCGCGAACGCGCCGCGCAGATGCTGCAGCGGCAGGACGGCGAGGGCCATTTCTACAGCGATGCCGTGGGTCAGCGCCCGCATTACCACGCGGTCGAGGCCGGCCTGCCCCTGATCAGCCTGAGCCATTACCTGAGCATCGAGCCCGAAGCCGCACGGCAAGCTTCTGTGCGGCAAGCCTTGGGCCGAGCGCTGGACGCGCAGCAGCGTCTGGACCAGGCCGTGGCCAACCCCTACGGCTACGCCCGCCAGCGCTTCCGCCTGGCCGCAGCAGGTGGAACACCCGGTCCCATCCAGAGTGGCTTCTTCATGCCGCACCGCAACGAGACCGGCTACTGGTGGCAGGGCGAGAGCGCCCGCCTGGCGTCGCTGAGCACGGCCGCCGTGCTGGCCGGCCGGGCCCTGGAGCCCACTTCCACGCCCGCCGGCAGAGCCAACTTCGGCATCCGCGCCGACCTGGCCCGCAGCGCCCAGGCGCAGCTGGACTGGATCCTGGGCCGCAACCCCTACGGCATCTCCATGCTCTACGGCTTTGGCGCGCACAACCCACCGGCGGCGCCCAGCAGCGCCGGCGTGATGCTGCGCGGCGGCGTCTCCAACGGCATCACCGGCGCGCCCGACAGCGAGGCCGGCGAAGGCCTCGCCTTTGCCAATGGCCCGACCGAAAACCAATGGCGCTGGAACGAGCAATGGCTGCCGCACAGCGCCTGGCTGCTGCTGGCGGCGGTGACGCTGGCCCGCTGAAGAACCTCGCCATTCAGGCCTGCGCAAACGCCCGCAGCACCTCCAGCACCGGCGCCGCGCCCGGCGGCAGCAGGGCCTCGTCGGCATGGACCAGGGCCAGCTCACGGCTCAGCGGCGGGTTCAGAGGGCGCAGCTGCATTCGCTCGTGGCCGACCAGCCGCTGCGCCTCCTGCTCGCTCTCCAGCGGCAGCAGGGCCGCGCCGTAGCCGGCCGCCACCAGGCTCTTCATCGCCTCGGTGAAATTGAGCTCGATGCGGGCGCTGGGGTTGAAGCCAGCCTGGCCGAACCAGGCCATGGTCATGCGGTACATCTGGGTGCTGCTGTCGTTGAAGATCAGCGGTTTGTCGGCCAGCCAGGCCGGGTCCAGCTGCGCGGGCGCCTCCCAGTCGGCCGGCAGGAATGCCACCATGGGGTCGCGCCGCCAGGGCGTGCAGCGCAGGCCGGTGCCGCCGGGCAGGGGCAAGGTGACCAGGCCGATGTCCAGGCGCCCGGCGTCGAGCCGCGCCAAGGTGTCGGCCGAGCCCAGCACGCTGAGCTCCACATCGATGCCCGGATGCTGCTGCGCCAGCGCCTCCAGCACCTGCGGCAGCAAATGCACCACCACGCCCGTGGCCGTGCCCAGGCGCACCCGCCCAACCAGGCCGCGCGCATGGCGGCGCACCTGGGCCTCGGCGTCCTCGGCATCGCGCAAAAGCTGGCGGCCGCGCTGCACCAGTTCCTGGCCGGCCGGGGTCAGGCTCAGACCGGCGGCCCGCGCATCGGCGCGTGGCGCGCCTTTGCGGCGCAGCAGCAAAGTGGCGTCGAGGCGCGACTCCAGCTCGCTGATGTGCAGGCTCACCGTCGGCGGCGCCAGGTGCAGGGCCTGGGCGGCGGCGGCAAAACTGCCCAGGTCGGCGATGGCCACCAAGGTGCGGATCTGGTCCAGGTTCAGGCATCGCATCAGATTTCCTGATCTTTCAAATCAGTTCATTCAACTTTTCAAACAATACCTCAAAACCCAAGATGGCGACCACTCCCAAGCCACACGGTGAACGCCATGAACCCCACGCCTTTCTCCCTGCTCCCACATGCCCTGCTGCGCCTACTGGCGCAAGGCCGGCAAGCCCGCCGCGCAAGGGCCGAGCTGCGCGAGATGGATGGCCGGGCGCTGAACGATCTGGCCCTGGGTCACGGAGAGGTCGAGGCCGTGCTGGCCGGGGCCACAATCAAGGCCGATGGCGCAGCGCCTCGGCCGCGCCCAGCCCGCACGACCCAAGCTCATGGACTCACTGTTCTTCGCGCCCCAGACCTTTGACCAGGCCGCCCCGGCCCTGGCCTATGTGCAGCAGATCTACCAGGCCGGCCTGCAGCAGCTGCGCCGCGCGCTGCAGGACTTTCTCGCCGGCCAGGACATCGCCCCGGTGCGCGCCTGCTACCCCTTGCTGCGCCTGCGCGTGGGCAGCAGCGCGCGCGAGCAGCGCCAGGTCTCGCGCCTGGCCTACGGCTTTGTGGCCGGCCCCGGCGTGTTTGAAACGACGCTGACCCGCCCCGAGCTGTTTGCGCGTTACTACCTGGAGCAATTCGAGCTGCTGCTGCAGAACCACGGCGTGGAGCTGGAGGTCTGCAGCAGCAAACAGCCCATCCCCTTGCACTTCGCTCTCGACGAGCAGGCCAGCCTGGACAGCCAGCTGGCGCCCGAGCGCCGCCGCCCGCTGCGCAGCCTGTTCGATTTCCCCGAGCTGGCCGATATGGACGACGGCATCGCCAACGGCACGCAAGAGCTGCCACCGGGCGCACCCCAGCCCCTGGCCCTGTTCACCGCGCCGCGGGTGGATTACTCCCTGCACCGCCTGCGCCACTACACCGGCACCAGCCCCGAGCACTTCCAGAACTTCGTGCTCTTCACCAACTACCAGTTCTACATCGACGAGTTCGTCAAACTGGGCCAGGCGTTGATGCGCGAGCGGCCCGACCCGGCCCGCCCGCATGAGCTGGACGACTGCATCGCCCTGGTCGAGCCCGGCAACCGCATCACCCGCCGCGTGGGCCTCAGCCCCGAGGACGCCGACGCCCTGGGCCAGCTGCCGCCGCGCCTGCCGCAGATGCCGGCCTACCACCTGATCCGGCGCGACCGCAGCGGCATCAGCCTGATCAATATCGGCGTCGGCCCGGCCAATGCCAAGACCATCACCGACCATGTGGCCGTGCTGCGCCCCCATGCCTGGCTGATGCTGGGCCACTGTGCCGGCCTGCGCAACAGCCAGCAACTGGGCGACTATGTGCTGGCCCATGCCTACGTGCGCGAGGACCATGTGCTGGATGAAGACCTGCCGCTGTGGGTGCCCATCCCGCCCCTGGCCGAGGTGCAGGTGGCACTGGAAACCGCTGTGGCCGACATCACCCAGCTCAGCGGCCTGGAGCTCAAGCGCCTGCTGCGCACCGGCACGGTGGCCTCCACCGACAACCGCAACTGGGAGCTGCTGCCCAAGACCCGGCACGGCGGCCCCGAGCGCCGCTTCAGCCAGAGCCGGGCCGTGGCCCTGGACATGGAAAGCGCCACCATCGCCGCCAACGGCCTGCGCCTGCGCGTGCCCTACGGCACCCTGCTCTGCGTCAGCGACAAGCCCCTGCACGGCGAGATCAAGCTGCCCGGCATGGCCGACCAGTTCTACCGCGCCCGCGTCGACCAGCATCTGCAGATCGGCCTGCGTGCCGTCGAGCTGCTGCGTCAGGGCTCGGCGGCGCAGCTGCACAGTCGCAAGCTGCGCAGCTTTGCCGAGGTGGCCTTCCAGTAGAGAATCAGGCCAGCTGCCTGCGGGCCACACCCCCTCCACAAGAACACCACCAGCCCCGAAAGCACCATGCTGTTTGACAACCCCACGCTGTTCAATCTGCTGCTGGTGCAAGCCCTGGCCGCCGCGCTGATCCTGCTGCTGCTGACCGGCTGGCGGCCCAGCCCGGCCACCCGCTGGGCCCAGGGCTTTGCCGTCGCCCAGGCCCTGGGTTGGCTGCTGATCGAGGCCAGCGCCAGCCTGCCCGAGCTGGCGCGCGGCCTGCACAGCCTGGCCATGCTGGCCTTCAGCGCCAGCCTGAGCCTGCTCTGGTGGGCGCTGCGCCTGTGGCTCACGCCACGGCCCGGGCGCTGGTTGATGCTGGCGGCACCCGTGCTGCTGAGCCTGGGCTATGCCATCCACTTCCACGACAGCGTGCCCTTCCGCCTGGCCTGGAGCCAGGGCTGGCTGGGCCTGCAATGCCTGATGCTGACGCTGAGCCTGGCCCTGCCGCGGCCAGCGGCCGAGCTGCACCCGGCCCTGGCCCGCGCCCCGCTGGAGGCGCAGCCGGCCAGCCAGAACCTGCGCTGGCGCGCCCTGCTGCTGGCAGCGGTGTTGCCCATCGGCCTGATCTGCCTGGGCCGCGCCGGCCTGGCCAGCGCCGGCCTGATCGATGCCGGCAGCCTGGCCGGCCTGCATGGCGCCAGCGCCGCCAACAGCCTGCTCGGCCTGGCGGTGCACTGGAGCCTGACGGCCGCCCTGCTCGGCCTGGTGCTGGCCTGGCGCGGCGAGGTGGAAGCCGAACTCGCACGCCTGGCCCAGAGCGACCCGCTGACCGGGCTGGTCGATGCGCGGGCCTTTGCCAGCCGCTCGGTGGACCTGATCTCGATGGCGCGCCGCCACCAGGAGCCGCTGGCTCTGGTGCTGCTGGATCTGGACCACCTCAAGAGCATCAACCTCTGCCACGGCCAGGAGGCCGGCGACCGCGCCCTGGCCCTGTTCGGCAGCTGCATCCAGTCGCAGATGCGCCTGGGTGACCTGGCCGGTCGCATCGGCCCCGAGGAGTTTGCGGTGCTGATGGCGCGCTGCGACGCCCAGGGCCCCGAAGCCCTGGATGCCCGCCTGCGCACCGCCCTGGCGCAGCGTGCACCAGCAGAGCTCGGCTTTGAACTCGATTACAGCGGCGGCTGGGCCAAGCTGAGGCATGGCGACCGCGACATCGAAGACCTCAAACGCCGCGCCGAAACCGCGCTCTACGAGGCCAAACGCGGTGGCCGCGCCCGCCTGGAGGCCGAACCCGGGGTGGCCGACTAAGCCTGGCACGCCGCTTGCATGCAACTCGGGCAAACCCGGAGCGCCGTTCTCCGGGTTCCCGAACCGATCGCATGCAAGTCAAGGAGGCCAGGCCATGTTTTCCACCACGCTCTCTGCCAAACCCGCCGCCAGCGCCTACACCTCGCGCAGCGCCTTCACGGCTGCCGAGCCGGCGCGCAAATCCCTGACCGCCCACGCCCGCCAAAGCCTGGCCGGCCAGCAGGCACTGACCGTGCGCAAGATCGGCCCGCAAGACCTGCAGTGGCTGCCCGCTCTGTGCGACCTGCTGATCGACGGCGTGCACCGCGGCGCCAGCCTGGGCTTCCTGGCCCCGCTGTCGCGCTATGCCGCCCTGACCTACTGGCACGGCGTGTTCGCCCGCCTCGGCCCCCAGCACAGCCTCTGGATCGCCTGCGACAGCGAGCATGGCGACCAGGACGGCCACGAGCCCTGCGGCCCGCTGCAAGGCGCGGTGCAGCTCTCGCTGGCGCCCCACGGCAACGCACACCACCGCGGTGAGGTGCAGCGCCTGATGGTGCACAGCCAGGCGCGCGGCCGGGGCATTGCCAGCCGCCTGATGTGCAGGCTCGAGTGCACGGCCCAAGCCCAAGGCCGAAGCTTGCTGGTGCTGGAAGCGCCGGCGGCGTCGCAGGCCGAGGCGGTGTTCGTGCACCTGGGCTGGCAGCGCGCCGGCGAGATCCCCGACCACGAGGCCTGCGCCGAAGGCCGGCTGCATGGCTCGGCGCTCTACTACAAGCGCCTGGGCAGCGGGACGGAAGCCAGCCGCGAGGCCGGCCTGGCTACAGCGTGATGCCGCTGGCGCGGCGGCGCCCGCCCGATTTGGCCAGGTAGAGCTGCTCATCGGCCGCCACCACCAGCTCGGAGGGCCCGAGCGTGCCATGCGGCCGCAGCGCGGCCACGCCGATGCTGATGGTGAGGCAGGGCGCGACATCGGAATCGGCATGGGCGATGCCCAGGGCCTGCACCGCGGCGCCCATCTCGTCAGCCAGCGCCAGCGCGCCGGGCAGCTCGGTATCGGGCAGCACACAGGCGAACTCTTCGCCACCAAAACGGCTGAGCAAATCGGCCGGGCGCTTGAGCTGGGCCTTGAGCGTCGCGGCCACGCGGCGCAAACCATCGTCGCCGGCCAGGTGGCCGTAACGATCGTTGAAGCGCTTGAAGTAATCGACGTCGATCATCATCAGCGCCAGGCTGCTGCCCTGGCGCCGCGCGCGCTGGAACTCGCGTGCCAGGCGTTCATCAAAATGCCGGCGGTTGTAGACACCGGTGAGGCCGTCGACAAAGACCAGCTCGCGCAGCAGATCGCTCTGCACCTTGAGCGTCAGATGGGCGCGCACACGCGCGCGCACCACGGCCGGGCTGAAAGGCTTGCTGATGAAATCGACGGCGCCCATGTCCAGGCCGCGGGTTTCGGTCTCGGCATCGCTGTGGGCGGTGACAAAAACCACCGGCAGCGCCGCCAGCTCCGGGTCGGCCTTGATTTGGCGACAGACCTCGTAGCCATCCATGCCCGGCATCTGGATGTCCAGCAGCAGCAGATCGGGCTGCTTGTCACGGCAGAGCTGCAGGGCCTGCGCGCCCGAGGTGGCCATGAAGACCTGGTGGTCCTGCGCGAACACCTGGTAGAGCGCCTGGATATTGGCCGGCTGGTCGTCGACGATGAGCAGGCGCGGTCGCCGGCCCAGCTGCTGCTGCAGATTGAAGGGCTCGGGCGAGGCGCCAGGGCTGCCCGAGGCAGGACTGGGCCAACTCACCGGGCGGCCCCTTCCGCCAGACCCGGTGCGGGCAGCAGCCCGTCGGTCAGCGCCAGCGCACGCTCAAAGTCCAGGGCCATGACGGCCGCTTCAAGCGGATCGCGAACCGCAGCGAATCGGGAGGCATGGGTTTGCAGCATCTGGTTCAAGGTGTCGGTGGCGGCCATGTCGAAGTCTCGCAGCATCTGGCGCAGCTGCGCCAGCTCCGCCGCAAACGCTGCCTCGGCCGCGGCCGGGGGGACGGTTGCGCCATCAACAGCCGCCGCCTCGGGGGCAACAGCCGCCGCGCCCGGCGCGGCCGCGGCCTGGGCGTGACGCGCCAGTTCATCGGCCAACTGGCGCAGATCGGCACTGCCCCGCTCCAGCTGCTGCGCCAGACCCTGCAGCCAGTCGGGGTCCAGCGAATCGCCGCGCTTGAGTCGTTCCTCACCTTCGGCACCCAGCGCAGCCAGAGCCTGCGCCCCCAGGGTGGCCGCCAGGCCTTTGAGGCTGTGCAAGGCCATGCCCGCGGCGGCGACGTCACCGTCGCTCAAAGCCTGCCGCAGCTGCGCTTGCATGTCCTCGGCCGAGGGCCCGAAGGTCTGGGCCATGCGCTGGAACAGGGAAATCTTGCCCATGAAACGGTCCATGGCCGACTGCAGCTCGATGCCCTGGGCCAAGGCACGTTGGTGCAGCTCCGCGGGCACGGCCAAGGTCGGAAAGCTGCGGGCTTTGCGGGGGGCCGCAACGGGCTCGGCCGCAGCAACCGGGTCTGCCGCCGACACGGGCGCGTCGGCCTGAGCCCCGGGCGTACGGGCCGGCACGCACAGCTGCAGGATCAAGCGCGTCAGCGGCTCGAGATCGAAAGGTTTGCCCACATGTTCGTTCATGCCGGCGGCCAGGCATTCGGCCCGGTCCGAGGCCATGGCATTGGCCGTCATGGCCACGATGGGCAGCTCGCGCAGTCCCAGCTGCTCGCGAATCCAGCGGGTGGCGGTGTAGCCATCCATCACCGGCATCTGCACATCCATCAGCACCAGATCGAAATCCCGCGGCCGCTCGCGCAAAAGCTCGACGGCGCGCTGGCCATGCTCGGCCAGGCTCACCCGCGCACCGGCGTCCTCGAGCAGCTCCTGTGCCACTTGCTGGTTGTTGAGGTTGTCTTCGACCACCAGCAAGCGCAAGCCCTGCAAGGCCTGCGCTGGCGGGTCGGACCGTGGCAGCAGGGGCAGCGCAGCCGCTGCCTGCGGCGCAGCCCCGGCTCGCGGCGCCGCGTCGGCGCCATGCCCGGCATCCGCCAGCATGCCTGGGGTCAGGGGCTTGACCAGGCAGTCCTCCAGCAGCTCCGCGTCGGCGGCGCTGCGCTGGCCCAGTTGCTCGCGGCCATGGGCGCTGACCATGAGCAGCACGCGCAAGCCCGGCTGCAACTCGCGCATCCGGCGCGCGCAGGCCAGCGCATCCTGGCCAGGCATCTGCCCATCCAGCAAGACCAGGTCCAGCGCCTGGCCTTGCGCCGCCGCTTGCTGCAGCTGCAGCAGGGCCGCCTCACCGCGGTCGGCCTGAAGCACGGTCCAGCCGAGTGCGGTGGCCATGCGGGCCAGGACCGCCCGGGCCTCTTCGTGGTCGTCCACGATCAAGGCCCGCAAGACGCGGGCTGCCGCCGGCCCACCGGCAGCTTCGGCATCCGGCGGCAGAACGGGCAGCTGCAAGCTGAAGCTGAAGCGACTGCCGCGTCCCGGGGCGCTGTCCAGGCGCAATTCGCCGCCCATCAGCTGCACCAGGCGCTGGCTGATGGCCAGGCCCAGGCCCGTGCCACCGAATCGCCGCGTCGTCGAAGCCTCGGCCTGGGTGAAGCCGGAAAAGATCTGTGCCTGGTGCTCGGGCGCGATGCCGATGCCGCTGTCGCGCAACGAGAACTCCAGCGTCGCGCGGTCCTGCGTCAAAGCCTGCAGGCGCAAGCCCAGCACCACCTCGCCCTGGGGCGTGAACTTGAGCGCATTGCCGCCCAGATTGATCAGCACCTGCTGCAGGCGCAGGGCATCGCCGAGCAGTTGGGCGGGCAGCCCGGGGTCCAGATCGAACAGCAACTCCACCGGCTTGGCGCCCAGATTGGCCGAGAGGATGACCGAGAGCTCGCGGAACAAGGGCTCCAGGCGGAAAGGCTGCGGGTCCAGCGTCATCTTGCCCGCCTCGACCTTGGAGAAGTCCAGGATGTCGTTGAGCAGACCCAGCAAGGAGCGGGCAGCCCCTTCGGTCTTGCTGGCGTAGTCCTGCTGGCGCTCGCTAAGCGGCGTCTTCTGCAGCAGCTTGAGCATGCCCAGGATGGCGTTCATGGGCGTGCGGATCTCATGGCTCATATTGGCCAGGAACTGGCTCTTGGCACGTGAGGCGCTTTGCGCTTCTTCGGTGGCGCGCATCAGATCGGTGATGTCGATGCGGAAGCCGACCAGATGGCCATCGTCCATGCGCCGCTCGATCACGCGCACCCAGCGTTCGTCATCGAGCTTCTGCACCAGCGTGGACTGGGCGACACGGTGCGCCGCCATGCGCTCGGCCACCCATTCGTCGACGCGACCGATGGCCTCGACATACTGGCCGCGCTCGGCCCCGCCGCGCACGATGGATTCGAAGCTGGCGCCGGGCACGATCAGATCGGCCGAGCGGGGGTACATCTGGCGGTATTTCTCGTTGCAGAAAACCAGGCGATCCTCGGGGTCGTAGAGCACAAAGCCTTCGTTGACCGCGTCGATGGAGCCGCGCAGCAAGGCCTCGGCGCGGCGCACCTCGGCCTCGGCCCGCTTGCGTTCGCTGATGTCCACATAGGTGGTGACAAAGCCACCATCGGGCATGGGCGCGCCACGCACTTCCAGGGTGCGGCCATTGGGTCGCGTGCGCTCGAACTGATGCAGGCTGGGATGGCGCGCGCGCTCGATGATTTGCTGCACGGTTGCCTCGACATCCTCGGCCTCACCGTACTCACCACGCGCAGCATTGAAGCGGATGATCTGCTCGAAGGTGGTGCTAGGGCCGGCAAAGAGCTCGTCGGGAAATTCCAGCAGCTGCCTGAACTGGCCGTTATGGGCCAGGAGCTTGAGGTCGGCGTCGAAGACGCTGAGCGCGCAAGGCAGGTTCTCCAGCACGCTGCGCAGCACCTGGTTGGCTTGCCGCGTCTGCGCCTCGAGGGCGCGGCGCTGGGTGATGTCCTGGTAGGTACCGAAGATGCGCAGCGCGCCCTGGTCATCAAAGGACGCCTCGCCGACCGAGCGCACCCACAGTTCGCGCCCCGTTCCTGTTCGCAGGCTCAACTCCAGATCCCAGGCTCGGCCCGACGCGGCCTGGTGGACCGCGTCTTGCAAGGCGCGACGGCCACTGTCCGACAAATGGGACAAGGCCAAATCCAGTGTCACTTCGGTGCCCAGAGGTACATCGTGCAGGCGGTAGGTTTGGTCGGACCAACTGAGCTTTTGCGTGTCCACCGCCAGCTCCCAGGCCCCCAATCCGGCCAGGCGTTCGGCCCGGTCCAGCACCACCTGGTTGTTGAGCAGTTGCAGCGCCGCGCGCTTGGCCGCGCTGATGTCGCTGCGGATGGAGATGTATTTTTCGATGCGGCCCTGGGCGTCAAAGATGGGCGCGATGATGCTATCCACCCAGTAGAGCTGACCGCTCTTGGCCATATTGCAGAGCTCGCCGCGCCAGCTGCGCCCGGCCAGCAGCTCGGCCCAGACGCCGCGCCAGAACTCCGGGCCATGGTGGCCCGAGTTGATCAGGCGGTGGTTGGCGCCCAGCAGCTCGTCGCGGCTGTAGCCGCTGATGCGGCAGAAGGCTTCGTTGACATCGATGATGGTGCCAGCCACATCGGTCACGGAGACGATGGAATGCTGGTGCACCGTCTCCAGCAGCGAACGGTTCTCGCCCAGGGCCCGGGCCAGATCGGCGGTTCGCGCCGCCGCCAGGGCTTCAGCACGCAGACGCCCGGAGATCAGCAGCCAGGTGGCAAACGCGAGGCTCAGGCTGAGCCCGGCGCCACTGACAGCGATCCACAGGGGCGCGCCGCGATGCACGCGCTGTTCAAAAGCCGGCGTGCTGGCCAGTTGCAAGCGCAGACGCTTGCCGGCGAAATCGATGCGGCGCTCTTGCGCATGGGCAGGCGCCGCCGCGGGGGCGGCGTCCGCAGCACCGGGGGTCGATGCAAACAACAGATCCTGGGCTTGCGGGCCATCGTCGGCCAGCAGGCGGAAATCCAGCAATTGCTCTCCGACCTCGGCAACCCGGCCCAACAGCTCATCCGCCACCACCGGGGCATAGACCACGCCCACCAAGGCGCGCAGGCGCTGCCCCTCGGTCTGTGGGTCGGCACCACGCCGGTAGACCGGCACCATGAGCATGAAGCCGGGGCGCTTGGCCTCGTCCTGCACCAGGCTGATGCGGCCGCTCATGGTGTCCTCGCCCGTCAGCACGGCACGCTCGATGGCTTCGCGCCGCAGTGGCTCCTGGCCCAGGTCATAGCCCAGGGCCGCCAGGTTGTCACTCAAAGGTTCGAGGTACTTGATGACGTAGAGATCGGGCCATTGACCCGAGGTTCTCACCTGGAAATCCGGCATGCCGTCGGCACGCGCCTGGACCAGAAAGCGATCCAGATCCGGGCGCGGCACACGCTCGATGAAACCGAAGCCGCGAATGCCCGGAAACTCCTGCGCCAGCTGGCGCGAATCCACATAGTTGCGGAAGTCGATGCGCGACACCTCGTCGCTGGCGGCGTAAACACCGCGCGCGCCCTTGAGCCCATAGATGGGCTGCAGCAGGCGGCGCTCAATCTCGCGCTCGATGCGGCCGGCGAGGCGGTCGAATTGCGCCAGCGCATCGCGCTCGGCCTGCTCCGCACTGCCCACGCTGAGCACGGCCGTCAAGGCCAAGCCAGCCAACAGCAAGCCCAGCGCCGCCAAACTTGCACGCGGCCCGCCATGACGCAGCTGCCGTCGCAAGGCGGCGGCAAGGGCTGCACCTGAGAGCGGACGCAGGCCGGGCATGAGGGGAAGTTCGGGTGATGGACGCGCAAGCGGCGCGGGGCACGAGCTGTGCCTAGTGTAGAGATTCAGCGCACCCGCGCCAGCCCGGAGTAGCCGGGTTTCCTAGGCCATTCCCAGCCTTCAATGCATCTGCCAAAGACGATCCAACGCCCATGGCCAGCCTGAGCCCCCCTTCGACCGAGACCGCAGCGCCTTCCTGGACGCGCGAAGGTCTCGCGCCTTCATCCCGTGTTCATGCGTCAGGGGCCAGACTGCGGCCCGTCCTAAGCCCTGCCGGGCGGACGCTCGTTGTGGTCGCTGTCCCGGCGCCACCCGCCCATTGATTTCGGAGCCATCCAGCATGAATCCTCTTCACCTGAATCACGCCTCGCCTGCCACGCAAAGCCCGCAGTCCCGGCGCACTGCATTGACCTTGCTCATGGCCTTGGGGAGCGCCGTCACCCTGGCGCTTGGCGGCTGTGGCGGCACCAGCAGCAGCGGCTCTCTGACCGAGGTGGACGGGGTGCGCGTCAAGTCCACCATCGACCGGCCGGGCCTGTATGACGTGGACATCAACGGCATCGACTGCGATGTCACCATCGGTGAAGGCAACACCATCCAGCGCCTGCTGATCACCGGCGTGGGCAACACCGTTCGCATCCCGGCCAGCGCCAAGGTCGAACGGATCGAGTTCACGGGCAGCAAGAACACCGTCTTTGTACCCAAGGGCTTCAAGACCCAGGTGGACGGTGTGGGCTCCAACAACCACATCAAAGAACTCTGAGCCACCGCTTGCCGGTGGGACGGTGGGTCAGCGCCCCCTCGGACGTTCAGTGACATGCCGCATCAGCGCGGCGGCAGCAAGCCCTTCAAGACCTCGTCCTTGTCGGCCCACTGGCGCTTGATCCACATCGAGATGCCGGCACGCAGGCGCTTGTCAGCCATGGGGTTGCCACCCACCAGCTCGGCCGGAATCGGGCGTTGCTGCACCCGCACGACCACGGAGCCGCAGCGGCCGCAGAGCAGATCCCAGAAGCTGGGCGTTCCCTCGGGGTAGGCCAGGGTCACATCGAGCATGGCTTCGAACTGATCGCCCATGGTGGCCAGGGCCATGCTGAGCGCACCGACCTTGGGTTTGAGCAGGTGCTCGTACGGGCTGTTCTGCTCCTGCTGCTTGGCAGCGCTGAAGCGTGTGCCTTCGACGAAATTGATCACCGTGGTCGGGATGGTCTTGAAGCGCTCGCAGGCCTTGCGCGTGGTCTCCAGATCGTCCGCCTGGGAGCTGGCGTTGCGGCCGCGCTTCATGAACGGAAAGTCGAGCGCCCACCAGGCCAGGCCGATCACCGGCACCCACATCAGCTCGCGCTTGAGGAAGAACTTCAAAAAGGGGATGCGGCCATGGAACACGCGCTGCAGGACCAGGATGTCCACCCAGGTCTGGTGGTTGGGCGAGACCAGGTACCAGCCGCGCTCGTGCAGGCCGTCCATGCCCTGGACATCCCAGACCTGCGGATTCAAGGCGGCAATCCAGCCATTGTTGAAAGCCACCCAGCCGGCCGCGATGGCGTTCAGGGTGCGGTCACAGAGGCGGCGCACCGGCAGCAGGGGCAGGATGAGCTTGAGCAGGGCTGGCGGCATCATCAAGGCCACGCCGATCACGGTGTTCAGGGCCAGCAAGACGCTGGCAAGCAGGCCGCGCACAGGCGCCGGCAGCAGACGGAGGAGAAGATTCGAGGGCCGGGTCATCAATCAGGGTCGGTGGAGGGATCGGAGCTGCGAAATCAGCGCGGGCCGGCATTCTAGGTGCAAGCCTCTAAACAACCCGGCTGCGCCTGCTGGCGGCGAAGCTCGCATCGTAGCCCCTGGGCATCCTTGGGCTTGTGTGACAGCGCAAAGAAAAGCACGGCTGTTGGGCGAGCAGCGGGCGCCGCGGCACCCGCGGAAGTGCGTCCGAATCCCAGTGCATCAGCCAGCAAAACGAAGGCACAAAGCAAAACGCCAACCTCACGGTTGGCGCTGCGACTTGATGGTGGTTGCGGGGGCAGGATTTGAACCTACGACCTTTGGGTTATGAGCCCAACGAGCTACCAGACTGCTCCACCCCGCGACTGATGGGTGATGAAAACAAAGGCCACCCAATTCGGCAGCCTTGCGTGTTTCATGGATCTTGCTGTCAGCACGGGCGCCACTCAAAGCGGGCCGCACTGCACTGGTATTTGGTTGCGGGGGCAGGATTTGAACCTACGACCTTTGGGTTATGAGCCCAACGAGCTACCAGACTGCTCCACCCCGCGAC
>NZ_JBXAGJ010000027.1:40279-58953 GCF_058794035.1 Roseateles sp. GW835-FHT13E02
GACTGAAGCTAGCAGTATAGCGCAGTTTCTGCCCTGGCGTCAAAGTCCAGCGGCAGAAAGCGAAGAAAGAAAGCGCTCAGCGTTCTGGAAGCCGATCACGCGCACGCCGGTCAGTTCCTGACCTTGCGCATCGAAGAAGATCGAACCCGGCGGGCCGAAGAGCTTGAAGCGCTTCAGCAGTTCGCGATCGGCCGCTGTGTTGGCCGTGACATCGGCCTTCAGCAGCAAGGCGCCCGCCAGACGCTGGCGCACGGCCGGGTCGGTGAAAGTGAAGCGCTCCATCTCCTTGCAGGACACGCACCAGTCGGCATAGAAGTCCAGCATGACCGGACGGCCGGCCGTGGCCAAGGCGGCATCGAGCTCGGCCACGCTGTGAACCTTCTGGAAGTTCAAGCCGCCGACCGCCGGTGTGGCACCGCCGGCCTTGGCCTCAGCCAGACCCACGCCCGCCAAGGGCTTGAGCGGGTCGGTGCCGCCATTGGCCGCGCCCACCACCTGCAGCAGGCCGTAGGCAAACGCCAGCACGGCAGCCGTTTTGCGCAGCCAGGTGCGCGGGCGGTGCACGGCGTGCGCCGGTTCGAACAAGCCCAGCATCGAGGCGCTGCCGATCAGCAACGCGCCCCACAGCGCCTGTGCCAGCGCCGCCGGCAGCACCGGCTGCACGGTCCACAAGGCCACGGCCAGCAAGAGCATGCCGAAGAAATGCTTGACGCCGTCCATCCAGGCGCCGGCGCGCGGCAGCAAACTGCCGGCCGAAGCGCCGAGCAGCAGCAAGGGCACGCTCATGCCGCTGGCCAGGGCGAACAAGGCGCTGCCGCCCAGCACCACATCGCGCGTCTGGCTCAGGTAAAGCAAAGCGCCGGCCAGAGGTGCAGCCACGCAGGGGCTGACGATCAGGGCCGAGACGCCGCCCATCACGAAAACCCCAAAGATGTGGCCGGCAGGCAGGCGCTGCGAGGCCTGCGAGAGACCGCCGCTGAGGCTGCTGGGCAGGCTGATCTCGTAGGCGCCGAACATGGACAGCGAGAACAGCACCAGCGCGCCGGCGAAGGCAGCCAGCACCCAGGGCTTCTGCAAGGTGGCAGCCAGCCCCTCACCGGCCAGACCGGCCGCAACGCCGAGCGCCGTGTAAATCAAGGCCATGCCCAGGGAATAGCTGGCCGCCAGCAAGAGCCCGCGGCCGCGCGTGGCTTTGCCGCCCTGCGCTTCCCCGACGATGATGGAGGACAAAATCGGCAGCATGGGCAGCACGCACGGCGTGAGCGACAGCAGCAAGCCGGCGACAAAGAACACCCCCACCACCGTCCAGAACTTGCCCGACTGCAGGGCTGCATCCAGCCGGTTGGACTCGGACACCGGCGCCGCATTGACAGCGCTGGCCGGCGCGGCCGGAGCCGCGTCTGCCACCGGGCTGCTTTGCACGCCCGTCGCCAAAGCGCCCTCGCCTGCTACCGGCTTGACTTCATTGCTGCCACCGCCAAAAGCGGCCAGGCGCACCTGAAACTCCGAGCTCATGGGCGGATAGCACAGCCCCTTGTCGGCGCAACCTTGCCCGCCCACCAGCAACTTGAAAGCACCTGCCGCCTGCTCCACCGGCACCTTGACCACCAAAGCATCACGGTAGACCTCGACCTCCTTCTGGAAGGTCTCGTCAAACTTGACCTTGCCTTTCGGGATCTCCAGTGCCGCCAGCTTCGCTTCTGCGGACTCGGCCTTGAACTGCTCGCGGTACATGTAATACCCCGGCGCGATGTCGAAGCGCACCTCGACGCTGCGCTCACCCAGTGGCTTCACTGACAGCTTGAAAGCCTGCTCGGGGTCCAGGAACTCGTCCGCGCGCACTAGGCCCGGCAACACCCAAAGGCCCAGCATCAGCAGCAGCCCGGCAAACGGACGCCACAAGGACGGGAAGGAAGACAGACGCATCATGAGCAAGCGACACCCGGCGTTGCGGCCATGGGTGCTCCAAAGGTCAAGAAGATTCAAAGACGCCAGCAAAGAAGCAAAAGCTCCATGCAAGGCGCCGAACTGTACGCTGAAAGGGCACACGAGCGCTCTGTGTGCACTCCGGGCCACTGCCGAACAGCCCAGGATGTTCGCGCTGCGCGCAAAAAAAAGGCCAGCACGATGGCTGGCCTTCATTACCGAGCAGAGCAAACCGAAACTTCAGTTCGCCTGCCCTGGCTGTGCGCAAGGGCTTGAATTACTCAGCCGCTTCGCCAGCGGTCTCGCCTTCAGCGCGATCCACCAGCTCCACATAGGCCATGGGCGCATTGTCGCCCACGCGGAAACCCATCTTCAGGATGCGGGTGTAGCCGCCCGGACGGGCTGCGAAACGCGGGCCCAGCACGTCGAACAGCTTGACGACCATGTCGCGGTCACGCAGACGGTCGAAAGCCAGACGGCGGTTGGCCACGGTCGGGACCTTGGCCAGGGTGATCAGGGGCTCGACAACACGGCGCAGTTCCTTGGCCTTCGGGACCGTGGTCTTGATGGCTTCGTGCTGCAGCAGCGAGTTGCACATATTGCGCAGCATCGCCTTGCGGTGTTCGGAGGTACGGTTCAGCTTACGGAGGCCGTTACGGTGACGCATGGTGCTATTCCTTTCTCGATTAATCCCAGCAGCCGTATCAGGTACTGCCCGGGTGCACCGGGTGGCCGACAAGGCCACCCATTTTCAAAAAACTTCAGAGCCTGAGGCTGCCGCAGAGCCGGCCAAAGCCGACGCTGCGGGCTGCGCCGATCAGCGCTTGTCCAGACCTTGCGGCGGCCAGTTTTCCAGGCGGGCGCCCAGAGTCAGACCGCGCGAAGCCAGCACTTCCTTGATTTCGTTGAGCGACTTGCGACCCAGATTCGGGGTCTTCAGCAGCTCGGTCTCGGTACGCTGGATCAGGTCGCCGATGTAGTAGATGTTTTCGGCCTTCAGGCAGTTGGCCGAACGCACCGTCAATTCCAGCTCGTCCACAGGGCGGAGAAGGATCGGGTCGAACGACGAGCTGCGCTGTGCAGGCTGGTCGAAATCAGGCACTTCGCTGCCTTGCAGCTGAGCGAAGACGGCCAGTTGTTCCACCAGGATCTTGGCCGATGCGCGGATCGCTTCCTCGGGCGAAATGGCGCCGTTGGTTTCGATCTCCATGACCAGCTTGTCGAGGTCGGTTCGCTGTTCCACACGGGCGCTCTCGACGGCGTAGCTGACGCGACGAACCGGTGCGAACGACGCATCCAGCACGATGCGACCGATGGTCTTGGTCGGCTCATCGCCGTAGCGACGCATCGAACCCGGCACATAGCCGCGGCCCTTCTCGACCTTGATCTGCATGTCCAGCTTGCCGCCTTGCGACAGGTGGGCGATGACATGCTCGGGGTTGACGATTTCCACGTCGTGCGGAGTCTGGATGTCGGCGGCCGTGACCGGGCCTTCACCTTCCTTGCGCAGAACCAGCGTCACTTCCTCGCGGTTGTGCAGACGGAACACCACGCCCTTCAGGTTGAGCATGATATGAACGACGTCTTCCTGCACACCGTCGATGGCCGAGTACTCGTGGAGCACCCCAGCGATCGTGACTTCAGTCGGCGCATACCCCACCATCGAGGACAACAGCACACGGCGCAGGGCATTGCCCAGGGTGTGGCCATAGCCGCGTTCGAACGGCTCCAGAGTCACCTTGGCGCGATGACCGCCCAGGGGCTCCACATTGATGGATTTGGGTTTGAGCAGGTTTGTTTGCATGAGGTCTTTCTTTCAATACCCTCGGTTCGTTACACCGATAAGGCTGAGGGACCAGCCGGGCCTTGCGCGTCTGCGCGTAGCCCAGACGAGGAAACGCCGACCATGCCCTTGCGGGCATCGTCGGCAAAAGAAGATCGATTAACGCGAGTACAACTCAACGATCAGCGATTCATTGATCTCAGCACCGAACTCGTCGCGATCGGGGGCCTTCTTGAAGACGCCTTCCAGCTTGGTGGCATCCACAGTCACCCAGGCCGGCAGACCGATGGACTCGGCCAGCTTCAGCGCGTCGATGATGCGCAGCTGCTTCTTGGCCTTTTCACGCACGGCGACCACGTCACCGGCCTTGACCAGGTAGGAAGCGATATTCACGACTTCACCGTTCACGGTGATGCCCTTGTGGGAAACCAGCTGACGGGCTTCTGCGCGGGTGGAGCCGAAGCCCATGCGGTAGACGACGTTGTCCAGGCGGGATTCCAGCAGGGTCAGCAGGTTGACGCCGGTCGAGCCCTTGCGGCGCTCGGCTTCGGCGAAGTAGCGGCGGAACTGACGCTCCAGCACGCCGTACATGCGCTTGACCTTTTGCTTCTCGCGCAGCTGCAGACCGAAGTCAGAGGTGCGTTGGCCGGAAGTGCGACCGTGTTGACCCGGCTTGGAGTCGAACTTGGCCTTGTCGCTGATCGGGCGGCGAGCGCTCTTCAGGAACAGGTCGGTGCCTTCACGGCGGGAAAGTTTGGCCTTGGGGCCGAGGTAACGTGCCACTTTGCGTGTCCTTGATCAATCTGACGCCAGCCCACCCTCGAACGGTGGCACCCTGCGCGAGTCCGGCCAGTGTTTTTATCGGCTCAGACGGTGGTCTTCAACATTCAGCCTGGACAGCGACGATGCGCTGTCAACAGGCCACAAACAAGCCCGAAGGCTTCAACAGAACCGCCGGCGCGGCACTTGCGTGCCCGCCGACGATGAGTAACCGCAGATTATCGCAGAAAAGCGAGCATCCGTGGAGACTTAGATGCGACGACGCTTTTGCGGACGGCAGCCGTTGTGCGGCACCGGGGTCACATCGGAGATCGAGTTGATCCGGATGCCCAGAGCACCCAGAGCACGAACCGACGACTCACGACCCGGGCCGGGGCCCTTGATCTTGACGTCCAGGTTCTTGATACCTTGGTCTTGAGCAGCACGGCCGGCCACTTCAGCTGCCACCTGGGCTGCGAAGGGGGTCGACTTGCGCGAGCCCTTGAAGCCTTGGCCGCCGCTGGAAGCCCAGGACAGAGCGCCGCCTTGACGGTCGGTGATCGTGATGATCGTGTTATTGAACGACGCGTGAACGTGTGCAATGCCATCGGCAACGTTCTTGCGAACCTTCTTGCGAACGCGTTGCGCAGCCGAGTTATTGGGTGCTTTTGCCATCTTGACCTTCTTTCAATGCTTTGCGCAGATCACTTCTTGCCCGTAGCGGCCGACTTGCGCGGGCCCTTACGAGTGCGAGCGTTCGTGCGAGTACGCTGACCGCGCATCGGCAGACCACGGCGGTGACGGAAACCACGGTAGCAACCGAGGTCCATCAGACGCTTGATGTTGATCGACATCTCGCGACGCAGGTCGCCTTCGATGGTCATGCGGCCCACTTCATCACGGATCTTTTCCAGATCAGCGTCGGTGAGGTCCTTGACCTTCTTGTCGAAAGGAATACCGCAAGACGTGCAGATCTTCTGAGCCGTCGTACGGCCAACGCCGTAGATCGAAGTCAGACCAATCTCAGTGTGCTTATGCGGCGGAATGTTGATACCAGCAATACGTGCCATGTGCGTCCTCTAATTCGCTCGTGTCGTGCAGCAATCAGCCTTGACGCTGTTTGTGGCGCGGATCGGTACAGATCACACGCACCACGCCCTTGCGACGGATGATCTTGCAATTGCGGCACATCTGCTTGACGGATGCCGAAACTTTCATGGTCTGCTCCTTGACCTACTCAAATGCGCTCACAGCGCGTAACCGGGGAAAAGAAAAGCTCACTTCGCCCGGAATACGATGCGAGCACGACTCAAATCGTACGGGGTCAGTTCTACGGTGACTTTGTCGCCGGGCAGGATGCGGATGTAATGCATACGCATCTTGCCGGAGATGTGGCCGAGAACGACATGCCCGTTCTCCAGCTTCACACGAAACGTGGCATTAGGAAGATTCTCAAGAATCTCGCCTTGCATCTGAATGACGTCGTCTTTCGCCATGCCTTCGTTTCTGTTCTGATGGAAATTGATTAAACGTGGACTCAGCTTTTCAGCTGGCCTTGAAATTTGCCTTCTTCAGCAGCGATTCATACTGCTGGCTCATCACGTAAGACTGCACCTGAGCCCAGAAGTCCATGGTGACCACCACGATGATCAACAAGGATGTGCCGCCAAAATAGAAAGGCACGTTGTACTTCAAGGTCAAGAACTCTGGCAGCAAGCACACACCGGTGATGTAGATGGCGCCAGCCAGGGTCAAACGCGACAAGATCTTGTCAATATGCTTGGCAGTCTGATCACCCGGGCGGATACCCGGAATGAACGCACCGCTCTTCTTCAGGTTGTCTGCAGTCTCGCGGCTGTTGAACACCAGAGCCGTGTAGAAGAAGCAGAAGAACACGATGGCAGCGGCGTAAAGCAGCACGTAAATCGGCTGTCCTGGCGCCACCATGCCAGCGAGATCTTTCAACCAGCGCAGACCATCACCGGTCGCAAACCAACTCACGATCGTGGTCGGCAGCAGGATGATGGACGAAGCGAAGATCGGCGGGATCACGCCCGACATATTCAGCTTCAGCGGCAGATGAGAGGACTGGCCACCGTAGACCTTGTTACCGACCTGGCGCTTGGCGTAGTTCACCAAGATCTTGCGCTGACCGCGCTCGACGAACACCACCAGATAGGTCACAGCCACGACGACAGCAGCCAGGAACAGGAAGGACACCGGGCCCATGGCACCTGTGCGAACCAGCTCCAACAAACCACCGATGGCACCAGGCAAACCTGCAGCGATACCGCCGAAGATCAGGATCGAAATCCCGTTGCCCAGACCACGCTCCGTGATCTGCTCACCCAACCACATCAGGAACATCGTGCCGGCCACCAGGCTGGAGACCGCCGTCAAGCGGAAGCCGAACCCCGGATTGACCACCAAGCCAGCCGAGCTTTCCAGCGCCAGAGCGATGCTCAGCGACTGGAACAAGGCCAGGCCCAGGGTGCCGTAGCGCGTGTACTGCGTGATCTTGCGGCGGCCAGCCTCGCCTTCCTTCTTCAGCGCTTCCAACGACGGCACGACATAACCCATCAACTGGATCACGATCGAGGCCGAGATGTAGGGCGTGATGCCCAGCGCGAAGACGGTAAAGCGCGACAGCGCACCGCCCGAGAACATATTGAACAGGCTCAGGATGCCACCCTCCTGACCCTTGAAGAACTGCTGCAGCTGAGCCGGATCGATACCAGGCACGGGGATATGACCCCCGATGCGATACACGACCAGGGCCAGCAACAGAAACACAAGTCGACGACGCAGGTCGCCGAACTTGCCGCTCTTGGCCAGTTGGTTTGCGTTGGTAGCCACTGTGCCTTGTTCCTAAAGCTTTAAGCGACCGAGCCGCCGGCAGCCTCGATGGCAGCCTTGGCGCCAGCCGTCGCCCCCACGCCCTTCAGCGTGATCTTGCGGCTGATCGAACCCGACAGGATGACCTTGGCGTTCTTGGTCAGCTCAGGCACCAGGCCCACAGCCTTCAGCGTCATCAGGTCGATCTCGTCGGCCACCAGGGCTTGCAGATCGTCCAAGTTCACTTCGGCGTTGAACTTCAACGAAGCCGACTTGAAACCACGCTTGGGCAGGCGACGTTGCAGAGGCATTTGACCGCCTTCGAAACCCACCTTGTGGTAGCCGCCTGCGCGCGACTTCTGACCCTTGTGACCACGGCCAGCGGTCTTGCCCAGACCGGAGCCGATGCCACGGCCCACGCGACGCTTGGCGTGCTTGGCGCCAGCTGCGGGCTGAATGGTATTGAGTTGCATGTGTTGTCCTCGGTTCGTGACGGTGCTTACAGCACCTGCACGAGATAGGCGATCTTGTTGATCATGCCGCGCACGGCCGGCGTGTCTTCCAACACGCTGGTGCTGTTCAGCTTGCGCAGGCCCAGACCCACCACGGTGGCACGGTGCGATGCACGGGTGCCGATGGGGCTGCGAACCAACTTGACGGTTACGGTTTTCTTGTCAGACATGTGTCTACTCCAATGCTGGCGAATCAGCCGAGAATTTCTTCGACCGACTTGCCGCGCTTGGCGGCGACTTCCGCAGCCGTCGTGGAGCGCTTCAGCGCGTCCAGAGTGGCGCGAACCATGTTGTACGGGTTGGTCGAACCGTGGCTCTTGGTCACGATGTCGGTCACGCCCATCACTTCGAAGACCGCGCGCATCGGGCCACCGGCGATCACGCCGGTACCAGCTTGTGCGGGGATCATCATCACGCTGGCTGCGCCATGGCCGCCCACCACATTGTGGTGAATGGTGCCGTTGCGCAGGTCAACCTTGATCATGTTGCGACGGGCAGATTCCATCGCCTTTTGCACGGCGACGGGAACTTCCTTCGCCTTGCCCTTGCCCATACCGATGCGGCCATTGCCATCACCGACCACCGTCAACGCGGCGAAGCTCAGAGTACGACCACCCTTCACCACCTTGGTGACGCGGTTGATCGCGATCATCTTTTCCTTCAGGCCGTCGTCATTGCCTTCGGTCTGCACGCGGGGTTGAAACTTTGCCATTTCGAAATCCTTTTTGCGTCAGAACTGCAGGCCGGCTTCGCGGGCTGCTTCGGCCAGAGCCTTGACACGACCGTGATAGGCGAAACCTGCGCGGTCGAAAGCAACCTTCTCGATACCAGCAGCCTTGGCCTTTTCGGCGATGCGCTTGCCGATCAATGTGGCTGCGGCCACATTGCCACCCTTGCCTGCGCCGCCCAGTTGCTCGCGGACTGCCTTCTCGGCGGTCGAAGCGCTGGCCAACACACGGGTGCCATCGTCGGAGATGACGCTTGCGTAGATGTGCAGATTGGAGCGGAACACCGTCAGGCGGACGACGCGCTGCACCGCAATGCGGGCGCGGGTCTGACGCGAGCGACGGATGCGCTGTTCTTTTTTGGTCAACATGGCGCTGCTCCTTACTTCTTCTTGGTCTCTTTGAGAGAGACCTTCTCGTCGGAATAGCGGATGCCCTTGCCCTTGTAGGGTTCCGGCGGACGGAAGGCGCGCACTTCAGCGGCCAGTTGTCCGACGACCTGGCGATCCGCGCCCTTGATCAGAATTTCGGTCTGGGTCGGGCACTCAACCTTGATACCAGCCGGCATGTCCTTCACCACGGGGTGAGAGAAACCGATCTGCAGGTTCAGCTTTTGACCTTGAGCCTGGGCACGGAAGCCCACGCCAACCAGGTTCAGCTTCTTTTCGAAACCCTTGCTCACGCCGTTGACCATATTGGCCACCAGAGCGCGAACGGTGCCGCTCATCGCGCCAGCGGCGGAGGAGTCGTCACGGGGAACGAAAGACAGCTGGCCGCCTTCATTCTTGATGGTCACGAGGCCGTTCAAGGGACGCACCAGCGTACCCAGAGCGCCCTTGACGCTGACTTGGTCAGCAGTGATGGTCACGTCCACTCCCTGGGGAATGGCGACCGGCATTTTTCCAACGCGGGACATTGTGTGTCTCTCCTTGCGCTTAGGCGACGTAGCAGAGCACTTCGCCGCCGATGCCGGCTTGACGTGCTTTGCGGTCGGTCATCACGCCCTGGGGCGTAGTGACAATCGCCACACCCAGGCCATTCATGACCTGAGGGATGTCGTGGCGGCCCTTGTAAATGCGCAGGCCAGGACGGCTCACGCGTTCGATGCGCTCGATCACCGGGCGACCGGCGTAATACTTCAGCGCAATCTCCAGCTCGGGGCGAGCGGCTTCACCGCGCACTGCGAAACTGTCGATATAACCCTCGTCCTTCAGGACCTTGGCGATCGCGATCTTCAACTTGGAGGAAGGCATCACGACGCTGGGCTTCTCAACGCTCTGGGCGTTGCGAATGCGGGTCAGCATATCGGCGATAGGATCACTCATGCTCATTTGCGAAATCTCCTAATCGTGCCGATTACCAGCTGGCCTTGACGACACCGGGGATGTCGCCCTTGAAGGCCAGCTCACGAATCTTGTTACGGGCCAAGCCGAACTTGCGGAAGGTACCGCGGGGACGGCCGGTCAACGCGCAGCGGTTACGCTGACGGGTCGGGTAGGCGTTGCGAGGCAGCTTCTGCAGCTCCAGGCGAGCGATGTAGCGCTCTTCGTCCGACTTCTTCGCGTCGTTGATGATTGCCTTCAGTTCCGCGTATTTCTTCGCGTACTTGGCCACCAACGCATCGCGCTTCAGTTCACGTTGAATAAGTGAAGTTTTAGCCACGAGTCACCTCAGTTCTTGAACGGAAACTTGAACGCAGCCAGGAGAGCCTTGGCTTCGTCGTCCGTTTTGGCGGTAGTGGTGATGCTGATGTTCAGACCACGCAGCGCATCCACCTTGTCATAGTCGATCTCAGGGAAGATGATCTGTTCTTTGACGCCGATGTTGTAGTTGCCGCGGCCGTCGAACGAGCGACCCGAGATACCACGGAAGTCACGAACGCGCGGCAGCGCGATCGTCACGAAACGATCCAGGAATTCATACATCTGAACGCCGCGCAGGGTGACCATGCAGCCGATCGGCACGTTGTCACGGATCTTGAAACCTGCAATGGCCTTCTTCGACTTGGTGACCACAGGCTTCTGGCCAGCGATCTTGGTCAGGTCGCCCACGGCGTGGTCCATGACCTTCTTGTCGGCGACCGCTTCACTGACACCCATGTTCAGGGTGATCTTGGTGATGCGCGGCACTTCCATGACCGACTTGTAACCAAACTTCGCCGAGAGGTCGGGCACAACTTTTTCGCGATAAAACGCTTGCAAACGAGCCATGTCGAACCCCTTAAGCCTTGATCTCTTCGCCGGTCGACTTGTAAACGCGCACCTTCTTGCCATCGGCGAGCAGCTTGATGCCCACGCGATCGGCCTTGCCGGATGCAGCGTTGAAAATCGCCACGTTGGATTGATGGATAGGCATCGTCTTGTCCACCACACCACCGGTGGTACCCTTCATCGGGTTGGGCTTGACGTGCTTTTTGACGACATTGATGCCGTCGACGACGATGTGATCAGCATCCACGCGCTGCGTCACCGCACCACGCTTACCTTTGTCACGGCCGGTCAGAACGATGACCTCGTCGCCTGTGCGAATCTTGTTCATGGCAATACCTTTGTCTGTGGCTGAGCTCAGAGAACCTCAGGCGCCAGCGACACGATCTTCATGAAACGCTCGGTACGCAGTTCACGCGTCACCGGGCCGAAGATACGAGTGCCGATCGGCTCGAGCTTGGCGTTCAGCAGCACGGCGGCATTGCCGTCGAACTTGACCAAAGAGCCGTCTTGACGACGCACGCCCTTGGCGGTGCGAACCACCACAGCGCTGTAAACCTCACCCTTTTTGACGCGGGCGCGAGGCGCAGCTTCTTTGATGCTGACCTTGATGATGTCACCAATCCCGGCATAACGACGCTTGGAACCACCAAGCACCTTGATGCACATGACGGACTTGGCGCCAGTGTTGTCCGCGACATCGAGTCGCGATTGCATTTGAATCATGTCTATCCCCAACTTTTCCCAAATCCTCTGCTGCATCGCGCAACAAATTCATCGGTCAGTCTTGGGCCCGTTGACCAAACGCGATTCTCAGCACTCCTGTGTGAGTTTCGCGCCCAGCAGTTGAGGGCGGATCCGAGGCCATAACGCATCACGAGATGCGCCGTGCGTTCGGCGAAGCTTTAGATTGTGCACCAGAAGTCCTGATGCCGTCAAGCGCGAATTGAAAAACATTCCAAAGCCCAGACAGCCCACCGGGCCGGTGGCTGCGGGCTTGGCAAACCTCGCGCTCGACGAGAAGCGGCGCTCGATGCGCCGCTTGAACTCAGGCTTGCTGAGCTTGAGCGAGCATGGTCGCTGCGTCGCTCACTTCGAACTTGCCGGGTGCTTCGATATTGAGCGTCTTGACCACGCCATCGACAACCAGCATGGAATAGCGCTGCGAACGCAGACCCAAGCCGCCCGCCGTCAGATCGAGCGTCAAGCCCGTGGCTTTGGTGAACTCGGCACTGCCGTCCGCCATCATGCGAACCTTGCCGGCCGTCTTCTGCTCACGTCCCCAGGCACCCATCACAAAGGCGTCATTGACCGACAGGCACCAGATTTCATCGACACCGGCGGCGCGCAGAGCCTCGGCCTGCTGCACATAGCCCGGCACATGCTGCGCCGAGCAGGTCGGCGTGAACGCACCAGGCAGCGCAAAGATGGCAATCTTCTTGCCAGCCACAAGGGCGTCGACGGCGAACTTGTTCGGGCCGAGGGAGCAGCCCTCGCCTTCAACTTCGATGAATTCTTGCAGGGTGGCCGCGGGCAGGCGATCGCCGATCTTCAGCATGAGGTGTCCTTTGTAGATAGATGTGAAAGGGGAACCGACCTTGCTTCGCCACAGCAGCGTGCGACGAATAAAGGATCCAAGGCCGGAAATGAAAAATGACCGGGCGCCAGTATTCCAGCGTTCCGGTCATTCCTGTCATGCGGAGCCCGAAGACCCCGCGAAAGACATGTCTTGCGGTGATTAAACCACTTGTGCCTTCTCGACCAGACGGGTCACAACCCAGCTCTTGGTCTTGGACAGCGGACGGCTTTCAGCGATTTCAACCACATCACCCATCTTGTACTCGCCCTTTTCATCGTGGGCGTGGTACTTGCGGGAACGGGCCACGATCTTGCCGTAGAGCTCGTGCTTGGCGCGACGCTCAACCAGGACCGTGATGGTCTTGGCGCGCTTGTCGCTGACCACGCGACCGACCAGGGTGCGCGTGTTCTTTTCTTGAGCTTGCGTCATTTCGCGGCTCCCTTCTTCTTCTCGTTCAAGATGGTCTTGACACGAGCGATGTCGCGGCGCGTGTTGCCCAACACGGTGTGGTTGGTCAACTGTTGAGTCGCCTTTTGCATGCGAAGGCCGAAATGGGCCTTCAGCAGATCGGTCACTTCCTTTTCCAAGGCAGCGACATCCTTGACACGCAGTTCAGATGCTTTCATGGTGTTCTCCGCTTCAGGTGCCGACCTGGCGGGTCACGAAGGTGCAGCTCAGCGGCAGCTTTGCAGCAGCCAGAGTGAACGCTTCGCGAGCCAGGGCTTCCGGCACACCGTTGATCTCGTAGAGCACCTTGCCAGGCTGAATTTCAGCGACGTAGTACTCCGGGTTGCCCTTACCGTTACCCATACGGACTTCGGCGGGCTTCTGGGAGATCGGCTTATCGGGGAAGATGCGGATGAAGATACGACCACCGCGCTTGATGTGGCGCGAGATTGCACGACGTGCAGCTTCGATTTGACGAGCCGTCAGGCGGCCGCGTTCGGTAGCCTTCAGACCGAAGTCACCGAAAGAAACGGCAGCACCGCGGGTAGCAACACCAGTGTTACGACCCTTTTGCTCCTTGCGGTATTTGCGACGAGCTGGTTGCAGCATGTTTATTCTCCTTTGGCCTCACCGCCAGCGGGTGCGGCCTTGCGGACGACACGCTTGGCAGCGGGCTGGGCTGCGTCACCGGTGGAAGCCGGCTTGTCACCGCCTTCACCACGCGGACCACGGTCACCACCCGGGCGACCACGGCCAGCCGGGGCGCCCGGACGGGCGTTGCGACGCGGACGACGATCGTCTTCACCTGCTTCGCTCTTGATCACCGGCGCTTCGCCGTTGGCCAGGCGGTCGCCGCGATAGACCCACACCTTCACGCCGATGATGCCGTACGTCGTGCTGGCTTCGGAGAAGCCATAGTCGATGTCAGCCTTCAGGGTGTGAAGAGGCACACGGCCTTCACGGTACCACTCGCAACGAGCGATTTCGATGCCGTTCAGACGGCCCGACGACATGATCTTGATGCCTTGAGCACCCAGACGCATCGCGTTCTGCATCGCACGCTTCATGGCGCGGCGGAACATGATGCGCTTTTCCAACTGCTGGGTGATCGAGTCGGCGATCAGCTGAGCATCGATTTCAGGCTTGCGCACTTCTTCGATGTTCACAGCCACCGGCACGCCCAGACGCTTGGTCAGCTCGGCCTTCAGGCTTTCGATGTCCTCGCCCTTCTTGCCGATCACCACGCCCGGACGAGCCGAGAAAATGGTGATGCGGGCGTTCTTCGCGGGGCGCTCAATCAGAACGCGCGACACAGCGGCGTTCTTCAGGCGTGCCTTCAGGAAGTCGCGGACCTGCAGATCTTCGGCCAGCATGGACGCGAAGTTCTGGTTGTTCGCGTACCAACGCGAAGCCCAGTTACGCGTGACAGGCAGGCGAAAACCGGTCGGATGAATTTTCTGTCCCATAGTCTTCCTTCAGCCTTCAGTTGCCGACCGACACGAAGATGTGGCAGGTGGGCTTGCTGATGCGGTTGCCACGGCCCTTGGCGCGGGCAGAGAAACGCTTCAGAGTTGCACCTTGCTCCACATAGATCGTGGTGACCTTGAGCTCATCAATGTCAGCGCCGTCGTTGTGCTCGGCGTTGGCGATGGCGCTTTCCAGCGCCTTCTTGATGATCAGGGCCGCCTTCTTCTGGGTGAATTCCAGGATGTTGAGCGCCTGGTCCACCTTCTTGCCGCGGATCAGGTCCGCCACCAGGCGGCCCTTGTCACACGAGAGGCGAACGCCGCGAACGATTGCTTTGGTTTCCATCGTTGGCATCCTTACTTCTTCCCGGCCTTCTTGTCGGCCGGGTGGCCCTTGAAGGTACGGGTCAGTGCGAATTCACCCAGCTTGTGGCCGACCATCTGGTCCGACACATAAACCGGCACGTGTTGCTTGCCGTTGTGGACGGCGATCGTCAGACCGATGAACTCGGGCAGGATCGTCGAACGACGCGACCAGGTCTTGATAGGCTTCTTGTCCTTGGCAGCAACCGCCTTCTCGACCTTGGCCAAGAGGTGGTGGTCAATGAACGGGCCCTTCTTCAGTGAACGAGTCATGGCCTACCCTTTACTTCTTGCGACGCGAAACGATGAACGTCTGCGTGCGCTTGTTGTTACGAGTGCGGAAGCCCTTCGTGAGGGTGTTCCACGGCGACACAGGCGCCTGGCCTTCACCGGTACGACCTTCACCACCACCGTGCGGGTGATCCACCGGGTTCATGGCGGTACCACGAACGGTCGGACGGATGCCCTTCCAACGGATTGCGCCGGCCTTGCCGTACTGGCGCAGCTGGTGCTCTTCGTTCGACACTTCGCCAATCGTGGCGCGGCAGTCGATGTGGATGCGACGGACTTCACCCGAGCGCAGACGCAGCTGGGCGTAGACGCCTTCGCGGGCCATCAGCACCACGGACACGCCAGCCGAGCGAGCGATTTGCGCGCCCTTGCCAGGCAGCATTTCGACGCAGTGGATGGTGGAGCCCACGGGGATGTTGCGGATGGGCAGGGTGTTACCAGCCTTGATCGGGGCTTCCGCGCCGCTCACGATGGTCGAACCCACTTCCAGGCCACGGGGAGCGATGATGTAACGACGCTCGCCGTCGGCATAGCACACCAGAGCGATGTGAGCCGTACGGTTCGGGTCGTATTCAATGCGCTCAACCTTGGCGGGGATGCCGTCCTTGTTGCGCTTGAAGTCGACCACACGGTAGTGGTGCTTGTGACCACCGCCCTTGTGGCGAATCGTGATGTGACCGTTGTTGTTACGGCCAGCATTTTGCTTTTGCGGTTCCAGCAGCGAAGCTTCCGGAGCGCCCTTGTGCAGGTGCGAGTGCACCACCTTCACGACGGCACGACGGCCAGGTGAAGTCGGCTTGACTTTAACGACGGCCATTACGCAGCCTCCCCGGAGAAGTTGAGCTCTTGGCCCGCCTTCAGCGACACGTACGCCTTCTTGACGTGGTCGCGGCGACCGATGGAACGGCCGAAGCGCTTGACCTTGCCCTTGACGTTGACGACGTTCACAGCCTCAACCTCGACCTTGAACATCAGTTCAACAGCGGCCTTGATTTCGGGCTTGGTGGCGTCGCGCAGCACCTTGAACAACACTTGGTTGTGCTTTTCAGCAACCGCCGTGGCCTTTTCGGACACGATGGGAGCCAACAGCACCGAGGCCAGACGGCCTTCAGAATACTTTTGGGCGCTCATGCCAGCATCTCCTGGAGTTGCTCCATAGCGGCCTTGGTCACCAGCACCTTCTTGTAGAAGACCAGCGACAGGGGATCCGCGTAGCGCGGCTCACACACCAGCACATTGGCCAGGTTGCGCGAAGCGAGCAGCAGGTTGTCGTCCATCTGATCAGCGATCAGCATCACCGATTCCAGGCCCATGGCCTTGAACTTGGCGGCCAACAGCTTGGTCTTGGGAGCTTCCAGCGTGATCGAGTCGATCACGGCCAGACGGCCTTCACGTGCCAGCTGCGAGAGGATGGCGGCCATACCGGCGCGGTACATCTTCTTGTTCAGCTTGTGGGTGAAGTTTTCGTCGGGCATGTTCGGGAAAATCCGACCGCCCCCACGCCACAGGGGCGAGGACGTCATACCAGCACGTGCACGACCCGTTCCCTTTTGGCGGAACGGCTTCTTGGTCGAGTGCTTGACTTGTTCGCGGTCCTTCTGGGCGCGAGTGCCTTGGCGAGCGTTGGCCTGGAAGGCCACGACCACCTGGTGCACCAGGGCTTCGTTGTAATCGCGAGCAAACAGCGTATCAGGAGCGTCCACCTTGGCGGTGGCCTGACCTTGCTCATTCAGGAGCTCGAGCTGCATCAGATGGCTCCCTTCTTGAGCTTGACCTTGACGGCGGGACGAACGACAACGTGGCCGTTCTTCGAACCCGGCACAGCACCGCGGACCAGCAGCAGTTGACGAGCTTCGTCAACGCGCACGATGTCCAGGTTCTGCACGCTCACCGTCACGTCACCCAGGTGACCCGACATCTTCTTGCCCGGGAACACGCGGCCCGGATCCTGTGCCATCGAGATGGAGCCAGGAACATTGTGCGAGCGGCTGTTACCGTGCGAAGCACGCTGCGAGCTGAAGTTGTGACGCTTGATGGTGCCTTCGAAGCCCTTACCGATGGAGGTGCCTTGCACGTCCACCAGCTGACCCACTGCGAACAGCGAGACCGGCACTTGCGCGCCCGGCTTGTACTCGGCGGCCACTTCAGCGGCAACACGGAATTCGCTCATGACACGACCGGCTTCCACACCTGCCTTGGCAAGGTGGCCGGCTTCCGGCTTGGCAACGCGCGATGCTTTGCGCTCACCGTACACCACTTGAATGGCGGTGTAGCCGTCGGTCTCTACGGTCTTGATCTGGGACACGCGGTTGTTGGACACATCCAGCACCGTCACAGGCACGGCATCGCCGTCGTCCGTGAAGATGCGCATCATGCCCACCTTGCGGCCCAGCAATCCGAGACGATTGCTTAGACTCATGGTTTTTCTCCAGCCCCACAGGTTGACCCTGGAAGCCATTTACATACACCCGACATCGATTGGCCGGGCTGACCAGTGCACCGTACGCACAAGCCCTCCCTGGGGAAGCCCTGCCGGACACGATGCGCCAAATTCCGCGCCGGAAAATTCCACCGCGGAAAAGCTGGCGAGTATAGCGTGAACCCTGATGAATACGCAAGGGTCACGACACCCTACCAAGAAAAAGGGCGACTCTTTCGAGTCGCCCTTCTCTGAATCTGACCCAGGTCAGTTCACATGCTCAGCACCGTCTTACGTCGGCGCCAGCATGTCAAGCATCACTGCAGCTTGATTTCGACGTCGACGCCAGCCGGCAGGTCGAGCTTCATCAGCGCGTCAACGGTCTTGTCGGTCGGGTCCACGATGTCCATCAGACGTTGGTGGGTACGGATTTCGAACTGGTCGCGCGAAGACTTGTTCACGTGCGGCGAACGCAGGATGTCAAAACGCTCGAAGCGGGTCGGCAGGGGCACGGGACCCTTGACGATCGCGCCAGTGCGCTTGGCGGTTTCCACGATCTCGGCAGCCGATTGGTCGATCAGCTTGTAGTCAAACGCCTTCAGGCGGATGCGGATCTTTTGCTTTTGCATGACGATTCCTTCAAAGAACGTGCGGGCTCAAATGCCTTGAGTGCCGCGAAGTAGGTGAAGCCCGCGCCGCCACATCGGCAGCGGCGCGGACTGGTCACGCAAAAGTGTTAGGCCAGGATGGTGGCAACCACACCCGAACCCACGGTACGGCCACCTTCGCGGATCGCGAAACGCAGACCGGTTTCCATGGCGATCGGAGCGATCAGCTTCACGGTGATGCCGACGTTGTCGCCGGGCATGACCATTTCCTTGTCGGCCGGCAACTCCACAGCACCGGTCACGTCCGTCGTACGGAAGTAGAACTGGGGACGGTAGTTGTTGAAGAACGGGGTGTGACGGCCGCCTTCTTCCTTGCTCAGCACATACACCTCAGCGGTGAAGTGGGTGTGCGGCTTGATGGTGCCGGGCTTGGCCAGCACTTGGCCGCGCTCCACGTCTTCGCGCTTGGTGCCGCGCAGCAGGATACCGACGTTGTCGCCGGCTTGACCTTGGTCCAGCAGCTTGCGGAACATTTCCACGCCGGTGACGGTGGTCTTCTGCACGTCGCGGATACCGACGATTTCGATTTCTTCGCCGACCTTGATGATGCCGCGCTCCACGCGACCGGTCACCACGGTGCCACGACCCGAGATCGAGAACACGTCTTCCACCGGCAACAGGAAAGCACCGTCCACAGCGCGCTCAGGCGTGGGGATGTAGCTGTCCAGAGCGTCAGCCAGGCGCATGATGGCTT
>NZ_JBXAGJ010000028.1:0-35188 GCF_058794035.1 Roseateles sp. GW835-FHT13E02
AACAGGACAGTGAAATGCCTCAGCGCCGATGATAGTGCGGGTTCCCGTGTGAAAGTAGGTCATCGTCAGGCTAATATCTAAGCAACGCCCCCGGTTCGAATGAATCGGGGGCGTTTTGCTTTACAGGTCGCAAATCCTTGTGACGATGAAAGCTTTGTCTTCGATCGGCCAGGCACCTTGCGTCGTGCCTTTGGATTCAATATGAAGCAAAGGCGTAGCGGGAAGATTGTTTCGGCGCGCTCTTTCTCAGGCGCTATCAACCCCTACGCTCGCCCCCATGCGTTCGATACGTCGACGCAAAAAATCTTCGGCGAGGCCGGGTTCCGGTTGTAGGCGTTGGCCGATATAAAGCTCCTGGCGACGTTCTGCAATTTGGCTGCGCAGGCGTTGGACCATCACTTGGAACGGGTCCAGCCCCAGTTTTTCGGCCCGACTGATAGCCTGCCAGAGTTGGTGCATGGGGTGGGCTTCGAGCGCAATACGGTGGGCTTGAACCACGCGGAGACGGCCCTGTACCGAGTTCTCGCAGCGGCTGAGCCATTCGCGCAAGGCGTCGGCATTGCCTCCGGTGACTTTGAGTGGATCTTCTCCGGCAGCCAGGAGTAGTGCTTCCAGGCGTGTTCGGTTTTCTGAGGCGTAGGCTTCGTTCACCAGCATCATGGCTTGCTCGCGGCGCTGACGCTCGTTCTCGTTGTCGGCGAAATCAGGATGCAGACGCATGGCTGCGCGCCGATACAAAGTCTTTAAGCTCGGCGGCGGCAGATCGATCACCCCGGCAGCGGGTTCCGCGGGAAGTGGGGGTGCTGTGGGCAAGAAAGGGATGGTTGGCAAGGCCGTGGCTTGCGGCGCACGTGGCGTGCGAGCTGAAATGCCATTGCGGCGCAAAGCTTCGGCCAAGTATTGGGTGGCCGTGTGTAACTGCGATTCCAGAGCATCCAATTCCAAATAGGAGGAGCCAAGGGTGGCCACATACCGGTCGACGAAAGCCCTCAGGTGGCCATGCAGTTCGAAGAATTCCTGCTCCTGGGCTTGCAAATAGCGCTGCAGCTCTCGCAATTGAGCCCTTCGGCGGTCCAGTCCATGCCTTGAAAGTGCAGAATTGTTCATGGCACCGAGTGAGTGGGTTGGACGGTCATTCAAACAGTTCTATTGTGGCGTGACGAGTGAAGTTCCTGAAATGAAAACAGCCCCCGCAGGGGCTGTTTTATCTCGGGGCTAACCCGTGTGAGCCTGCCAATCGGCGAATCGCTCGCTCCAGTACTTTTGATTCAGTCTGTCAAGGTTGAGAGGCGGCGGCACTGGCTTGTTCCGCAGCTGAGCCTGGCGCCGCGGTAAGCACCTTGGTGTCGGACGCAGCCTGTGGCGAATCGGTCGGTTGTGCAGCAATGGCGGCTGGGCTGTTCGTGCCGTGGGCTGCGGCCGGTGCCGTGGTGGGCAAAGGCAGCAGCGGAACGATCAGCAAGGCCACGATGTTGATGATCTTGATCAGCGGATTGACGGCGGGGCCTGCGGTGTCTTTGTAGGGGTCACCAACCGTGTCTCCGGTGACAGCGGCCTTGTGAGCTTCCGAGCCCTTGCCTCCGTGGTGGCCGTCTTCGATGTACTTCTTGGCGTTGTCCCAAGCGCCGCCGCCGGTGCACATGGAAATGGCGACAAAGAGGCCGGTGACGATGGTGCCCATCAGCAGGCCGCCCAATGCGGCGGGGCCGAGCAGCAGGCCGACCAAGACCGGCACCACCACGGGCAGCAGTGAGGGCACGATCATTTCCTTGATCGCCGCGGTGGTCAGCATGTCGACGGCGGTGCCGTATTCCGGCTTGCCGCTGCCATCCATGATGCCCTTGATATCGCGGAACTGGCGGCGAACCTCAACGACGACCGCGCCCGCAGCACGACCAACCGCTTCCATCGCCATGGCGCCGAACAGATAGGGGATCAGGCCGCCGATGAACAGGCCCACGATGACCTTGGGGTCGCTGAGGTCGAAGCTCACGCTCAGGCCGCGGCTTTCCAGCGAGTGGGTGTAGTCCGCGAACAGCACCAGCGCGGCAAGGCCGGCCGAGCCAATGGCGTAGCCCTTGGTCACGGCCTTGGTGGTGTTGCCCACGGCGTCCAGGGGGTCCGTCACGTCGCGCACGCTGGAAGGCAGTTCGGACATCTCGGCAATGCCGCCGGCGTTGTCGGTGATGGGACCGTAGGCGTCCAGTGCAACGACGATGCCGGCCATGCTCAGCATGGAGGTGGCGGCCACGGCGATCGCGTACAGACCGCCGAGTTGATAGGTCGCCAGAATGGCGGCGCAAACAAACAGCACGGGCCATGCTGTCGAACGCATCGACACGCCCAGGCCCGCGATGATGTTGGTGCCGTGACCGGTGGTGGACGCTTGTGCGATGTGTTTGACGGGTGAGTACTGGGTGCCGGTGTAGAACTCGGTGATCCAGACCAGGGCCGCGGTCAGCACCAAGCCGACGGCGCAAGCGCCGAACAAGCGCATGCGGGTGCCGGCACCCAGGGCGTCATCGGGCACGACTGCATTGGTGACGAAGTAGAAGGCGATCAGGGACAGCACGCCGGCCACTGCGAGGCCTTTGTAAAGCGCCGGCATCACATTCTTCATGCCAGGTGAGGCTTTGACGAAGTAGCAGCCGATGATGGACGCGATGATGGACACGCCCCCCAGCATCAGCGGGTAGAGGATGGCGGCCATCGGTGCGGCGGTGACCACCAGAGCGCCCAGCGCCATGGTGGCGATCAAGGTGACCGCATAGGTCTCGAACAAGTCAGCGGCCATGCCGGCGCAGTCGCCGACGTTGTCGCCGACGTTGTCGGCGATCACCGCCGGGTTGCGCGGGTCGTCCTCGGGAATGCCGGCTTCGACCTTGCCCACCAGGTCAGCGCCCACATCGGCGCCCTTGGTGAAAATGCCGCCACCCAGGCGAGCGAAGATGGAGATCAGCGAAGAGCCGAAGGCAAAGCCCAGCAAGGGCTTGAGCGTGGCGGAATCCACCTTCTCGCCACCGCTGAGGTACCAGAAGAACAGGCTCACGCCCAGCAGGCCAAGGCCCACGACCAGCATGCCGGTGATGGCACCGCCCTTGAACGCGACATCCAGCGCCGGGCCGATGCCCTTGGTGGCGGCCTGGGCGGTGCGCACATTGGCGCGCACCGAGACATTCATGCCGATGAAACCGCAGGCGCCCGAGAGCACCGCGCCCAAGACAAAGCCGATGGCGGTGCGCAGGTCCAGGAAGAAGGCAATCAAAAGGGTCAGCACGACGCCGACCACGGCAATCGTCTTGTACTGCCGTGCGAGGTAGGCGGCGGCTCCTTGCTGGATGGCCGCGGCGATTTCCTGCATGCGGGGATTGCCCGCGTCCTGACTCAAGATCCAGCTTCTCTGGATGAAGCCATACAAGACTGCGGCGATACCGCAGGCCAGCGCGAAGTACAGCGCCAATTGGGTCGTCATGAACGGGTCTCCTGTTGGTGTAACTGCCAAATCGGAATGCGCCTCGATGCCCCTACGCCAGACCTGCACGGTGGCGGCTCAGGTCGCTGCGTTTGATGCTACGGGATGGGCTTTGCGTAAAGCAATCGAGCGCTCTGGGTGTTTACCCAGTGTTTGCGGGTAAACGATGCGCTGACGTCCAAGTCCAGCGGTGTGTCGTAGCCTGGGGTGTTGCAGCTTGCGCCACCGCTGTCACGGCGGTGTAAGCGCAGCCCTTAGAATCCGGGTTTCCCCTCGCGTTAGACCAAGAGAATCATGAGCCTGCACAACGTCACACCCGGCGCCAAGGCGCCCGAACAGTTCAACGTCATCATCGAGATCCCGATGAACGCCGACCCGATCAAGTACGAGGTCGACAAGGAAACCGGCGCCATGTTCGTGGACCGCTTCATGACCACGGCCATGCACTATCCCTGCAACTACGGCTACATCCCGCAGACCCTGTCGGATGACGGCGACCCGGTGGATGTGCTGGTGGTGACGCCGTACCCGCTGACCCCGGGCGTGGTGGTCACCTGCCGCGCGGTGGGCGTGCTGAAGATGGAAGATGAAGCAGGCGGCGACGCCAAGCTGCTGGCCGTGCCCATCGAGAAGATCCTGCCGATGTACACCCACTGGCAAAAGCCCGAAGACGTGAACAAGATGCGCCTGAACGCCATCCAGCATTTCTTCGAGCACTACAAGGACCTGGAGCCCGGCAAGTGGGTCAAGGTGCAAGGCTGGGAAGGCCCTGAAGCCGCCAAGGCTGAAATCACCGCCGGCATCGAAAACTACGCCAAGGCTCAGGCCAAGGCCTGAGTTCCTGCTGGCTGAGGCTGGCTACTCAGCAACGCTGCGTTCAGCCCGCCGCCGCAAAAGCGCCCGCACAGCCTTGTGCCGGCGCTTTTTTATTGGCCATTGAGGACGGCAAGCGCCGGGCAGGGGTCAGCTGGGCTTGAAGGGCTGGTGCAATTCCAGCTCGTTGACATAGGCATGCATGGCTTGCCCCTCGCGCCCGAGAAACTCCGCCACGGCCTGGCTGAAGTCCGGGTGTGCCAGCCAGTGGCTGGAGCCGGTGCTGACCGGCATCAGGCCCCGCGCCATCTTGTGCTCGCCCTGCGCGCCTCCTTCGAAGCGCTGGTAGCCCCGGGCGATGCACCAGCGCAAGGGCTGGTAGTAGCAGGCCTCGAAGTGCAGGCAGGAGATGGCTTCGGTCGCCCCCCAGTAACGTCCAAACGCCACGCCTTGCTCCGGGTCCAGCGCGATCAGTGAGGCGGCCACCGCCTGTCCCTCGCGCCGGGCGATGAACAGCAGCCAGTGTTCGGGCATGCGCTGTGCCATGAGCCGAAAAAAGTCCCTCGTCAGATAGGGCCGGCTGTGGTGGGCGCGGTAGGTCAGCTGGTAACAGCGGTGGAAGAAATCCCAATCCGCCTCTTGAATCTCCGTGCCCTGGCGAGCTTCGAAGCTCACGCCGGCCTCGCGCACTTTGCGTTCTTCCTGCTGAATCTTTTTGCGCTTCTCGCGCTGCAGCGAGGCGAGGAAGTCCTCGAAGTCTCGGTAAGGTGTATCTGAGCGATTGCTCCAATGGAACTGCACGCCGTTGCGCGCCATCCAGCCCCCCTCGCTTGCCGCGGACTGCTCCGCTTCGTTCGCAAACAGGATGTGCGCAGAAGACAGCGATTGTTGGCGCGCCAGAGTCAGCAGCGCATCGAGGAGCAACTGCCGCCCAGCCCCGTCCGCAGCCAGCAGTCGAGCGCCGGGCACCGGGGTGAAGGGCACGGCCACCAGCAGCTTGGGATAGTAGTCCAGGCCATGGCGTTGGTAGGCATCGGCCCAGGCCCAGTCGAACACGTACTCGCCGTAGGAGTGGCTCTTCAAATAGGCCGGGCAGGCCGCGATCAAGCGCTCGCCCTGCCAGACACTCAGGAACTGCGCTTGCCAACCGGTGGCGGCCGTGGCGCTGCCCGATTGCTGCAGCGCTTGCAGGTACTCCAGGCGCATGAAAGGCGTGGCCTGGGCTTGCTCGGCCAGCAAGGCATTCCAGGCGTCGAGAGGCAGCTCCTGCAGGTCGGAATGGACCCGGATGACATAATCGGCCGAGCTAGTTTTCATCTGTGTGAGGCCCATGTCCGTGAAAGTCGCGCTTGCGCAAATCAATGTCACCGTCGGTGATCTCGCGGGCAACGCCAAAAAGATTGTCGAGTTCGCTCGCCGCGCCCATGAGGCCGGCGCCCAGCTCTTGCTGACCCCCGAACTGAGCCTGTGTGGCTATCCGCCCGAAGATCTGTTGCTGCGGCATGCATTCATGCAGGCCTGCGATGAGCAGCTGCATTGGATCGCCAGCGAACTGGCTGATTGCTCGGGTTTGCATGTCGTCGTCGGCCATCCACTGCAACGCGAGGGAGCGGCGGATCTTAGGTCCAAGAGCTGGGCCGTGCCGGCGCGCTTCAATGCAGCCTCAGTGCTGGCAGGGGGACAGGTCTTGCGCAGCTATGCCAAGCGCGAGCTGCCCAATTACCAGGTCTTTGACGAGCGGCGCTATTTCGTCTCGGGTCGTGATGCGGGCGAGGCGCCTCTGGTTTTTGACGTCGGCGGTCTGCGTTTTGGCTTGAACATCTGCGAAGACGCTTGGTTCGACGAACCCGCCCGCGCCGCCAAGGCGGCCGGCGCCCAGGTGCTGTGCGTGCTGAATGCCTCCCCCTTCCATCTGGGCAAGGTGGCCGAGCGCGAGGCGCGCATGGCCGAGCGGGTGGCCGATGTGGGCTTGCCCTTGCTCTACGCCCATCTGGTGGGCGGGCAGGACGAGGTGGTGTTTGATGGCGCGTCGTTCGCGCTCGACGCCCAGGGCCAACTCGCTGCGCGGGCAGCCATGTTCGAAGAGGAACTGCTGCTAATCGAACTGGATGCCCAGGGGCGCGTCCAGGGTCAGGTCTTGCCTCTGCCGGAGCTGGAAGCCCAAGCCTGGGGCGCTTTGGTCACCGGCGTGCGGGATTACATCGGCAAGAACGGCTTTCCGGGGGCTTTGATCGGCCTGTCCGGCGGCATCGATTCGGCCCTGGTGTTGGCCGTTGCGGTCGATGCGCTGGGCGCCGACAAGGTGCGCACGGTGATGATGCCGTCGCCCTACACGGCGGATATTTCCTGGATTGACGCCCGCGACATGGCGGAGCGCCTGGGCGTGCGTTACGACGAAAAATCCATCGTGCCCATGTTCGAGGCCTTCAACGCCAGCCTGGCTGAGGAGTTCCAGGGTCTGCCACTGGACGCGACCGAAGAAAACATCCAGGCCCGCATCCGCGGCACTTTGCTGATGGCGCTGTCCAACAAGTTTGGCTCCATCGTGCTGACCACCGGCAACAAGAGCGAAATGGCCACCGGCTACTGCACGCTGTACGGCGATATGGCTGGTGGCTTCGCCGTGATCAAGGATGTCGCCAAGACCTTGGTCTTCCGCCTGGCGCGCTGGCGTAACGAGCAGCCCACGCGGCGTGCCGATGGTACGGTCGGCCCCATCATCCCCGAACGCATCATCACCAGGCCGCCCTCGGCCGAGCTACGCCCCGATCAGAAGGATCAGGACAGTTTGCCGCCGTACGAGGTGCTGGACGCCATCCTCGCCCGCTATATGGAAGAGGATCAGTCTCTGGCCGAGATTGTCGCGGCGGGCTTTGATCCGGCCGATGTCGAGCGTGTGACCCGGCTGATCAAGATCAACGAATACAAGCGCCGTCAGGCACCCATCGGCATTCGCATCACCCATCGCGCTTTCGGGCGGGATTGGCGCTATCCGATTACCTCGAAGTTCCGTGCTTAAATCCCCAGGTCCCCATCTTTCCAGGAGCATCCGTCCATGAAGCAGATCACCGCCATCATCAAGCCATTCAAGCTGGACGAAGTCCGCGAATCGCTGGCCGAGGTGGGCGCATCGGGCTTGACCGTCACCGAGGTCAAGGGCTTTGGCCGTCAGAAGGGCCACACCGAGCTCTACCGCGGCGCCGAGTACGTGGTGGACTTCCTGCCCAAGGTGAAGGTGGAGGTGGTGGTCAAGGACGAAGACGTCGAGCGCTGCATCGACGCCATCCTCAAGGCCGCCAAGACCGGCAAGATTGGCGACGGCAAGATTTTCGTCACTCCGGTCGAGCAGGTGGTGCGCATCCGCACCGGTGAGACCGACGAAGCCGCGGTCTGAGACCTCGCGTCAGCGGTTCGCGCCGCTGAAGCCATGAGGCGCTCGGCCGCCTTGGCTCAGGCCATGAAGCGCTGCCACAAGGCTGCGCCCCACACACCGACGCACAGCAGCAGAGCCAGCAGCACGGCGGCGCTGGCCAGGTCCTTGGCCCGCTTGGACAAATCGTGGATCTCGAAGGACACACGGTCGATCGCGGCCTCGATGCCCGAGTTCAGCAACTCGACGATCAGCACCAGCAGCAGCGAGCCCAGCAGCAGCGACACCTGCACCCAGCCCTCGCCCAGCCAGAAAGCGGCCGGCGTGGCCAGGATCAACAGCCAGACCTCCTGGCGAAACGCACTTTCCCCGGTGTAGGCTGCCTTCAGTCCGGACATGGAATAGCCGGCCGCATGGATGATCCGGTCGATGCCGGTACGGCCCTTGTGCGGGTTGCTCATCTCGAAGTGCTCACTTGGATTTAGGAGTCGGGACCTGGCTGACCAACTGGGTGCGGCCGATCACATCATGCAGGAACTGCCCGCCAGGCAGTACCCGGCTCAGTGCGGCATAGCCCAGCAAACCGAGCAGGCCCACCACACTGATGGCGCCAAAGCCCAGGCCGTGCTGGCGCATCTGCAATGCAGCCATCACCGGCAGCAGCCACCAGGCGAAGCTCAAAACATAGCGCAGCAGGGCCTGACCCACGCTCAGTGGCTGGCCGTCGAGGCGCAGCACACGGATGTGCCAGGTCTTCATCGGCAGGGTCTGGCCGCTGCGGCTCCAGAAATAGACGAAGTAGGCGCCAAAGCTGCCAGCCAAGGCCAGCATCAAGCCGTTGCGGTGCTCCAGTGCGTGGCGTTGTTGCGCCAGCGGTGAGTACACCAGGCCCGTGGCCATGGCCACCGCAAACAGCAGGATTCCTTCATACAGGAAAGCCGCCAGGCGTCGCGCCAAGCCGGGCGCCCGCGCCGGCGCGGGTGTCAGGGAATCAGAGTCGCTCATGGATCAGGGGGCGGAAGCGGCAGTGCTCGCTGGGAGAGGGGCGGAAGCCGTTGCGGCCGCAGGTGCGGCCGAAGCCGGGCGCCGCTTGGGCAGCAAGGTCTTGCTGTCGACCAAGCTGGGGTCGGCCCACACTTTGGTTTGGCCCGCGCGCTGGTGGCTGGGGCGCAGCGCATGCTGTGTGATCAGCACCGTGCTGACCCCCGGTTTTGCTTGCAGCACAGAAGGGGCCACCGGCTTGACAGGCAAGCTCTTGGGCAGGGCTGGCACAAGATTGGATTTGGTCTGGCTTGCGATGGCGGCTGCAGCCGGAACGCCGACCTTCTTCGGCGCCTGCTTCTTGGCTGCCTTGTCCGCAAGTTGCTGGCGCTTCTCCGGCGGCAGAGCCTGGTAGGCCTCCCATTTGGCCTGGCGGTCACCTGGATTCAATTGCTGGGCGGCGGCTTGGAAGCCGGCTCGCGCTTGCTGGCGCTCGCCGGCGCTGAGTCGCGTCCAATCACGCATACGCTCTTGCATGCGCGCTTGCTCTTCCGCTGGCAGGCCGGGAAAGCGTTGTGCCACTTCCAGCCATTTGCTTTTGCGGCCGGTGTCCAGACCGTCCCAATCGCGTTCGAGCGGGGCCAAGATCTTCTTTTGCGCCGCGCTCAAGGCCGTCCAGTTCGGAGGGAGCAAGGCCGTCCCGGCACCGAGGATAGGAGCGGGCGCTCGCTTGACCGCCGAAGCGGCGGTGGCCGGGGGCAGAGCTTTGGGCGGTGGCACGGCGCTGGCCGCAGGAGCGCTTGCGCCCGGCACGCTGGCGGCTTCGCTGACCGGCGCCGGAATCTGTGCCAAGGCTGTCGACGTGACCAGGCTCAGCAAAGCGGCAGCGAGCCCGCCGCAGAAAGTCGTGGAGAGGTCGGACCGGATGGACGCGCCTTTCGAGGGGGCAATGGTGCGCATCCGTCAGTCTTGCTCGTCGCTCAAGAATTCAGAGAAACCTGGGTCGCTGTAAGCCGAAGGGGGCAGGTTGTCGGCCAGCAAGGCCGTGTCCACTTCGGCAGCGGCCAGAATTTGCTCGTAGAACTGACCATGCTGAATCAGTGCCAGGCCAAGAACCAGCATGAACAGCGGCATCAGCGAGGCGAACTTCAGCCAGCGCGGCGACCCTTTGCCCCCGAACAGGGCCAAGCTGGCGCCGTTGCGCACCAGCTGGGTGCTGGGCGCGAGTTCGCTCTGGGCGGCGCGGGCGCTGCGCGCCTTGAGCAGGGCCTGCTCGCGGGCGAAACGCAGGCGTTCGGAAACATCGGCCGGCAAGGCCTGGTTGCGTTCGCTCAGGCCAGCGGCCACGCGCAGGCCGAAACGTGCCACGCGGGCGTCCAGCTCTTGCGCAAACTGTGAGTGCTTCGACGTGTTCATAGTGTGATTCCCTTGGCCTTCAGCGATTTTGCCAATGCATGCGTGGCTCGGGAGCAGTGAGTTTTAACACTGCCTTCCGAGCATCCCATGACGCTGGCGGTCTCCGCGACATCCAGTTCCTCCCAGTAACGCAGCAGGAAGGCTTCCCGTTGACGCGCCGGCAGCTCCGCCACTTCCGCATCAATGACCTGCAAGATCTGGGCCCGCGACACCTCGTCGGCCGCGCTCAAGGCGCCCAGCGCGCCCTCCTGGCCTTCCAGCATTTCGAGCAGGTCGAAATCGCCGTCGTCGTCGCTGCCTTCGAAGTCCGACATGTTTTGCATCACCCCGTTGCGCACCTTCTTGCGCCGGAAGTAATCCATGGTCGCGTTGGACAGGATGCGCTGGAACAGCATGGGCAGTTCGGCCGCCGGGCGGTCGAAGTACTTTTCGGCCAGGCGGATCATGGCGTCTTGCACGATGTCCAGCGCGGCATCGTCGTCACGCACCATGTAGGCGGTGCGTTTGAACGCGCGTTGGTCGACGCTGCGCAGGAAATCGTTGAGTTCTTTGTCGGTGGCCAAGGAGGAGGAGGGCGGCAAGCCCGGACTGGCAAAACAGCGCGAAGTATCGCATTGCGTGGCGCCAGAGCGCCGTTCTAGGCGAGCAAGTCGAGGGAGGCGCACCCGAGTCGGTGCATAATGCTGCTTCGCACAATGAAGTCACTGGTCTCAGACTGGCTTGCCCGACCCGGGTGCCAAGTTTTTTGATCGCGCAGGTTCCGAGTCCACCTCACAAGGGTGCGAGAAGGGACACCGATGGTTTTTCGTTAGAGAAATTCACAAAGGTTCGAAATGGACATGTCTAGCGCGGAAGTCAAGCGCGTTGCGGCCTCGGATGGTCGTGCGCAGCCTCACTCCTCAAACCCCTCTCCCTCCTCGTCGGACCTCAACGGTTCCGAGATCCTGGTTCGTTGCCTGCAGGCCGAAGGTGTTCAATTCCTTTGGGGCTATCCCGGCGGCGCAGTGCTGTACATCTACGACGCACTGTACAAACAGGAAACCATCCAACACGTTCTGGTTCGCCATGAGCAGGCTGCCGTGCATGCCGCTGACGGCTATGCCCGCGCCACCGGCGATGTCGGCGTGGCACTGGTGACCTCGGGTCCGGGTGTGACCAATGCCATCACCGGCATTGCCACGGCCTATATGGACTCGATCCCCATGGTGATCGTGACCGGCCAAGTGCCCACGCCGGCGATCGGCCTGGACGCCTTCCAGGAATGCGACACCGTCGGCATCACCCGGCCCATCGTCAAGCACAACTTCCTGGTCAAGGATGTGCGCGATCTGGCCATGACGATGAAGAAAGCCTTCCACATCGCCCGCACCGGCCGGCCCGGCCCGGTGGTGGTGGACATCCCCAAGGATGTCTCCATGGCCAAGCTGGGCGCTGCCTTCGAGTACCCCAAGCATGTGGAGATGCGCTCCTACAACCCGGCGCGCAAGGGCCACTCGGGCCAGATCCGCAAGGCCGTGCAGCTCTTGCTGCAGGCCAAACGCCCCTACATCTACTCGGGTGGCGGCGTCATCCTGGGCGAGTCCTCGGCCGAGCTGCGTGAGCTGGTCAATCTGCTGGGCTACCCCTGCACCAACACCTTGATGGGCCTGGGCGCCATTCCCGCGAGTGACCCCAAATTCCTGGGCATGCTGGGCATGCACGGCACCTACGAAGCCAATATGACCATGCAGCACTGCGATGTGCTGCTGGCCGTGGGCGCTCGTTTCGATGACCGGGTGATCGGCAACCCCAAGCACTTCGCCCAGGTCGAGCGCAAGATCATCCATGTGGACATCGACCCGTCCTCGATCTCCAAGCGTGTGCGCGTGGACATCCCCATCGTCGGTGACGTCAAGGACGTGCTGCAAGAGCTGATCTTCCAGATCAAGGAAGCACAGGCCAAGCCCGATTCGGCCTCCATCAATGCCTGGTGGAGCCAGATCAACGAATGGCGTCGCCGCGAATGCCTGGCCTACAAGCCGTCCACCGAGGTGATCAAGCCGCAGATGGTGGTCGAGACCTTGTGGAACCTGACCAAAGACCGCGATGCCTACATCACCTCAGATGTGGGGCAGCACCAGATGTGGGCGGCCCAGTTCTACCGCTTCGAAGAACCGCGCCGCTGGATCAACTCCGGCGGCCTCGGCACCATGGGTGTGGGCCTGCCCTACGCCATGGGCATCAAGCTGGCCAAGCCGGAATCGGACGTGTTCTGCGTCACCGGCGAGGGCAGCATCCAAATGTGCATCCAGGAGCTGTCCACCTGCCAGCAGTACAAGACGCCGGTCAAGATCGTCGCCTTGAACAACCGCTACCTCGGCATGGTGCGGCAGTGGCAGGAGCTCGACTATGGCAAGCGCTACTCCCACAGCTACATGGAAGCGCTGCCTGATTTCGTCAAGCTGGCCGAGGCCTATGGCCATGTCGGCCTGCTGGTCGAGAAGCCCGGTGATGTCGAAGGCGCGCTGCGTGAAGCCATGCGCCTGAAGGATCGCACGGTCTTTCTCGACATCCGCACCGATCCGACCGAGAACGTCTGGCCCATGGTCCAGGCGGGCAAGGGCATTTCGGAAATGCGCCTGGGGTCCGAGGACCTGTGAGTGCCTGAGGGCAGGGCCTGGGCGCCAGCGTTACCGCGCTGCTGCCAGAGGCCCCGCTCGCAGCACTCCGCCCAAGCCTCGCACCTGTTTCCCTCCATCGAAGAGCGTGGCCAAGAGCCGTCGGTTACCGCCGCCGGTTTGAAGAGCGCGAAGGACGAGACCACACCCATGAAACACATCATTGCACTGCTCATCGAGAACGAGCCGGGCGCGCTGTCGCGCGTCGTCGCCTTGTTCTCCGCCCGTGGCTACAACATCGAGAGCCTGACCGTGGCGCCGACCGAGGATGCATCCTTGTCGCGCATGACCATCGTCACCACCGGTTCGGACGAGGTGATCGAGCAGATCACCAAGCACCTGAACCGCCTGATCGAAGTGGTCAAGGTCGTGGACCTGACCGAAGGCAATTACACCGAGCGCGAGCTCATGCTCATCAAGGTGCGCGCGGTCGGCAAGGAGCGCGAAGAGATGAAGCGCACCGCCGACATCTTCCGCGGCCGCATCATCGATGTGACCGAGAAGACCTACACCATCGAGCTGACTGGCGATGCCAGCAAGCTCGATGCCTTCATCGGTGCGATCGACCGCGCCTCCATTCTGGAAACGGTGCGCACCGGCACCAGCGGCATCGGCCGCGGCGAGCGCATTCTGCGCCTTTGATGACGCCCCAGTTCATCAGATCCTTCTGGCAGTACCCACCCCTTCTTTTTCGACCGATTCACTGAATTTTTCTGGAGACCGACATGAACGTTTTTTATGACAAGGACGCCGACCTCAGCCTCATCAAGGGCAAGAACGTCACCATCATCGGCTACGGCTCACAAGGCCATGCCCATGCGCAAAATCTGAACGACAGCGGCGTCAAGGTCACCGTCGGTCTGCGCCGCAGCGGCGCGTCCTGGGCCAAGGCCGAGAATGCCGGCCTGAAGGTGGCCGAAATTGCCGAGGCTGTGAAGGCTGCCGATGTGGTCATGATCCTGCTGCCCGACGAGCAGATCGCCGAGGTCTACAAGAACGAGGTCGAGCCTAATATCAAGCCCGGCGCTTCGCTGGCCTTCGCTCACGGCTTCAATGTGCACTACGGCCAGGTCACGCCGCGCGCTGATCTGGATGTCTGGATGGTTGCGCCCAAGGCCCCTGGCCACACCGTGCGCGGCACCTACACCCAGGGTGGCGGCGTGCCCCACCTGATCGCTGTGTACGCCGACAAGACCGGCCGCGCCCGCGATCTGGCCCTGAGCTATGCCTCCGCCAACGGTGGCGGCAAGGCCGGCATCATCGAGACCAACTTCCGCGAAGAGACCGAGACCGATCTGTTCGGCGAACAAGCCGTGTTGTGCGGCGGTGCCGTGGAGCTGATCAAGGCCGGCTTTGAAACCCTGACCGAAGCCGGCTACGCGCCCGAGATGGCCTACTTCGAGTGCCTGCACGAGCTGAAGCTGATCGTTGACCTGATTTATGAAGGCGGTATCGCCAACATGAACTACTCGATCTCCAACAATGCCGAGTACGGCGAGTACGTGACCGGCCCGCGCGTGGTGACCGAGGCAACCAAGAACGCCATGCGTCAGTGCCTGAAAGACATCCAGACCGGCGAGTACGCCAAGAGCTTCATCCTGGAAAACAAGGCCGGCGCACCGACCCTGCTGAGCCGTCGCCGCCTGACCGCCGAGCATCCGATCGAGCAAGTGGGCGAGAAGCTGCGCGCCATGATGCCCTGGATCAAGAAGAACCGCCTGGTCGATCAGAGCAAGAACTGAGGAGGGACCGAGGACAGCGCTTGAGCGCTGTCCGACGCCATCCGAAGGCCAGTCCACATCTCGTGTGGACTGGCTGAGTGCTCCAAGCAGCAAAGCCGCGACCTGTTCGCGGCTTTTTCTTTGGAGCCCCTGTTGTATCCTTGCGCCCCATGACCGATCCCAAGAATCCACTGCCCGCAGCCCTGCCTGACGATGAGGACATCGAGGCGCACGAGCCGGTGCGTCGGCGCCGCAAGGGCATCTACATCCTGCCCAATCTCTTCACCCTGGCGGCCCTGTTCAGCGGCTTTTACGCCATCGTGATGGCCATGAATGGCCGCTTCGAGCAATCGGCCTACGGCATTTTTGCGGCCATGGTGCTGGACAGCCTGGACGGCCGTGTGGCGCGCATGACCAACACGCAGAGCACCTTCGGCGAGCAGATGGACAGCCTCTCCGACATGGTCTCCTTCGGCGCCGCGCCGGCGCTGATCATGTACATCTGGGCCTTGTCTGGCTTGGGCAAGTGGGGCTGGTTCGCGGCTTTCGTCTACATCGCCGGTGCCGCCCTGCGTCTGGCGCGCTTCAACACCAATATCGCGGTGGTGGACAAGCGCTTCTTCCAGGGTGTGCCCAGCCCGGCTGCCGCGGCCCTGGTGATGGGCCTGGTCTGGGTGGTGGATGACGCCGGCTTCAAGGCCATCCACAGCACGCCTTCGCTCGCCTGGGTAGCGTTTGGCTTCACGTTGTACGCGGGCCTGACCATGGTGACCAATGCGCCGTTCTACAGCTTCAAGGATGTGAGCTTCAAGCGCTCGGTGCCCTTCATTGTGATCGTGGCGATTGCGCTGGGGATTGCCGTTATCAACATCGACCCGCCGCGCGTGCTCTTTGGCTTGTTCTGCGCCTACGGCCTCTCGGGCTATGTGGTCTACGGCTACAAGCGCATGAAGGGCAAGCCGGTCAGCGTGATTGCCACATCGACCGACGAGCCTGATGAAAAGGGCTTGCACGACTGAAGCGCTCGCGCTTTGGCGTGCATTTCGCGTGCTATATTCAAGTCCATGTTGTCGACCTCCGCATCCGCACTGCTGCTACTAGCCATCGAGCCCCGGGCCCGCTGATCGCGCACGTCGTTACACACCAGTTTCCTCGCACATCACCGGCCCGCCAAGCATCTGCTTCGCGGGCCGTTTTGTTTTTCTGTCCCTCAACCCGAGCCACTTGGAGACCCTCATGGCTGACCAGCTGATCATCTTCGACACCACCTTGCGCGACGGCGAGCAATCGCCCGGCGCCTCGATGACGAAGGACGAAAAGCTACGCATTGCGCGTCAGCTCGAGCGGCTCAAGGTCGATGTGATCGAGGCGGGCTTTGCGGCCTCCTCGAACGGTGATTTCGAGGCGGTCAAGGCGATTGCCGACGCTGTGCGCGAAAGCACCATCTGCTCGCTCGCCCGCGCCAACGATCGCGACATCGCCCGTGCGGCCGAGGCGCTCAAGGGCGCGGCGCGCTCGCGCATCCACACCTTCATCGCCACCAGCGAGCTCCATATGGAGAAGAAGCTGCGCATGACTCGTGAGCAGGTGCTGGAGCAGGCGATCCAGGCCGTGCGCTTTGCCCGCAATGTGACCGGTGATGTGGAGTTCTCGCCGGAAGACGGTTACCGCTCCGATCCGGATTTCCTGGCCCGCGTGATCGAAGCGGTGATCAAGGAAGGCGCCCGCACCATTAACATCCCGGACACCGTGGGCTATGCCATCCCGGAGCTCTACGGCAACTTCATCAAGACCCTGCGCGAGCGCGTGCCCAACTCGGATCAGGCGATCTGGTCCGTGCACTGCCACAACGACCTGGGCATGGCCGTGGCCAATTCCCTGGCCGGCGTGAAGATCGGCGGCGCGCGTCAGATCGAATGCACCATCAACGGCCTGGGCGAGCGTGCGGGCAATTGCTCGCTGGAAGAAGTGGTGATGGCCGTCAAGACCCGTCGCGACTACTTCGGCCTCGATTGCAATATCGACGCCTCCCACATCGTCGCCGCCTCGCGACTGGTCTCGCAGACCACCGGCTTTGTGGTGCAGCCCAACAAGGCGGTGGTGGGCGCCAATGCTTTTGCCCATGCCTCCGGCATCCACCAGGACGGCGTGCTCAAGGCACGTGACACCTACGAAATCATGCGCGCCGAAGATGTGGGTTGGAGCGCCAACAAGATCGTGCTCGGCAAGCTGAGTGGCCGCAATGCCTTCAAGCAGCGCCTGCAAGAGTTGGGCATCGCGCTCGAGTCCGAGGCCGAGGTCAATGCCGCCTTTGTGCGCTTCAAGGATCTGGCCGACCGCAAGAACGAGATCTTCGATGAGGACATCATCGCCCTGGTGATGGACGAGTCGGTCAGCTCGGACCAGGAGCACTACCGCCTGGTGGCGCTGTCGCAGCGCTCCGAGATGGGCGAGCAGCCGCACGCCAGTGTGGTGTTTGCGGTCGGCGCGCAAGAGCACCGGGCCGAGAGCAGCGGCAACGGGCCGGTGGATGCGGTTCTACGCGCCATCGAATCCACCGTCCAAAGTGGCGCCGAGATGCTGCTCTATTCGGTCAATGCCATCACCAGCGGCAGCACAGAATCGCAAGGCGAGGTGACGGTGCGCTTGCAGCATGCCGGTCGCGTGGTCAATGGCGTGGGGGCCGATCCCGATATCGTGGTCGCCTCGGCCAAGGCATATTTGAGCGCGCTGAACAAGCTGCAAAGCAAGACCGAGCGGGTCGCGGCGCAGGGCTGATCGGTCGCTGAGGCCCGCGGCCCCGGGGCCTTTCGGCGGCGCGCCAGCTGGCTGGAGAAGGCTGTTTTGACGGCTTTCTCCAGCTTTAAGAGTCTGCGCTAAGCGATTGATCTTGCCTGTATTTTTCCTTTCACCTACACTGCCGACAGTTGTTGGGGGCCCAGTTTGAAGAACAATTTCTCGAAGCAGTTGACGCACCTGTCTGCCAGCCTGGCGCTGGTCATGGCCGGTTTTCTCGGCGCCGCACCGGTGGCCGAGGCCGCCAGCTCGAACAAGGCCCCGGTGGCCAAGAATGCCCGCGCCGCCAAGCCTGCCGCGCGCAGCACGCACCTGAGCAAAGCGGCCCGCGCCGCGCAAGCCAAATCGACGGTCAAGGCGAGTGGCCGTACTTCGGTGAAGTCCAAGGCCGGCAAGACCGCAGTGGCGCTTGGCGCAGCGGCAGCAGTTGAGGTGGCGGCCAAGCCGACGTTTGGTCAGCTTTACGGCCTGCACGCGGTTGAGGACTCGCTCAAGCTCAAGTCCAGCGTCGCGCTGGTGCTCGACCAAGACACCAACGAAGTCCTGTTCGCCAAGAACTCGCAGGCCGTGCTGCCCATCGCCTCGATCACCAAGCTGATGACAGCCTTGGTGGTGGTGGAAGCCGGCCAGTCCATGGACGAGAAGCTGACCATCACCGAGGAAGACATCGACTCGGAGAAGTACACCCGTTCGCGCCTGACCGTCGGCGCCACGCTGACCCGGGGCGAGATGATGCATCTGGCCCTGATGTCCTCGGAAAACCGCGCCGCCAATGCGCTGGGTCGCAATTACCCCGGCGGTCTGGCCTCCTTTGTGGCCGCCATGAACCACAAGGCTCAATCCCTGGGCATGACGGACACGCACTATGTCGAGCCCACCGGCCTGTCCAGCCGCAACCAGTCCAGCGCCAAGGATCTGGCGGCACTGGTGAAAGTGGCGCACGAGGTGCCCCTGCTGCGCGAACTGTCCACCTCCAAGGAATACCAGGTCGCCCTGGGCCGTCGCCAGCTGCAGTTCCACAGCACCAATGCCCTGGTCAGCAACCCGGCCTGGGATATCGGCCTGCAGAAGACCGGCTTCATCAATGAGGCGGGCCGTTGCCTGGTCATGCAGGCTCGCATGGCCGGCCGCAAGCTGATCATGGTCTTCTTGGATTCGACCGGCAAATACACCCGAATCGCCGACGCCGAGCGCGTTCGCAAATGGATCAGCAGCAACCCCAGCGCCACTGCGGCGGTGCACGCCAAACCGACGATCTGAGCGGGCTCCGCTTCAGCCATGAAAAACGCGCTCCTCGAGCGCGTTTTTTTATTGCCTGTCGACCTGATGCAAGCAAGCCTGAGGCTTCAGCCGCGGTAGCCCAAAGAGGCCGAGATCTGCGCGGCAGTTTCCTTGAGCCGCGCCAGCCAGCTTTCTTCCAGCCGGTCGGCCGGGGCCGAGATGGACAGGCCGGCCACCAGCTTGGCCTGGTCGTCGTAGATGCCGGCGGCCATGCAGCGCACGCCCAGCTCCAGCTCTTCGTCGTCGCGCGACAGGCCGCGCTGGCGGATGATGGCCAGTTCGCGCTCCAGGGCGCCAATCTCGGTCAGGCTGTTGCGGGTGTGGCCGGCCAGGCCGGTGCGGGTGGCGTAGGCGCGCACCCGTGTCGGGTCGTCGCTGGCCAGAAAGAGCTTGCCCACCGAAGTCAGGTGCAGCGGGGCACGTCCGCCGACGGCGCGCACCACCTGCATGCCCGAGCGTTCGCTGTAGGTGCGCTCGATGTAGACGATCTCATCGCCCTGGCGCACCGAGAGATTGACCGGCTGGTGGGTGAACTTGTGCAGCTCGCGCATGGGGCCCAGGGCGGCATCGCGGACATCGAGCCGCGCCTTGACCAGATTGCCCAGCTCCAGCATGCGCATGCCCAGGCGGTAGCTGCCGGCTTCGGGCCGATCGACAAAGCGGCCGATGGCCAGGTCGTTGAGAATGCGGTGCGCGGTCGAGGGGTGCAGGCCGGTGGTCTCGGCGATTTCCTTCAGCGAGACCGGGTCCTGGTGGCTGGCCAGCACATCGAGCAGCGCAAACGTGCGCTCCAGCACCTGGATGGCAGGCGTTTGAGCTTCTTTGTTCTTCATGCGCAGATTGTGCGAGGTTTCGGCTTGTTTTGCATTGCGAAAAATAGATTCAGCTCACGACATGGTTTCGCCCGCGCAACAGCGCCGGCAATTCGCATCGTGCAATGGCTGGGCTTGGCAGCCGCCGGCATGTCGCTGGCGCTGGCAGTGCAGGCTCAGGCGCTCATCGATCCCGCCGCGGCGCTGACCGAGGCGCCACCGGCAGCCGGGCCGCAGCAGCCGGCATCCAGCGCGGCGGGCAGCTCATCCGCGTCTTCGAGTGCCAACTCGGCAGCCAGCGCGCCTGCGCGGGCCGCTCCGGCCCCGAGCTGGCTGCGTCTGCCCAAGCTGCAAGGCCGCTTGACCGCGGCCGACCTGGGCCTTTTGATCAACAGCAAGGATCCCTATTCCGTGGCGGTGGGTGAGTACTACGCGCGCCGGCGCGGCATCCCCGAGGCGCAGATCCTGCGCGTGCAGCTCCCTGTGCGTGCGAGCTTGAGCCTGCCCGAATTCGAGGCTTTGCAGGCCACCGTGCGCCAGCGCATGGGCCCCCAGGTGCAAGGCCTGGCCCTGGCCTGGACCCAGCCCTATGCCGTGGAATGCAACTCCATCACCTCGGCCCTGGCCCTGGGTTTCCAGCCTGAGATCTGCAAGCAGAGCTGCGCGCCGAGCCGGCCGTCGCCGTACTTCAACTACTCAGGTCGCAAGCCCTTCAGCGATCTGGGCCTGCGCCCCTCCATGCTGCTGGCCGCCCGATCGGTCGAGAGCGCCCAGGCCTTGATCGAGCGAGGCATCGCTGCCGATCACAGCCTGCCATCCTTCGTGCCGGCCCAGGCCTATTTCGTCAGCACGCCCGATGCGGCGCGCAGCGTGCGCTCGGTCCTGTTCCCGCCGGCCAGCAGCATCCGGGCCCTGGGCCTGGAGGCGCGGCGCGAGTCCAGCGAGGCCTTGCCCGCGCGCCTGCCTCGCGCCTTGTTGATGGTGACCGGCTTGGCCCGGGTGGAGGGCTTGGACCGCATCGATTGGCTGCCCGGCGCGCTGGCCGATCACCTGACCTCGTTCGGCGGTCTGCTGGAGCGCAACAGCCCGCAGGAGCAGATGAGCGCACTCGACTGGTTGGAGTCGGGCGCCACGGCCAGCTACGGCACCGTCAGCGAGCCCTGCAACCACCTGCAGAAGTTCCCGCATCCACAAATCCTGCTGCTCAGCTATGCCCAGGGTTTGAGTGCGCTGGAGGCCTACTGGCACAGCGTGGCCTGGCCGGGGCAGGGGGTGTTTGTGGGTGAGCCTCTGGCGGCGCCGTTTGCGCCGCCTTTCTAGCCCTGTGGCGCCGTTTGCACCGCCTTTTTTGAGGCAAGGAAGCGGCGACCGGGCTATAGATTCGCAGCCGCAAACTCCCCCGCCATGACTGCGCCCTCGAGCGTGGCCGGGTAGGGGCCCTCGACATAGTCGCCTGCCGCCCACAAGCCGGGAGCGATGGCCGCGGGCGGGCGCTGCAGCCCCGGGGTGCAGGCAAAGGTCGCGCGTTTCTCGGCCAGCACGCGGATCAAGGTTGGCGCCTCGGGCCAGCCCAGCTCTTGTTGGGCCTGCTGTCGCACGGCTTCCGCGGCTGCGTCCAGCCCGCGCTCGACCCAGGGCGCGGCCCCGCTGATCACCCAGGCCGAGCGGCCGGCGGCCTCGGCGCTGAGCTGCCCCAGGTCGAAGGCAAACTGGGCCGGCGCCTGCGGCCCTTCCTGCAAGGCCAGCATGGGCGCGGGCCAGGCGGGGCCGGGGTGCTGCAGGTACACCGTGATGATGGGCTGGTAGTGCAGGGCGGCGGCTTGGGCGCTCCAGGCCGGCGCCAGCGGGGCGCTTAAGCTGGCGGTCAATCGGGCAGCCTCGGCGGCGCTGCAGGCGAGGATGACGCGGTCAAAGGCCTGGCCATCGACCTGCCAGCCACCTTCGGCGCTGCGGGTCAGCGATTGCACCCGTTGGCTGAGCCGCAGCACGGCGCCCTGGCCCAGCAGCCACGCCTGCGCCGGCTCGGCCAGCAGCTCGCTCAGCGGCCGGCGCGGCAGCAGCAGGTCCGAGCTGCCGGGGCCGTTGAACAGGGCGTCGTGCAGCACGCGCAGGAAGACGCTGGCGCTGGCCTGCGCGGCCGGGGTGTTGAGCGCCGCGACACAGAGCGGATCGATCAGCTCGTCTTTGACGGGCTGCGGCAGGTTTTGGCAGAGCTCGGCCACGCTGAGCCCGGGCGCGCAGCGAAAGCCGCGCAGCAGCCAGCCGGTCGCGCCGAGCAGCAGGCCCAGCCGCGCCGACCAGGGCCAGCGCCTGCAGGCCAGCACGCCGCGCACAAAGGCGGGCAGGGCCGCGCCGGGCGGCAGTCGCAGGCCTTCATGCCCGGGGTAGCGCAGACGCAGGGGCAGGCGCAGCAGGGCGGCCTCAGGAGAGAGGCCCAGGTGGCGCATCAGCGCCAGGCTGCGCCGGTAGGCGCCGATCAGGATGTGCTGGCCATTGTCCAGACGCAGGCCGGCTTCGTCGGGCGGCAGGCTGCGCGCGCGGCCGCCGAGCTGGCCGGCCATGTCGAACAGCTCAAGCTGGTGGCCGGCCTCGCAGGCGCGCACCGCAGCAGCGAGACCGGCCCAGCCGCCGCCGATCACGGCCACGCGCAGGCCGCGCGCTTTTGCCGGCATCAGCGGCCCAGCCAGTTGGTGCGCATGGCCAGCCAGAGCTTGCGCAGCGGCGTCAGCGAGATGCGCTGCTCCAGCACGCGGAAGTTCTCGGCCTCGATCTCGCGCAGCAGGGCGCGGTAGATATTGGCCATCATCAGGCCGGGCTTCTGCGCCTTGCGGTCGGCCTCGGGCAGCAGGGCAAAGGCCTCGTCGTAGAGCTGGTGGGCGCGTGCCGCCTGGAACTTCATCAAGGCGGTGAAGCGCTCGCTGTAGCCCCAGGGCTTTTTGCGCAGCAGGATCTCGTGCGCCTTGACATCGAACTGCTGCAGCTCCGAGATCGGCAGGTAGATGCGCCCACGGCGCGCGTCATCGCCGACGTCGCGGATGATGTTGGTCAGCTGCATGGCCTGGCCCAGCTTGTGGGCGTAGGCAATGGTTTCGGGCTGGCTGCGACCGAAGATGCCGGACGCCACCTCGCCCACCACGCCGGCCACCAGATGGCAGTAGCGCTGCAGGCCGGGGTAGTCGAGGTAACGGGTTTGCTCCAGATCCATCTGGCAGCCCTCGATGACGGCGTTCAGGTGCTCAAGCTGGATGTCGAATGCCGCGCAATGCGGCATCAAGGCCTTCATCACCGGATGCTGGGGCTGGCCGGCGAAGGCCTGGCTCGCCTCCTTGCGCCACCAGGCCAGCTTGGTCGAGGCCACGCCCAGGTCCTCGATCTCGTCCACCACATCGTCCACCTCGCGGCAGAAGGCATAGAAGGCCGTGATGGCCGCACGCCGCTCGGGCGGCAGAAAGAGAAAGGCGTAATAGAAACTCGAGCCGCTCTTGGCGGCCTTGTCCTGCACATACTGTTCCGGGCTCACAGACGGCCCTCGGCTTGTGCGGCGCTCAGCCGCAGTTCGGCCGTGGCGGCTTGTTGCAGTGTGCGGCTGCGACCCATGCGCAGGCAGGCCCAGAGCAGGGCCGGGGCGTCAAATGGCCCAATGGCCGGGCGGTGAAGAAGACTGGCGTGATGCATGGCGCGGATTTTCGCAAGAATGCGCAGGCCGCCTTGTACCACCGCCCGCAACTCCCAGCCGGCCCGCCCGGGAATCTGGTGCACCAGGGGCGCACCCTGCTGCATCAAGGCCTCGGCCCAGTCGCACAGCTCGGCGATCAGGCGCCGCGCCGAGGCGCTGTCTCGGCAGGCCAGGATGTCGGCGCCGCTGAGCCCGTGGCGCTGCAAATCGCTCTCGGTCACGTAGAGCCGGCCGCGCGGGCCGTCGCGGCTGAAGTCCTGCCAGAAATTGATCAGTTGCAGGCTGCTGCAGATGGCGTCCGAGCGTTGCAAGGCCTGGGCATCGTCGATGCCGTAGAGATGCAGCAGCAAGCGGCCGACCGGGTTGGCCGAGCGGCGGCAGTAGTCCAGCAATTCCGTGCGATCGCAGTAGGAGGTCTTGACCAGATCCTGCTCGAAGGCCGAGATCAAATCATTCAGCAAGGGCGCGGGCAGCCGATATTGGGGCAGGACCCGGGCCAGGCCGGCGAAAACGGTGGTGTGCCAGCGGCCGGAATCGGGCCGGCCGGCCAGCACGGCGTTCAGGTCGGCACGGTAGGCCTGCAGGTCCTGCTGGCGCTGCTCGGTGCTGACCAGACCCTCATCGGCCAGATCGTCGGCGCAGCGGGCGAAGTGATAGATCGCGGCCACAGCCGGCCGCAAATGCGGCGGGCACAGCCAGGAAGCAACAGGAAAGTTTTCGTAGTGTTCTATGCTCACGGCCAGGATTGTGGGTGCGTTCAGGCTTGTCAGCGGCAAGACAAGCCTGCAATGCGCCGTTTTCACTGGTTTGACAGTGCCGAATCGCTTGAATACATTGCTGACCGGTTGGTCAGTAACGGCGATTCTGGCCGGTCAGGCCCAGGTTTTTCTGCTCCACGCTCACCGGCAAGTCGCGGCGCTGACTCCAGCGACCGCGCAGCGGTGAAGCACGATTCGAGGTCATTCATGCCCCACACCGTCACCCGCCGTGCCCGCCAGCTTTCTGCGCTCGCCCTTGTTTTTCCGCTCGTGGCCTTGCTGGGTGCCTGTGGCAAGCAGGAGGCCGCCCCCGAGCCCGAGCGGGCCGTGCGCACCCTGACCCTGCAATCGGCCTCGAGCGGCCAGGTTCATGAGTACGCCGCCGAGGTTCGCGCCCGGGTGGAGTCCCGTCTGTCTTTCCGTGTCGGTGGCAAGGTGCTCAGCCGCAAGGTCAATGTCGGCGATCGGGTGCAGGCCGGCCAGGTGCTCGCGGTGATCGACCCGCAGGATCTGGTGCTCGGTCAGCAGGCGGCCAAGGCCGGTTTGCAAGCCGCTCGCGCCAACCGCGATCAATTGGGCGCCGAGCTCAAGCGCTTCATCGAGCTGCAGCAGCAGGGCTTCATCAGCGCCGCCGAGCTGGAGCGCCGCGACCTGGCTTTCAAGGCCGCGCAAGCCCAGCTGGAGCAGGCCCGCACCCAGTTCGAGGCTCAGAACAACCAGGTGGCCTATGCCCAGCTGACCGCCGATGCGGCCGGCGTGGTGACGGCCGTGTTTGCCGAGCCCGGTATGGTGGTCGGCGCCGGCACGCCGGTGCTGCAGCTGGCGCATGACGGACCGCGCGATGTGGTGTTCTCGGTGCCCGAGGACCAGCTCGGCCGCCTGCGTGAGGCGGCCGGTCTGCCCGGCGGCTTGACGGTGCGTCTGTGGAGCGAGATCAAGCCCGGCGCCGCGGACGCCGCACCCAGCCATGCGCTGAGCCTGCGCGAGGTGTCGGCCGCCACCGATCCGGTGACTCGCACCTTCCAGATCAAGGCCGATGCCGGCAAGCTCGATGCGCGCATCGGCCAGACCGCGGCCGTGCTGCTGAGCTCGCCGCGGGTGGCCGAGGTGATCAAGCTGCCGCTGTCGGCGGTCTTGCAGACCCAGGGCCAGACTTCGGTCTGGGTGCTGGAGCCGGGCACGATGACGGTCAAGCAGCAGCCGGTGCAGGTCGGCGGCGCCGACGGCAATGAGGTGGTGGTGGCTGCGGGCCTGAAACCGGGCCAGGAGGTGGTGGTGGCCGGTGTGCATGTGCTCAAGGCCGGCCAGAAGGTCAAGCGCTACGAGCAGGCGCTGCCTGCCGCAGCATCTGCCGCGGCTTCGCGCTGATCCGGAGCACGCTGCATGAGCCTTCACGAGCCCCACGCGCCCGCGGCTGCCGGCCGCCATTCTTTCAATATGTCACGCTGGGCGCTGGAGCACCCGGCGCTGACCCGCTACCTGATGATCGTGCTCATGGTCATGGGCTTTGCCGCCTATTTCCAGCTGGGCCAGGATGAGGACCCGCCCTTCACCTTCCGGGTGATGGTGGTGCAGGCCTTCTGGCCGGGCGCCACCGCCCAGCAGATGGCCGAGCAGGTGACCGACAAGATCGAGAAGACCCTGCAGGAAGTGCCGCTGGGCGACAAGATCCTCAGCAGCACCAAGCCCGGTGAATCGCTGACGGTGTTCCAGCTCAAGGACGATTCGGCCGCCAAGGATGTGCCCGAGGTCTGGTACCAGGTGCGCAAGCGCCTGGGCGATATGAAGGGCACCTTGCCGCAAGGCGTGTACGGGCCTTTCTTCAACGACGAGTTCGGCGATGTCTACGGCTCCATCTTTGCGCTCTCGGCCGATGGCTTTTCGCCGGAGGAACTGCGCGAGCACGCCGAGCGCGTGCGTTCGCAGCTGCTGCGTGTGCCCGATGTGACCAAGGTCGAGACCTTCGGTGCTCAGCCCGAGAAGGTCTTCATCGAGGTCTCGCAGAAGCGACTGGCCAATCTGGGCCTGGACTTCGGTCAGGTGATCAACCAGCTCGGTGCGCAGAACGCGGTCGAGGGTGGCGGCGTGCTCAATGCCGGTGCCGGCAATTTGCAGATCCGCATCGGCGGCCAGTTCAATTCGGTGGAAGCGCTCAAGGACTTCGCCATCCGCGCCATCAATCCGGTGACCGGCCAGGCCAGCAATTTGCGCCTCTCGGACATCGCCGAGGTGCGCCGCGGCTATGCCGACCCACCGGCCGTGATGGTGCGCCATCAGGGCAAGGATGTGATCGCCCTGGGCGTGTCCATGGGCAAGGGCGGCGACATCATCGCCATGGGCAAGGCCTTGCAAAAGGCCACGGCCGCCATTCGCAAAACCCTGCCGGCCGGCATCGAGCTGGTGCAGGTGCAGGACCAGCCGCAGGCGGTGACCCGCTCGGTCAACGAGTTCGTGCAGGTGCTGCTGGAGGCGGTGGTGATCGTGCTGGCCGTCAGCTTCATCGCCCTGGGCCTGCACACACGGCCGCTGCGTGTGGACATCTGGCCGGGCCTGGTGGTGGCGATCACCATCCCGCTGGTGCTGGCCATCACTTTTGTGACCATGTTCTATTGGAGCGTGGGCCTGCACAAGATTTCGCTGGGCTCGCTCATCATCGCCCTGGGCCTGCTGGTGGACGACGCCATCATTGCCGTCGAGATGATGGTGCGCAAGCTGGAGGAGGGCTACGACAAGATGTACGCCGCCACCTTCGCCTACGACGCGACGGCCATGCCCATGCTGACCGGCACGCTGATCACGGCGGTGGGCTTTTTGCCGATTGGCCTGGCCAAGTCGGTGACCGGCGAGTACACCTTTGCCATCTTCGCCGTCACCGCGGCGGCGTTGATGATTTCCTGGTTTGTGTCGGTCTACTTCGTGCCCTACCTGGGCGCGCTGCTCCTGCACACCCATGCGGCCAAGGAGGGGCAGGCGCACGAGATGTTCGACACGCCCTTCTACAGCCGCTTCCGCGCGGCCGTGGGTTGGTGCGTGCAGCACCGCTGGCTGACGATTGGTGCCACCGTGCTGGTGTTCGCACTCGGCCTGCTGGGCATGACCCGGGTGCAGCAGCAGTTCTTCCCGGATTCCAGCCGGCCCGAAATCCTGGTCGACATGACCTTGCCCGAGGGCTCGACCATCCAGCAAAGCCGCGCCGTGGCGGAGCGTTTCGAGGCGCGCATGCTGAAAGAGGAGGGGGTCTCGACGGTCAGCACCTGGATCGGTTCGGGCGTGCCGCGCTTCTACCTGCCCATGGACGTGGTATTCCCCGATCCGGCGGTCAGCCAGGCCATCGTCCTGCCCAAGGGCATGAAGGAGCGCGAGGCCTTGCGCAAGCGCCTGCCCGAGCTGCTGGCGGCGGAGTTCCCCGAGGTGCGCGCCCGTGTCAAGCTGCTGCCCAACGGGCCGCCGGTGGCGTATCCGGTGCAGTTCCGCGTCTCCGGCGAGAAGGTCGAGCAGGTGCGCTACTGGGCCGATCAGGCCAAGGAGATTGTTCGCGCCAACCCGCATATGCGCGGCGTCAACGACAACTGGCGCGAGTCCATCAAGGTGCTCAAGCTCGATGTCGACCAGGACAAGGCCCGCGCGCTCGGCGTCACCAGCCAGAGCCTGGCGCAGGCTTCGCGCACCATGTTCTCCGGCACCACCATCGGCCAGTACCGCGAGGGCGACAAGCTGGTGGACATCGTGCTGCGCCCGCCACAGGAAGAGCGCAACGCCATCACCGACATCGGCAATGCATACGTCATGACCGGCACCGGCCGCTCGGTGCCGCTGACGCAGATTGCCAAGGTCGGCTTTGCCTGGGAGCCCGGCGTGCTGGCGCGCCAGGGTCGCAGCTATGCGGTGACCGTGCAGGGCGATGTGACCGAGGGCATGCAGGGCGCCACGGTCAGCGCCCAGATTTGGCCGCAGCTGCAGGCGTTGCAGGCCAAGATGCCGCCGGGCTACAGCATCTCTGTCGCTGGCGCCGTGGAGGAAAGCAGCAAGGGCCAGGGCTCGATCGCGGCCGGCGTGCCGGTGATGCTGTTCATCACCTTCACCCTGCTGATGCTGCAGCTGCAGAGCTTCTCGCGCTCCATGCTGGTGTTCCTGACCGGGCCGCTGGGCATTGCCGGTGTGGCGGCGGCGCTGCTGATCCTGGACAAGCCGTTCGGCTTCGTGGCCCTGCTCGGTGTGATCGCGCTGATGGGCATGATCATGCGCAACTCGGTCATCTTGATCGACCAGATCGAGCAGGACCGGGCCCGCGGTGTGCCGGCCTGGAACGCCATCGTCGAGTCGGCGGTGCGGCGTTTCCGGCCCATCGTGCTGACCGCGGCGGCCGCCGTGCTGGCCATGGTGCCGTTGTCGCGCAGCGTGTTCTGGGGGCCGATGGCCGTGGCCATCATGGGCGGACTGATCGTCGCCACCGCCCTGACCCTGCTGGCGCTGCCGGCCATGTACGCGGCCTGGTTCCGCGTGCGCCGGCCGGAAGAAGGGCATTCGCAGCTGCCGCCCTCGCAGCTCAGCGCCGACCAGCTGTTGAACTCGCGCCTGTGATGGTGGCGGTGATCGGGCCGCCGCTTGCGGGGCGCTTTCTGCCTCGCAAGCGCGGCGCTTGACCCTGCGCGCGCGGTCTCGCGCAGCGGGGCGCACCGGGGGTTTTCCTTGGGGCCAATTTTTGGCCCTCCAATTGGCTACAATCCACGGTTTGCCGAAATGCCACAGGCTTGCGAGGCAGGGTTCCTGAGAGGGGGCCGGGCCAAGCAGGCTTGAATCCACTTAGCGCGGGTGGCGAAATTGGTAGACGCACCAGGTTTAGGTCCTGACGCCTTCACCGGCGTGCCGGTTCGAGTCCGGCCCCGCGCACCAGATAACTTTGTTTGTACTGAGTCAAAAATGGCTGTCACCGTCGAAACCCTCGAAAAGCTCGAACGCCGCATCACGCTCACGCTGGCGGCCGCTGACATCAACAGCGAAGTCGAGAACCGTCTCAAGAAACTGGCCCGCACCGTCAAGGCCGATGGCTTCCGCCCCGGCAAGGTGCCGATGAGCGTGGTCGCTCAGCGTTATGGCTACTCCGTCCAGTACGAAGTCATGAACGACAAGCTGGGCGAGGCCTTCTCGGCCGCCGCCAACGAAGCGCAGCTGCGCGTCGCCGGCGCACCGAAGATCGCCCAGAAGGAAGAGTCGCCCGAAGGCCAGATGGCCTTCGACGCCACCTTCGAGGTCTACCCGGAGGTCAAGCTGGGTGATCTGTCGGCCGCCGACATCGAGCGCGTCGCCAGCGAAGTGACCGAAGAAGCGATCGACAAGACCGTCGACATCCTGCGCAAGCAGCGTCGCACCTTCGCTCAGCGCGCCGCCGCTGAAGCCGCAGCCGATGGCGACCGCGTCACCATCGACTTCGAAGGCAAGCTGGACGGCGAGCCCTTCGCTGGTGGCAAGGCCGACGGTTTCCAATTCATCATCGGCGAAGGCCAGATGCTGGAAGCTTTCGAGAAGGCCGTGCGCGGCATGAAGGTGGGCGAGTCCAAGACTTTCCCCCTGGCCTTCCCCGAGGACTATCACGGCAAGGACGTGGCCGGCAAGGAAGCCGACTTCCTGGTGACGGTCAAGAAGATCGAAACCCAGCACCTGCCGGAAGTGAACGAAGCCTTCGCCAAGTCCCTGGGCATTGGTGAAGCGTCGGTTGACGGCCTGCGCGCTGACATCAAGAAGAACCTTGAGCGCGAAGTGAAGTTCCGTGTGCTGGCTCGCAACAAGGGCGCCGTGATGGAAGCTCTGGTCGCCAGCGCCGAACTCGACGTGCCCAACGCCCTGGTGGCCGGCGAAGCCGAGCGCCTGGTGGCCGCAGCCCGCGAAGACCTGAAGAAGCGTGGCGTGAAGGATGCCGACAAGGCGCCGATCCCCGAAGAAATCTTCAAGCCCCAAGCCGAGCGCCGCGTGCGCCTGGGTCTGGTGGTGGCCGAGCTGGTGCGCGCCAACAATCTGCAAGCCAAGCCCGAGCAGCTGCAAGCGCACATCGAAGAGCTGGCCCAGAGCTACGAAAAGCCCGCTGAAGTGGTGCGTTGGTACCTGAGCGATCGCAACCGTCTGGCCGAAGTGGAAGCCGTGGTCGTTGAAAACAACGTCACCGATTTCGTGCTGTCCAAGGCCAAGGTCAGCGACAAGACCCTGCCCTTCGATGAACTGATGGCCACCGCCGGCAACTGATCTCGTCGGCTGCCCGCAGCCTGAGAGGCGCCGTACCGCAAGGCCGGCGCCTTTTTTCATTTTTTCAGGCTTTCTCTTGCGGCCACATAATCAGTCCCCATACCTAGTCGGTGCAAGCAAGTCGTTCGGTCATCAAGCCCATTTTTCTGAGGAAGAACATCCATGAGCGCGCTGGAAATCAACAACCTGGGCATGGTGCCCATCGTCATCGAACAATCGGGTCGCGGTGAGCGCGCCTACGACATCTACAGCCGCCTGCTGCGCGAGCGCATCATCTTCCTGGTCGGCCCGGTGAACGATGCCGTGGCCAACTTGGTCGTCGCACAGATGCTGTTCCTCGAGAGCGAGAACCCCGACAAGGACATCTTCCTCTACATCAACTCGCCCGGCGGCAGCGTCTCGGCCGGCATGTCCATCTACGACACCATGCAGTTCATCAAGCCCCAGGTGTCGACCCTGTGCATGGGCATGGCCGCTAGCATGGGCGCCTTCCTGCTGGCCGCAGGGGCCAAGGGCAAGCGCATGGCGCTGCCGAATGCCAAGGTCATGATCCACCAGCCGCTGGGCGGCACGCAGGGCCAGGCCACCGACATCGAGATCCACGCCCGCGAGATCCTCAAGACCCGCGAGCAGCTCAACCGCATCCTGGCCGAGCGTTCGGGACAGAGCCTGGAGAAGATCCAGAACGACACCGAGCGCGACTACTACATGTCCGCCGCTGAAGCGCAGGCCTATGGCCTGATCGACCAGGTGGTGGAAAAGCGCGCCTGAGCATCCGCTCGCTGGCGGCCTGAATCCAGGCCCAATTGACGGCAGGAGGGGGCCCTTATCCAGAAAAGGGCCCCTTGTCCGTTTGAACTATCATCACTGCAGGCATTCACGCCTGAAAGACAAGCAGATCCATGGCCGAGAAAAAAGGCAATTCCAGCGAAAAAGTCCTGTACTGCTCCTTCTGCGGCAAAAGCCAGCATGAGGTGAAGAAGCTGATCGCTGGCCCATCGGTGTTCATTTGCGACGAGTGCATCGAGCTCTGCAATGACATCGTCCGCGACGAAGTGCCGGCCGACACGCCGCAGGCGCGCGCCAGCAAGTCTGATCTGCCGGTGCCCAGCGAGATCAAGGCCAGCCTCGATCAGTACGTGATTGGCCAGGACGTCGCCAAGCGCACCTTGTCGGTCGCGGTCTACAACCATTACAAGCGCCTGCGCCATATGGCCGGCACCAAGGACACGGTCGAGCTGTCCAAGAGCAACATCCTCTTGATCGGCCCCACCGGCTCCGGCAAGACCTTGCTGGCTCAGACCCTGGCGCGCTTGCTGAATGTGCCCTTCGTCATCGCCGACGCCACCACGCTGACCGAAGCGGGTTATGTGGGCGAGGATGTCGAGAACATCATCCAGAAGCTGCTGCAGAACTGCAATTACGACGTCGAGCGCGCCCAGCGCGGCATCGTCTACATCGACGAAATCGACAAGATCAGCCGCAAGGCCGACAACCCCTCCATCACCCGCGATGTGTCGGGCGAGGGCGTGCAGCAGGCTTTGCTGAAGCTGGTCGAGGGCACCATGGCTTCGGTGCCGCCGCAAGGTGGCCGCAAGCACCCGAATCAGGACTTCCTGCAGATCGACACGACCAACATCCTGTTCATCTGCGGCGGCGCCTTCGATGGCCTGGAGAAGGTTATCCAGAACCGTTCGGAAAAGTCCGGCATCGGCTTCGGCGCTTCGGTGCAGAGCAAGACCGACCGCCGCGCGGCTGAGTTGTTCCGCGAGGTGGAGCCCGAAGATCTGATCAAGTTCGGCATCATTCCCGAGCTGGTTGGACGTCTGCCGGTGGTGGCCACCCTGGGCGAGCTGACCGAAGACGCCTTGGTGCAGATCCTGACCGAGCCCAAGAACGCGCTGGTCAAGCAGTACCAGCAGCTGTTCGCCATGGACGGCGTCGAGCTGGAAGTTCGCCCCTCGGCCCTGACGGCCATTGCCCGCAAGGCACTGGCGCGCAAGATCGGTGCCCGTGGTCTGCGCTCCATCATGGAGCTCTCGCTGATCGACACCATGTTCGAGCTGCCAGCCCTGGACGGCGTGGCCAAGGTGGTGCTGGACGAGCACAACATTGACGAAGCCGCCAAGCCCTTGCTGGTGTATCGCGAGCAGGCCAAGGCCAGCGCCTGAGGTCGAATGAAGACAAATGAACTGGCGGTGAAATGCCGCCAGTTCCATGCCCCCGGGCATCTTGCAATACAGCCCTCAGACCGCATCTGGGTTTGAGAAAGAGAGGTTTTCATGTCCGGTCATCCTGTTTTGCCTGCGGAACCCATCACCCTGCCGCTGCTGCCGCTGCGCGATGTGGTCGTGTTCCCGCATATGGTGATTCCGCTCTTCGTGGGTCGCCCCAAGTCCATCAAGGCCCTCGAAGCCGCGATGGAAGCAGGTCGCCAGATCATGCTGGTGGCCCAGAAGGCTGCCGGCAAGGACGAGCCCAAGTCGGACGATATGTTCGAAGTCGGTTGCGTCTCCAGCATCCTGCAAATGCTCAAGCTGCCCGACGGCACGGTGAAGGTGCTGGTCGAAGGCCTGCAGCGCGCCACCACCACCTCGATCACCGACGGTGAAGAGCATTTCGTGGCCGAGGTGCTGCCCATCCCGCCCGAGACCGACCCCAAGCCCGAGGTCGAGGCCCTGCGCCGCGCGGTCACGCAGCAGTTCGACCAGTACGTCAAGCTGAACAAGAAGATCCCGCCCGAGATCCTGACCTCGATCGGCGGCATCGACGACGCCGGCCGCCTGGCCGACACCATCGCCGCCCATCTGCCGCTCAAGCTCGACGCCAAGCAGTCGGTGCTGGACCTGGCCGAGGTCAGCAAGCGCCTGGAAACCCTGCTCGATCTGCTCGAGCATGAGGTCGACATCCTGCAGGTGGAAAAGCGCATCCGTGGCCGCGTCAAGCGCCAGATGGAGAAGAGCCAGCGCGAGTACTACCTGAACGAGCAGGTCAAGGCCATTCAGAAGGAACTCGGCGACGGCGAAGAGGGCGCCGATCTGGAAGAGCTGGACAAGAAGATCCAGGCCGCCCGCATGCCCAAGGAAGCGCGCAAAAAGGCCGACGCCGAGCTGAAGAAGCTCAAGCTGATGTCGCCCATGTCGGCCGAGGCCACGGTGGTGCGCAACTACATCGAGACCCTGGTCAATCTGCCCTGGAGCAAGAAGACCAAGATCAAGTTCGATCTGTCCAATGCCGTCGACGTGCTGAACGAAGACCATTACGGCCTGGACAAGGTCAAGGACCGCATCGTCGAGTACCTCGCCGTGCAGCAGCGTGTGGACAAGGTCAAGGCGCCCATCCTGTGCCTGGTGGGCCCTCCGGGTGTCGGCAAGACCTCGTTGGGTCAATCGGTGGCGCGTGCCACCGGCCGGAAGTTCGTGCGCATGGCTCTGGGTGGCGTGCGGGATGAAGCTGAGATTCGTGGCCACCGCCGCACCTACATCGGCTCCATGCCGGGCAAGGTGCTACAAAGCCTGTCCAAGGTCGGCACACGCAACCCGCTTTTCCTGCTCGACGAGATCGACAAGCTGGGCATGGACTTCCGCGGCGATCCGTCTTCGGCCCTGCTCGAAGTGCTGGACCCGGAGCAGAACCACACCTTCGGTGATCACTACGTCGAGGTCGACTTCGACCTGTCCGATGTGATGTTCATCGCCACCTCCAACTCGATGAACATCCCGCCGGCGCTGTTGGACCGGATGGAAGTGATCCGCCTCTCGGGTTACACCGAGGACGAGAAGGTCAACATCGCCCAGCGCTATCTGCTGCCCAAGCAGAGCAAGAACAATGGCGTCAAGGACGAGGAGATGGAAGTCACCGAGTCCGCCATTCGCGGCATCATCCGTTACTACACCCGTGAAGCCGGTGTGCGTTCGCTGGAACGCGAAGTCTCCAAGATCTGCCGCAAGGTGGTGAAGGGCCTGACGCTCAAGACCATCGAGGGCAAGGCGGTGGTGACCGAGGACAACCTCCACGACTTCCTGGGCGTGCGCAAGTACGACTTCGGCCGCGCCGAGAAGAAGAACCAGGTTGGCCAGGTGGTCGGACTGGCCTGGACCGAGGTGGGCGGCGATCTGCTGACCATCGAAGCCACGGCCATGCCGGGCAAGGGCAACATCATCCGCACCGGTTCGCTGGGCGATGTGATGAAGGAATCCGTCGAGGCGGCCCGTACGGTGGTGCGCTCACGCGCCCGCCTGTTGGGCATCAAGGACGAGCTGTTCGAGAAGCGCGATGTGCACGTCCACGTGCCCGACGGCGCCACGCCCAAGGACGGCCCGAGCGCGGGTGCCGCCATGACCACTGCCTTTGTCTCGGCCCTGACGGGCATCCCCGTGCGTGCCGATGTGGCGATGACCGGTGAGATCACCTTGCGCGGTGAAGTCACGGCCATCGGCGGCTTGAAAGAGAAGCTGCTGGCGGCTCATCGTGGCGGCATCAAGACCGTGATGATCCCGGAAGAGAACGTCAAGGACTTGCAAGACATCCCCGAGAACGTCAAGAACCAGCTCGAAATCGTGCCGGTGCGTTGGATCGATCGGGTGCTGGAAGTGGCGCTGGAATCCATGCCCGTGCCGCTGCCCGATGATGAACCGGCGGCTGCGGCCAAGACCGAGCCGGTGGTGGCCGCGCCTGCGGCCACGCACTGACACTGCGAAGTCGTCTCCCCGCTCGTTTCTCCGGATCGGGCAGGGGGCTTGCATAACAGCAAAAATTTGGTTTAGAATCTGCGCTTCGACATGTTGGTGATGCAGCTGGAAACAGCAAAATCAGCAAGATGTTGAAGTAGCAAGCGATGCGGGTGTAGCTCAGTTGGTAGAGCGCAACCTTGCCAAGGTTGAGGTCACGAGTTCGAGCCTCGTTACCCGCTCCAGAAATATAAGAATCCACTCATGCTTGCATGAGGCGATTCGCAAAAAGGGAGGCCCCGGCTTCCCTTTTTTAATCAGCTGAAATCTCGGTTTCTGCTGATTAAAGGAAGAAGAGTTTGGCGCGATAGCAAAGCGGTTATGCCCCGGATTGCAAATCCGGTTAGTCCAGTTCGACTCTGGATCGCGCCTCCAAAATTTGATGTGCATATGCGGGTGTAGCTCAGTTGGTAGAGCGCAACCTTGCCAAGGTTGAGGTCACGAGTTCGAGCCTCGTTACCCGCTCCA
>NZ_JBXAGJ010000028.1:35286-57108 GCF_058794035.1 Roseateles sp. GW835-FHT13E02
ATGCGGGTGTAGCTCAGTTGGTAGAGCGCAACCTTGCCAAGGTTGAGGTCACGAGTTCGAGCCTCGTTACCCGCTCCAAATATGCAAAAGGGAAGCCGCTGGCTTCCCTTTTTGCTTTCAGTCTCGCCCTGTGGCGCCATGCTCGGGGCTGTATCGGCTGCGGTAGATAATGCCCAGCCAGGATGATGCCGCCGCCCGGGTGGTGAAATTGGTAGACGCAGCGGACTTAAAATCCGCCGACCTCGCGGTCTTACGGGTTCGAGTCCCGTCCCGGGCACCAGCGCCTTCAAGTGAAGGCTGCCAGCAAGCGCTCCAGCGCCACGGTGAAAGGCGTTTGCATCAAGGGCAGGGTGGCGACCATGCCGATCAGCCCAATGCTCACGGTCAGCGGGAAGCCAACCGAGAACACACCGATCTGCGGCGCCACGCGCGAGATCACACCCAGTACCAGATTCACGAACATCAGCATCGTGATCAAGGGCAGGGCAATCCACAGGCCGATGCGGAAGATCTCGGCGCCCCAGACCTGAGGCTTGGCCACGCGCAAGAAGTGGAAGGGCTCATCACCGACCGGGAAGACCTGAAAGCTCTGGATCAAGGCATTGATCAACAGCAGATGTCCGTTGATGGCGATGAACAGAAAGGCCACCATGCTGCCGAAAAAGCGCGCACTGGCCGTGCCCTGGCTGCCCGTGGCGGGATCGAAGAAGCCCGCATAGTTCAGGCCCATCTGCAGGCCGATCAATTCCCCCGCGAACTCCAGCGAGGCGAACACCAAGCGAACCGCAAACCCCATGGACAGCCCGATCAACATCTGCTGAGCCAGCAGCAGCAGGAGCATGGGCAAGGAATCCAGCGGGGTCAGTGGCATGACCGGCAGCGAGGGCTGGGCCGCCAGCGAGATGAAGAGCGCCAGGCCGACCTTGACCCGCGCCGGCACATTGCGCTGGCTGAACACCGGCATGCCGGCAAACAGCGCCAGGGTGCGGACGAAGGGCCACAGCAGCGGGTTCAACCACGCCAGCAGCTGCGCCTCCGTGACGGAAAACATCAGCTGACCACTTGCGGAATGGTTTTCAGCGTGCGCTGGATGTACTCGACCAGGGTGGTCACCATCCAGGGCCCGGTGATGGACAGCACCAGCACGGCCGCCAGCACCTTGGGCACAAAACTCAAGGTCGATTCATTGATCTGCGTGGCGGCCTGAAACACGCTGACCAGCACGCCGACGGCGAGCACGGTCAGCAGCACCGGCGCCGACACCAGCATCAGGACATAGAGGCCTTGCTGGCCGAAGGTGAAGACTTGTTGTGCGTCCATGCGTTGAGGGCTCCGGGGCTTCAGGTGACGAACGATGCGGCCAGCGAGCCGAGCAAGAGGTTCCAGCCATCGGCCAGAACGAAGAGCATGAGCTTGAAGGGAAGGGCCACCAGCACCGGCGACAGCATCATCATGCCCAGGCTCATCAGCACGCTGCTGACGATCATGTCGATCACCAGGAAGGGGATGAAGATTAGGAAGGCGATCTGGAAGGCGCTCTTCAGCTCGCTGGTCACAAAGGCCGGCACCAGGACCTTGAAGGGCACATCCTCGGCCTTGACGCTGTCATCGAGCTTGGCCAGGCGGGCAAACAGCGAGACATCGGCCTGGCGGGTCTGTTTGAGCATGAAGCTGCGCATCGGCGGCTCGGCCCGCTTGATGGCTTCCTCGAAGGGCAGGGCGCCGGTGCTGTACGGCTGCCAGGCTTCGGCGTAGACCTTGTCCAAGGTCGGGCTCATGACGAAGAAGGTCAGGAACAGCGACAGGCCGACGATCACCTGATTCGGCGGCGCGGCCTGGGTGCCCAGGGCCTGACGCATCAGCGAAAGCACGATGACGATGCGGGTGAAGCCCGTCATCATCAAGAGCACCGCGGGCAGAAAGCCCAGCGCCGTGAAGAACAGCAGGGTCTGGATGGGCACCGAGAAGCTGCCGCCATTGGCGCCCTGGCCCAGCAGCAAAGGGATTGTGGCCGGCGGGGTGCTGCTCTGGGCCCAGGCGCCGGCAGACAGCAGCAGACCGGTGCTCAGCAAGGCAGCTCGGCCCAGCCAGGCTTCAGCTCGCATCGCGGCCTCCGGCAGATTTGTCCTCGACATGGGCTGGCGTCTGGCCGCGCAGGCGCGCGCCCAGCTGCTGCGCGAAGCTGCCGTTAGCAAAGGGCGCCAGGCCCGCGCCACTCGGGGCTTCGGCCTGCGGCGGCATCACATGCAAGGTGTTGATCTGTTGGCCCGTCACCCCCAGCACCAGCCAGCGGCGGTCGTCGCCTTGGCCGACTTCCACCGTCAGCAGGCGTTGATTGGGCGCGATGGGCAGTTGCGCGACCAGGCGCATGGCGCCGTGAGTCTGGCTGCCCGCGCCGCCCAGAGGCGTGCGCTTGAGCAGCCACAGGGCCAGGGGAATCAGGCACAGAATGGCCAGAAACCAGAGCAGGGGCAGCAGGGGTGAGGAGTTCATGTGCCCGATTGTGGGCCAAGCCAGGGCGGCGATGCGCCCTGAAGTGCCGGGTCTTGCCCCGGGAACTCAGGCTTTTGCGTGTGGGTACGCTCGGGCCTTGTGAATGGACCTGGAGAAAGGACCTCGCGGTCAGGCCTTGGATAGACGGCGCATGCGCTCCGAGGGTGTGACGATGTCGGTCAGGCGAATACCAAACTTGTCGTTCACGACCACCACCTCACCCTGTGCGATCAGGTAACCGTTCACCAGCACGTCCATCGGCTCACCCGCCAGGGCGTCCAATTCCACCACCGAGCCCTGCGCCAGCTGCAGGATGTTCTTGATCGGAATGCGGGTGCGGCCCAGTTCCACGGTCAGCTGGACGGGGATGTCCAGGATCATGTTGATGTCGCCGCTGGGCAGATTGTTGGGCGAGGGCGAGAAATTGGCGAAGCTGGCCGGCGCGACCTGCTCGCTGGGCTGGGACACTTCTTCGGCGACTTCGGCCGGTTTGGATTCCGCCAGGGCCGCCGCCCATTCGGCGGCCATGGCGTCTTGTTCTTCGGCGGAAGGGGTATCAGGTGACATTGCGTGCTCCCAGCCAACCCTGGTCAGGGCTGGTCAGCATTTGTTCCACTTTGATCGCGTACTTGCCATTCGAGGTGCCGTAGTGGCAGTCGTAAATCGGCACGCCGTCGATCTTGGCCTTGATCATGGTTTCCAGGTCCAGCTCGATGAAGTCACCCGGCTTGAAGGCCAGCAGTTGCTCCACCGTGGCCGGCGCCGTGCCCAGCTCGGCCACCAGTTCGACCTGCGCGGCCTGGATCTGGTGCTTGAGCAGATTGACCCAGCGGCGGTCGGGCTCGGTCGAGTCGCCCACTGTGGTCGAGTACAGCACGTCACGGATCGGCTCCAGCGTCGCGTAGGGGATGCAGAAGTAGACCGTGCCGCTGGTCTCGCCGATCTCCAGCGTGAACGAGGTCGACACCACGATCTCGCTGGGGGTGGCGATGTTGGCGAACTGGGGCTGCATTTCCGAGCGCTGGTATTCCAGCTCCAGCGGATAGATGCCTTTCCAGGCCTTGTGGTATTCGGCCGTGATGACCTCGACCAGGCGCAGGATCACGCGTTGCTCGGTGGCCGAGAAATCGCGGCCTTCGATGCGGGCGTGGAACTTGCCGATGCCACCGAACAGCGAGTCGATGACGGCGAATACCAAGGTCGGGTCGCAGACGATCAGACCCGAGCCGCGCAGCGGCTTGACCGAGACGATGTTGAAGTTGGTCGGCACCACGATCTCGCGCAGGAAGGCGCTGTACTTCTGCACCTTGATGCCCCCGATGGCCACTTCCGGGCTCTTGCGGATGAAGTTGAACAGGCCGACGCGGATGTTGCGCGCGAAACGTTCGTTGATGATTTCCATCGTGGGCATGCGCCCACGGACGATCCGTTCCTGGCTGGCCAGGTTGTAGTCGCGGATGCCACCAACCTGCTCCTCCTCGGCGTCGAGCTTCTGGCTCTCGCCGGTGATGCCCTGCAGTAGCGCATCAACTTCGTCTTGGGAGAGGATTTGCTGATTCATGGCGAATCACCGATCTGCTTCAACAGCGGGCTCACTGGACGATGAAGGTGGAGAACAAAACCTGGGTGACCGGGCTGACCACGGCTGGCTTTTTCTTCTTCTTTTTCTTTTTCGGCGCGGCCTCTTCCTCGTGCTCGTCTTCGTCCTCGAGCTCGATGCCCATGGGGCGCACCGATTCACGCAAAACCTCGCGGGCCAGCTTTTCCTTGCCCTCGCGGCTCAGCAACTCGGCCGATGTTTTGTGTGACAGCACCATCAGCACATTGCTGCGGATGGCGGGCAGGTAGGCCTTGATCTGATCGGCGGTCTTGGCGTCGATCACCTCCAGCGTGATGCCGACCTGGGCAAAGCGGTCCACATCCTTGTCGGACAGATTGACGGTGAAGGGGTCCAGGGGCACGAACACCGGCGGTGTGCCTGGCTTGGGCGCAGCGTGGGCCGGGGCTTCCTGATGGGCGGCGGCTTCACCACCTTCCTCATCGTCCGCGGGCGGCTTCTTTTTCATCAGGAGCAAGGCGGCACCGCCGCCACCCAGGACCAGCACGAGCACGGCCGCGATGATGATGATCAGTTTTTTGTTGCCTCCGCCTTTGGGGGCATCGGCAGGCGCTGCGGCCGGTGTAGACATGAGGACTCCTGTGTACTTTCTTGCTCAAACAGCCGGCCACCACCGTGGCGCAGTCGCGCCCGGGCGCAGGGGCCAGGGTTCGGGTTGAAGCTGATTATTGATGCTGCTGTCCTGTCTCAAGGGGAGAAAAGGCCGACCGGCGTTCGTCATTTCAGGGCTGCCGAATGGGCTTGCATCTAGGCGTACAGATCGACCACGCCTTGGCTGCGTCGCGTGCCGCCGGCCGGGCCAGAGAGGCTGGCTTCGCTGCTGCTCACGCCCATCTCGAGTCGGTTGCCGCGGCCCTTGTGGCCGCGTCCGCTGTCGTCTCGTGCTTCGGTCTGGGCCGAAGGGTCCCGGGCTTGCTGGAACACGCCGCCGCCGCTCAGCGTCAGGCCGCTGTCGCGCAGGGCGGCTGCCAAGTCGGGCAGGCTTTGCTCCAGAATCTGGCGCGTCTCGGCATGCTCGGCGTGGAAGGAAATCTGTGCCTGCTGGCCTTCCAGCACGATTTGCACCTGCACCGGGCCCATCTCGGCCGGATTCAGGTGGAGCTGGGCTTCTTGCACGCCATTGGCGGCCAGCACACTGAGTCTCGCGCCCAGCTCGGGAGCGAAGGCCGGGGCATGCAGAGGCGACTGCAGATGCAATTGGGCGCTCTCGGCGCTGCCGCTGTTGGCCGGTGTTTGGGCGGTGGCGTCGGCGGCCTGGCCGCGGCTCAGGGCATCCAGGCCTGTGGCAGCCTGGGCTGCGGTCAAGGCGGCGGGGGTGGGGCTGTTTGCATCCGGATAGCCGCTGGCGCCTTGAAGCATGCGGGCGAAGCTGCTGCCTTCGCTGCCGGCCAAGGGCAGCGTGCCGGCCGCGCCTGTGGCGGCTGGGCTGGCGCCCGTGGCATTCAGGTCCTTGCCGAACACCTGAGCCTGGGCGCGGTCCACGGTGCTGGCGCGCCGGCTGCCGAGATCGCTGGCACCGGGGATGCTGTCGCGCCGCAGGCTGCGGCTGCCGTCCGGGCGGGCCGTTGTGGGGGTCGTGGTGGCGTCGAGTTCACCCATCTCGCCGGGCCGGCCGCCGCGAGCGGCCTCGATGGCGAGTGCGTCGGAATCGCTGTCTTCTGCTTCGTCCTCAGGCTGTGCCTGCTCGCGGCTTTGGCCGTTCCAGGCCTGCGTGTCGCTGCGCGGTGTGCTGGGCTCGGCCGTGGCTGGGGCTTTGGGGGCGGCAGCGGTGTCGCCGCTGCGTTCATCGGCTGTGGGCTTGCGGGTGCTGGCGCTGCTGCGATCGAGATCGGCACCGCTGTCGGTGCCGCCCGCTTTGCTGGGCGGCTGTGCGTTCAAAGCCTGGCGCTCGGCCGCGCCCGCGGCTTTGGCGCCGGACTGATTCTGGGCGCGGCGTGCGGCCAGCTTCTGTTCCTGGCTTTGGGTTTCGCTGCGGCGTTCGGCCAGGCGTTCGGCGCTGCGCTCGGGCGTGGCCGGGCGCAGATTGGCCGGGGCCGGGCTTGAGGGTGTGGGCGTTGCTGCAGCCGCGACCGTGGGCTTGGGCGCTGCGGCGGCCACATCCAGCTTGTTCAACATCTGCTTGAACTGCAGAGCGGTTTCTTCGCTGCTGGCGCTGGGCGTGAAACGTAGAGCCGAGGCGCCAGACTGGCGCATCGCGGCCGCGCGGGCGCTGTCCTGGGCGGCCAGCAGCTGGGCATTCAAAGGGCTGGACATGGGGGCACTCCTGGCTTGCGCAGCTGGCTCAGGCGCTCAGGCGCACAAAGGGATTGGCGCTGGCGTAGGCGGCGCGCGAGGCCTGCTCGTCGGTGGCCTTTTGTTCCTGGCGTTGCGCGCTGCGGCTGATTTCCAGACGGCGGCGCTCCAGCAGCTTGCGCACCGAGGCCACGCGCATTTCCAGCGCTTGCAGCTGTTCGCGTGCGTTTTGCACGCGCTGGTCAGCGAACTCGGCAATGTGGCTCTGGCTGGTGATGGCGTCGTTCAGGCGCATGCCGAAGTTCTGGTAGCAGCCGACGATGTCCATCGTGCCCTGTCGTGCGAACTGCTGGCTCCAGCGCAGCTGGTAGTCGTTGCGGTACTGGGCCAGATCGCCGTGCTGGGCGCGCGCGCGCTGAGCGCGGGCCTGGGCGTCTTGCAGCTGGCGCAGGCCCTCGTCACGTTCGGCCTCGGCCCGTTCGAGCAGGATGCTCAGGACCTGGAGATTGCTGGAACTGCTGCTCATGTAGCGATCCTCGGTAAAGCGACGAGGTCCGATGCGGACCCCTGGTGTATCGGCAGAATTCAGGCGTCCTTGATGACGGCCGACAGCTGGCGAACGCTGTCGGCCAGCAAGGCCGGGCTGTGCATGTCCTGCTGCAGCAGGCGGCTGATGTCGGGGTGCAGGCGCACGGCCAGGTCCAGTTCGTGGTCATGCCCGGGCGCGTAGGCACCCAGCTGGATCAGGTCGCGGGCCTTGTTGTATTTGGCGAGCAGCTGGCGGCAGCGGCGGGCGGCGTCGATATGGCTTTGCGGCGCCACATTGGTCATCACCCGCGAGATCGAGCGCTCGATGTCGATGGCCGGGTAATGGCCGGCCTCGGCCAGCTCGCGGCTCAGCACTATGTGGCCGTCCAGAATCCCGCGCGCCGCGTCGGCGATCGGGTCTTGCTGGTCGTCGCCTTCGCTGAGCACGGTGTAGAAGGCGGTGATCGAGCCTTCGCCCGGCAGGCCGTTGCCGCTGCGTTCCACCAGCTGGGGCAGCTTGGCGAAGCAGCTCGGCGGATAGCCCTTGGTGGCCGGCGGCTCGCCAATGGCCAGGGCGATCTCGCGTTGGGCCATGGCATAGCGGGTCAGCGAGTCCATCAGCAGCAGCACGTGCAGGCCTTGGTCGCGGAAGTTTTCGGCGATCGCCGTGGCGTAATGCGCACCTTGCATGCGCACCAGAGGCGGGGCATCGGCCGGCGCGGCCACCACGACCGAGCGCTGCAGGCCTTCCTCGCCGAGGATGTCCTCGATGAATTCCTTCACTTCCCGGCCGCGTTCGCCGATCAGGCCGACGACGATGACATCGGCCTGCGTGTAGCGGGCCATCATGCCCAGCAGCACCGATTTGCCGACGCCGGTGCCGGCGAACAGGCCCAGGCGCTGGCCTCGGCCGACGGTCAGCATGGTGTTGATGGCGCGCACGCCGGTGTCCAGGGCGCTGCGCACCGGGTCGCGATCCATGGCATTGATGGGGCGGCGCACCATGGGTTCGGCATGGGTCATCTGCAGGGGGCCGCGGCGGTCCAGCGGATGGCCGTGCGAATCGACCACGCGGCCCAGCAGGCCCTGACCCATGGGCAGGTGCAGGCCACGGTCTTCGTTGCGGCGCCAGGGATGCAGGGGTTTGCCCAGCTGCGGGCCCATCAGGGGCAGGGCGCGCGGCACGACCATGGCGCCGCTGGACAACCCCTGGATTTCATCGGTGGGCATCAGGTAGGCGCGGTCGCCCGAGAAGCCCACCACCTCAGCCTTGACCGGTCGCTGGCCGCGTTGCGGGTTGGCGCTGGAGCTGGGCATGTGGATCTCGCAGACCGAACCCACCGGCACCTTGACCCCCGTGGCTTCCAGCACCAGGCCGGCCACACGCACCAGCTTGCCTTGCGATTCCAGTGGCGTGCTGTTGCTGGCGAACTCCTGCAGATTGCTCAGGTACTGCAGCCAGCGGCCTTGGCGGCCAGCGGCTGGGCTGTCGTCCTGGGCTTCGTCGTCGGTGCGCTCGGCCTCGATCTCATCAGCCAGCGTTCCGTAGTACTGCTCCATCACAGGTCCTCCTGCGTGGGCTGGGTGGGCTCGGCATCGTTGCGGCCGCTGCGGCGGTCTTCCCACAGCGAGGCCTGGCCCATGGCCGCGGCGGCCTGCTGCCAGCGGGCGGCCAGACTGGCGTCGACGCTGCTGATGTCGGAATCGACCCGGCAGCCGCCGCGCGGTACTTCGGGGTCGGGCAGCAGCTGGGCATCGCGGGCGCGCAGCTCCTCGCCGGCGCCTTCCTGCACCAGCGGGTAGTCGCTGGGATTGACGCGCACGCGCACATGGCGGGCCGAGAGCTGCAGCGCTTCCACGGCATCGTGGGCCACCTTGGCGATGTGCTCCGGGCGCTGCGTGATCTCGCTGCGCACCACCTGGCGGGCCAGCTCCACGGCGCAGCGCGCCAGGCTGCGGGCCATCTCATCTTCCAGGGCGCGGAAATCGGCGTCGAAGCTGCTCACCAGCTGGCCGATCTGGGCGCTCATCTGCTGGGCAAAACTTTTCTTGAAGGCATCGAGCGCGGCCATGCCGTCGCGGTAGCCGTCCTGGTAGCCGGTTTGACGGGCGGCGTGCAGCAGCTCCTGCAGATCGGGTTCCGGTGGCGGTGCGGGCTCGGCCACCTCGGGCTGGGCGTTGGCCGGGGCCGGTGCGCTGATCGGTGCGCGCTGGGTGTTCACGGCGCCGTGGAAGGCATCCGGGTTCCAGGCGGCAAAGCTCTGCACTTCCTCGCGTGGAATGAAGCGGCTGTAGCTGCTGGTGCGCGGCGGCGCTGACGGGTCACGCGGCGGCGGCGGCACTTGGCGGGGCGGGCGAGGGGTCATGACTCAATCGCCTCAAACGAATTGGTCGTCGCCGCCGCCAGCCAGCACGATGGTGCCTTCGTCCACCAGACGGCGCACGATCTTGAGCATTTCCTTCTGCTCGGCTTCCACCTCGGACAGGCGCACCGGGCCGCGCGATTCCAGGTCTTCGCGCAGGGTTTCGGCCGCGCGGCTCGACATATTGCGCAGGATCTTCTCGCGCAGCTCGGCGCTCGCGCCCTTGAGGGCCACCACCAGGGATTCGCTCTGCACTTCCTTGAGCACGGCCTGGATGCCTTTGTCGTCGATCTTGTCCAGATCGTCGAAGGTGAACATGTTGTCCATGATCTTCTGGGCCAGGTCGGCATCGGCTTCGCGGATGTAATCCAGCACCGAAGCCTCCACGCTGGAGCCCAGCATGTTGATGATCTCGGCCGCGGTCTTGACGCCGCCGAGGTTGGATTTCTTCATGCGCTCGCCGCCGGCCAGCACCTGGCTCATGACCTCGTTCAGGTCCTTCAGCGCCATGGGCTGGATGCCGTCCAAGGTGGCGATGCGTACCAGCACCTCGTTGCGCTGACGCTCGGTGAAGACCTTGAGCACCGAGCTGGTCTGGTCAAAGTCCAGATGGGCCAGGATGGCGGCAATGATCTGCGGGTGTTCGTTGCGCAGCAGCTCGGCCACCGAGGCCGCGTCCATCCACTTCAGGCTTTCGATCGAGGACACATCGCTGCCTTGCAGGATGCGATCGAGCAGCAGATTGGCCTTGTCTTCGCCCAGGGCCTTGCGCAGCACCTGACGCACGTATTCATCGGTGTCGGAGACCAGGGTGCTCTGGGTTTCGGCCACGGCGTCGAAGCGGGTCAGCACCTGCTCGACCTTGTCGCGGCCCACGACTTTCAGCTTGGCAATGGTCTCGCCCAGCTTCTGCACCTCTTTCGGGGCCAGATGCTTGAAGACTTCCGACGCTTCCTCCTCGCCGAGAGACATCAGCAAGATGGCAGCGTCTTCGATTCCTTTGTCATCCATGGTCGGGCTCGTTGGTCAATATGGCGGGGGAGACGTGCGGCCGGTCCGGCTCACTCGACTTCACCGTTGATCCAGTTGCGCATGATGTTGGCCACGGCAATCGGGTTCTCGCGGGCCAGTGCACGGGCACGCTCAAGTTTTTCGTTAGCAACCGGGCCGCTCAGGGCGGGCAGGCCGCCGTCGGCGCCCAGGGCGGGCAGTTCGTTCTCGTCGTCGACCACGGCGTTGAGCTGCGAGGCGGTGTCGCTGGCTTCCGGCGGTGGCGGGTTGGCGGCCTTGATGGCCGGGCGCACCATGCCGAACACGGCAATCAGGGCCACCAGCACCAGGGCCAGTGGCACGGCAGCGCTGCGCAGCAGGTCCAGCACAAAGGGCTGCTTCCACAGCGGCAGTTCCACCTCTTCTTGCTTGTCTTGCAGGAAGGGCGCGCTGATGATCTTGAGCGAGTCACCACGCTCCTGGTTGAAGCCCATGGTCTCCTTGACCAGAGCGGTCAGCTTGTCCAGCTCTTCCTGCGGCACCGGGATGTTGGAAACCTTGGACTTGGGGTCGGTGTTGGGGCGGTGGTTGATGACCACGGCCGCATTCAGGCGGCGCACATTGCCGGTGGCGTTGCGCACCACGCGCACGGTCTTGTCGAGCTCGTAGTTGGTGATGGAGTCGCGCTTGGTGCTGTTGCTGGGCGAACCGCCGGCGGCCTGCAGTGGCGCAGCTTCGCCTTCGATGGGTGCGGTGGCCGGGGCTTGCGGCTGGTTGGCGGCGGCACCGGGCACGCCGGTCGGTGGCGCGGGCGTGCCGTTGATGGACTCGTTGGTCTGGGCGCTGCGCACCGCGGCGGTGGCGCCTTGGCCGCGGTTGGGCTTGTACTCTTCGGCCGTGCTCTCGATCTGCGAGAAGTCGACATCGGCCGTCACCGTGGCGCGCAGATTGCCGCGGCCCACCACTGGCTCCAGCAGCTCATAAATGCGCTTGTTGAAGTTCGATTCGATTTGCTGCTTGTATTGCAGCTGTTGGCTGTCCAGGCCATTGCTGGCTTCCGGGCTGTTGGACAACAGGGCTCCGGTCTGATCCAGCACGCTGACGGCCTTGGCCGACAGACCCGGCACGCTGGCCGAAACCAGGTGGACGATGCCGGCGATCTGGGCGCGATCCAGCGAGCGGCCGCCGCGCAGGGTCAGCATGACCGAGGCGCTGGGCTTTTGCTGCTCGCGGAAGAAGCCGTTCTGCTCCGGCATGGCCAGGTGCACGCGCGCATCGGCCACATCGGCCAGGGCGGTGATGGTGCGGGTCAGTTCGCCTTCCAGGCCGCGCTGGAAGTTCAGCCGTTCGTTGAATTGGGTCTGGCCGATGGAGCTCTTGTCCATCAGCTCGAAGCCCACGCTGCTGCCCTTGGGCAGGCCGGCCGAGGCCAGCTTCATGCGCACGTCGTAGACCTGGGCCGCCGGCACAAGGATGGTGCCGCCGGGTTCGTGGCGGTAGGGCACGTTCAGCTGGGCCAGCTGGGCGATGACGGCGCCGCCGTCCTTGTCGGACAAGCCGGTGAACACCGGCCGGTAGTCGCCCTGGTTGGACCACAGGGTGATGGCCAGCACGGCGGCGGCCAGCATGGCCAGGCCGCCGCCCATCATCAGCTTGTTGCGCACCGGCAAGGCTGCCAGGCGGGCACCGAAGCTGGCAGGCTCGGGTGTCACCAGGGGCAGGGTGTTGGCGGCGGGGCTGAGGGCGTTGTCCATGAGTCGGGCCGGGCTGGAGGGCGGGTCTGTCGGTCTGAAAGTGAAGAGGCGGGTGCCAATCCGTGATGGTTTTCACGGCGGACGACAGGCATTGCCGATGCATTGAATTATTCGGATTTGCCCCCTCAAGAAAGCCTGGAACAGGCCGAAGAACCGAGCGCAGTTCCCTCCTTCAGACGGCGCGTCCGGGCCTACAGTTCCCTCCATCGCTCCGGCTCTGGCTTCGCCTTGGCCACGGGGCGTGGATGGAGTCCCTTGTCATGGAACTGAAGCTCAGACCTTTTGATTTCGCCCAGGCCACCGCGCGCGCTGGCCTGAACATCAATGGCGAGCCGCTGTCCAAGGCCAAGGCCATGGGCGGCGCCAGTTTTGGCGACGCCATGGCTCAGGCCATGCAAGGCGTGAGCCGCTCGCAGAACGAGGCCTCACGCTTGCAGCGCGAGGTGCAGCTGGACAACCCGACCGTCAGCCTGGAAGAGACCATGGTGGCCATGCAGAAGGCCCAGATCGGTTTCCAAGCCACCTTGCAGGTCCGCAACCGCCTGGTGTCCGCCTATTCGGAAATCATGAACATGCAGGTCTGACGGGGTAGGGGGGGGCTGAGGCTCCGCCCGTCCCGCGGCACTCGATGCTGTTTCTTGCGCAAGGCTTCCCGCGTTGCGCTCCAAGCCCAAGGCCTTCAGCAGGGCGAGGCCGTCTGGGCTGCCGGCCCGCACACCTGCACCCGCCCCATGCTGTTGAGTTCTACGCGCAGGGCTTGGCCCTTGCCGGTGCTGAAGGCCGTGGCGCCATGTCGCGGCGCCTGGCCCAGGGCTGGCTCAAACTCGGCATCGACGGCTGAATCCATTCGCACATCGGGGTAGTCACGCCCCTTGCTACGGGTCAGTGTGCAGGCGGTGGCTCGCCCAGTGGCTGGATCGAAGGACTTGCTGCTGCCGGCCACCGTGGGGCCGCAGTCGCAGGGGTGGTCGCGGCTGATGCCCCAGCACCACTCTGGCCCGGCCTGAAAGCTCACGAACACCGGGCTGCGCTGGGACACGCTCATTTCGCGCGCGTTGCGCAGGTCCATCAGCAGGCTGTTGGCCGCGTCGCGCAGCTGCTGGCGCTGGATGAAGCTGCGGTAATTGGGCACGGCAACGGCCATCACCACAGCCAGCACGGCCATGACCACGGCCGCTTCGAGCAGGGTGAAGCCGCGGTGCAGGTTCGGGCGGCTGTTGTGATTCATGGTGTGCCCTGGGCCTTGCGCAGCAGGCGTGCCATCTTCTGCGCCTGTTCCACATAGTGTTGCAGATCACGCTCGGCGAGTGGGTCGAGGTTCTCGAAGGTCAAGCCCAGCTGGCGGCTGCCGTCGGCTTGCGGGCGCACATGCTGCAGGCGCAGATCCACCATCAGGCGGGTGTGCCGGTCCAGTTCCACCCGCACGGCCTGCAGCAGCTGGCCGGTGGCCGGCGCAGCCGGCCCGGGCGGCAGCAGCAGGGCCAGGCCACCGAGGCTCAGGTCCAGCACGCGCAGGCTGAGGGTGATGGGGCTGGCCTCGTCGGCGCCGGGCACGCAGACATGGGCTTGCGGCGTGCGGCTGGTCGGGCGCACGCGAAAGGCCTGGCGGCGCTGGAAGCGGTAGAGCTGCTGAGGCAGATTGGCGCGCAGCAGATCATCCTGGCTGGCTTGCGGGCCGGCTTGCAAAAGCATCAGCCCCTCCAGATCGAACTGCAGGCGGATCTGGTCCAGATAGGCCACGGCTGTCAGCTCCTGGGCGCCTAGCAGGTTCGGCAGCGGGCTGGCGGCTGCGGGCCGGTCCAGCAGCAATCGGCCCTTGTCGGCATCGAGTTCGCAGACTCGGGTGGAGAGGCTGAGGCCCTCCGGTGTGCTGAGGATCAGCGGGGTCTGCTCCTGCTGCAGGCGCTGCAGCAGACCGAGAATCTCGACCGGGGACTGGATACGAAAATCGCCCGAGTCGGCAGAGGCAGCCGAGTCGGGCGAGGTGGAGGGGGGCGGAGTGGAGCTCATGCGGGAGGGGCGGTTTCGCCCGGGGGGTCTGGCAGGCTCCCGGGCGGCGCGTTGAAAGACCGTGGGCCGGTGTTCAGTGCAAGGTCTTGCTCTTGCCGGACAGCACCTGGTCCAGATCATCCAGCCAGGGTTCGGCCAGATGGCGGATCTCGGCGTCGTTGAGCAGGATGCGCTGCATGATGCGTGTCTTCAGCTTGTTCTCTTCGGGGGCCAGTTTTTCACCGGCAGCGGCATGCTTGAGCTGGGAGATCAGCAGCACGCAAGCGCCCTCGAGCTTGACGACTTCGTCCCAGTTGCCGGTGCGTGCGGCGGACAGCATGTCGGCGCTGGCTTGCTCAATGGCTTCGTAGTAGCTCAGAAGTTGGGTGTTCATCACAATTTCCGCAAGAAACAAGTGTTAGGTGGATCAGGCCGCGCGCTGCACTTCCGGCGACTGGCCGATGGCGGTCCAGGCGTCTCGCACCGGGGTGAGCAGGCGTTGGCATTCTTCGATCAGGGTTGCATCGCTGCGCAGATTGGCCTGGGTCAGGCGCATGCACAGGTAGGCGTAGAGGTCACCCAGGTCCTGGGCCAGCGGGCCGGCTTCCAGATTCAGCGTGGCTTTGAGGCCCTCGTCCAGAATCCGAACCGCGCGGCACAGCGAGTTGTTCTTCAGCTCGGTGTTGTTGGTCTCGATGGCGACCAGGGCTTGATTCATGGCGGCAAAGATGCCGTCGAACAGCATGGCGACCAGACGGTGCGGGCTGGCGCTTTGAACATCGGTCTCCAGTCCGACCTTGCGGTACATCGAGGCGCGCTGTGTCCTGGATGCGAACGGAGAGGCTGCGTTGCCGTACATGGTGGGATTCTTTCCGGGGAAGCTCGTGTTGAATTGTTTTCGACCCCGGGGCGCTGAACTTGAGTGCTGGAAGACACCGCATCTGCCTGCAAACGCGGGCTTGAAGAAAGTGCGAATTTGTGCCGGCTGGACGGCGGTCGGCGCCGTGCTTTTGCATGCTTCACAAAGCAAGCAAGCGGTGGCTTCTTGCGAAACCACCGCTTGCTCGGAGGGGATCAGACGCTGCAGCGCGCGTGCAGGGTCGAAGGGCCGCGGCCCTTACTTGTTCAGCAAAGCCATTTGCTGGCTGACATAGCTGGACAGGTTGTTGAGCTTGCCCATCTGCACATCGAGTGCGGTGTAGCGCGCGCGCAGCCGGGTCTCGGCCAGTGTGGCCTTTTCTTCCAGTTTGGTGCTTTGCAGAGCGTTGCCGTTGATGCGGTCCTGCAGGCCTTTTTGTCGCGTGCTCAGGCTGCCGTCAATGCCCAGGGCCTGGTCGGCGAACTTGCGCATGCGCTGCGCAATGCCGCTGTTCTCGGCGTTGCCGTTGTCCACGGCCATGAAGAGCTGCTTGAGGCTGTCCAGATCGGCCATGGATTTGTCCAGCTTGGTCGTGGTGACCTTGAGGCTGCCGTCGGCCACGGGGTCCAGGCCGATGTCGGCCAGGCGGCTGAACTTGCCACCCAGGGTGGTGGTGCCGCCGCTGACGCCACGCATGGCCGATTGCACACTCAGCACCGAGCCTTCGCCTTGCAGGGTGCCGGCGGTCTTGTTGGCTTGGTCGTACTTGGTCTGGTCCTTCACCAGGGCCGCCAGGCTGCTGTAGGCGGTGGCGAAATCCGTGACGGCTTTCTTGATGGCCTCTTTGTCCGCCGAGATGGTTAGGTTGACATCGGCGGTGGTGGGCTTGAGCAAGTTGATGGTCAGGCCGTCGATGGAGTCCTTGAGTGTGTTGGTTTCCGATTCAATGTCCAGCCCGTTGAGCTTGGCCAGGGCATTGCCGGCGGCCTGGTTCTGGACTGCCTTGGAGGCGTCGGGCGTGCGCGGGTCGAACGACAGCGCGTCCAGGCCTTGGCCGTCCAGCAGACCATCGCCATCGATCACACCGATGCGAAAGCCATTGCTGGCGCCGGTTTCGGTGGATCGCATGACCAGACGGGAACCGCCCTGATCGGTGACGATGGAGGCTGTGACGCCGGCCTTTGCGGCGTTGATCTTGTCGCGGATCTGGGCCAGGGTGTTGCCACCCTCGCTGATGTCGATGGTCACCGCGCTGCTGCCGGCCTTGGGGTCAAAGCTGGTCTGGTCGGCATTCCATTTGCCGAGCTCGATGGTGATGCTGCCTTGGCCGACCGGGCCGGTGGCGGGCTGGTAGCTGGTGGACACCGATTGTGCGGTCGCCAAGCGGCTGACCGACACGGCCACGGTACCGGCCGCGGCACCCGGCCCGGGTGTCACGCTGACGCTGCTCGCGTCACTGGAACTGCCCAGGCCCGAGCCCCAGAGATCGGGGTTGGTCAGCTTGGCTGCGGCGTCACGCAGGGCGGAAAGGCCGCTTTGCACCTTGCCGTAGGCGGACAGCTGCGTCTTCAATCCATCGGTGGCGGTCTTCAAGGCGCTGATGGGCTTGCGCTCAACGGCAACCAGCTGCTGGATCAAGGTCTCCATATCGCGCCCGGTGCCGATGCCTGCGGAGGTGATGGCGGCCATGGTGGTTCTCCCTGTGACTGGGTTGGGATCCGCGTCCGAGTCTTGTGGTCCAAACGGCGCCGAATCGCGGGGTCGAGACAAAAAAGGCCGATACGCAAAGGCGGTATCGGCCGAAGGTGCTCAAAACTTGAGAGGAACCGTGCGCGCGCTCGTCGGCACCAGGCCGGCGAGGCGGGTTCGATCAACCCTTCAGCAGACTCAGCACCTGCTGTGGCAGCTGGTTGGCCTGGGCCACCATGGCATTGCCAGCCTGTTGCAGGATCTGGGTGCGGCTGAGGTTGGAGGTTTCTGCCGCGTAGTCGGCATCCATGATGCGGCTGCGTGCGGCGCTTTGGTTTTCCACCGAAACCTGCAGGTTCGAGATCACGGCCTCGAAACGGTTCTGCGAGGCGCCCAGCGTGGCGCGCTGGCTGCTGACCGTGTTCAGGGCGATGTCGATGTTGTCGATGATGACCTTGATATCGGCTGTGGTCGAGGCATTGCCGATGGTGGCACCGGTGACTGCGGTGATGGTGGGGTCCACCGTCATGTCCGAGGTGGTCACCGTGATGGTGTCTTCCGCGCCGGTGTTGGGGCCGACCTGGAACTCCTGCGGGATCACCGCATCGGCGCCCAGGATCTTCTTGCCGTTGAAGGTGGTGCCCGCCAGCACGCGGCCGATTTCCAGAGCCAGCTCGCCGAATTCCTTGCCGATGGAATCCAGGTCGGTGGTGGTGTTGGTGGCGTTGCGGGACTGCACCGACAGCTCACGCATGCGTTGCAGCGTGTCGCCGACCTTGGACAGCGCGCCTTCAGCGGTCTGCGCCAGCGAGATGCCGTCGTTGGCATTGCGGATGGCGACGTTCATGCCTCGGACCTGGGCATGCATGCGCTCGGCAATCGCCAGGCCTGCCGCATCGTCCTTGGCGGAATTGACTCGCATACCCGAGGACAGGCGCTGCATGGACACCCCGAGGGAGCCCTGCGACATGTTCAGATTGCGCTGCGCGTTCAGCGAGGCAATATTGGTGTTGATGGTTTGCGGCATTTGAGCACTCCTACAGAATCCGGTAACTCCCGGCCAGGCCGGCGCGTCAATCCAAGTGTGGGGAGCCGGCCGAGCCGGCGCCTTCGCTTGTCAACTCGCCCGGTCTGTTCAAGCTTGGGCCTGGTGGGGCCGGGGGCTTGGGTCCGGACGTCGGGTGATGCTTTCCATGTTTCAACCCGATGGCCAAATTCTTGAGCAGTCTGTCGTGCCTCGAAAGCAGGAAAAGGCCGTGAAACCACGGCCATAAAAAAGCTCCGCGCCCTGGAGCAAGCCAGGGTGGCGGAGCGAGCGGAGAGTCTGTTGTCGAGGCCGGCGATCCAGCCTTCGGTGGCGCTTCAGCCGAGCGGTGGCTCAGCCGCCACGCAGCAGCGACAGCACTTGCTGCGGCATCTGGTTGGCCTGCGAGACCATCGCCGTGCCGGCCTGCTGCAGGATCTGCGCGCGGCTGAGATTGGCGGTTTCCGAGGCGTAGTCGGCATCCATGATGCGGCTGCGCGAAGCGCTCTGGTTTTCCACCGACACCATCAGGTTGGAGATCACCGCTTCGAATCGGTTCTGCGCCGCACCCAAGGTGGCTCGCGTCGAGCTGACCGTGTTGATGGCCGTGTCGATGTTGTCGATGGTCGTCTTCAGATCGGCCACGGTCTTGGTGTTGTCGATCGCGTCACCGGTGACTGCCGTGATGTCGGTATCGGTGGTCAGATTGGTGGTGGTCACCGTCACCATATCGTTCACCGTGGTGTTGGCGCCGATCTGGAAGTCATTGGCCTTCGCACCTGCGCCGAGGATGGCGGTGCCGTTGAAGGTGGTGCCGGCCAGCACGCGCTGGATTTCCGAGCCCAGCTCGGCGAACTCCTTGCCGATGGAATCCAGGTCCGTGGTGGTGTTGGTGGCATTGCGGGCCTGCACCGCCAGCTCACGCATGCGCTGCAGGGAGTCACCCACTTTGGACAGGGCCCCTTCAGCGGTCTGCGCCAGCGAGATGCCATCGTTGGCATTGCGCACGGCGACGTTCATGCCGCGCACCTGGGCTTGCATGCGCTCGGCGATCGCCAGGCCAGCGGCGTCATCCTTGGAGGAATTGACGCGCATGCCCGAAGACAGTCGCTGCATGGAGGTGGCCAGAGAGAGCTGTGTGGTTGACGCGTTACGTTGTGCGTTCAACGAGCCAATATTGGTGTTGATGATGGAGGGCATTTTCAATCCTTTCGGTGTTCAAGACATCCCGGAAACCCGGTCTATACGGTCGATAACTTGGCCGCTTGCAAAGCGGCTTTGCCAGCATCCAGGCAGCCGGGGCCGCCTGTTCTGCACCGTCCGCGTCCTGCCTGGTGCGGCGCCTCGCATGAGGCGTCTGCACAGGGCCGGCTGACCGGACCACGGTGTCCCTTGTTTCCTCGGGCCCGTTGGGAAAGTTATCGAGCAATGTCTTGAATCCCTTGAAGATTTTTTCTTGCCTTTTTTTGAAAAACAGCCCTTAAAAAAGACGCTGCCCCGCCGAGAGGGCAGCGTCAAGGGGCTTGTGCTGGAGGGGTGAGGGTCGCCGTTTCTGTGACGACGGGCGTACTCAGGGCCAGCGAGGCTGGCCCGGGGTCATCGAAGAAGCGACAGGACTTGCTGCGGCATCTGATTGGCTTGCGCGATCATGGCCGTGCCCGCCTGCTGCAGGATCTGCGAGCGGCTCAGATTGGCGGTTTCCGTCGCGTAGTCGGCGTCCAGAATGCGGCTTCGCGAAGCGCTCTGGTTTTCCACCGAGACCATCAGATTGGAGATCACGGCGTCGAAGCGGTTCTGGGCCGCACCCAAGGTGGCGCGCTCGGAGCTGACCGTGTTGATGGCCGTGTCGATGTTGTCGATCGTGGTCTTCAGGTCGCCGGCGGTCTTGGTGTTGTCGATCACATCGCCTGTGACGGCTGTGATGTCGGCGTTGCCGCCCATATTGGTGGTGGTCACGGTGACGACGTCATTGGCCGTGGTGTTGGCGCCGACCTGGAACACCTTGGCGCCCGCGCCGGCGCCCAAAATGGCGGTGCCATTGAAGGTGGTGCCACCCAGCACCCGCTGGATTTCGGCGCCCAGTTCGGCGAACTCCTTGCCGATCGAGTCCAGGTCGGTGGTGGTGTTGGTGGCGTTGCGGGCCTGCACGCCCAACTCACGCATACGCTGCAGCGAATCGGCCACCTTGCCCAGTGCGCCTTCAGCGGTCTGCGCCAGCGAGATACCGTCATTGGCATTGCGCACTGCGACGTTCATGCCGCGCACCTGGGCGCTCATGCGTTCCGCGATGGCCAGGCCTGCGGCGTCGTCCTTGGCGGAGTTGACGCGCATGCCAGACGACAAGCGCTGCATGGAGACAGAGAGAGAAGACTGTGACGTGGCAACGTTGCGTTGCGCGTTCAGAGAAGCAATATTGCTATTGATGATTGCGGGCATGATGCGCTCCTGTTTCAGCTACGAAGATTCCCGGCTCAGCGCCGACGTGTTGGCAAATGCCTTGCGGCATTTGTGACGTGGACGAAAGCCTTGTGACTCTTCCATCCACCCCGCCCGGCGCCAGTCAGCCTGTGAAGCCCTGCATTCCCTTGCGAGAGTGCTCAACCAGCGGCCTTGTTACCGGACCACGCGCCTGTTTCCAGACCCGTTGGAAGTGGTATCGGACAGCACCCGTCGGAACTTAAGTGCTGTTTGTCAAGAGGCTGGATCGCTCGATAAGCGGCTGGGTCCTGGCCTTGTTCTTCGGATCGCCTGGCGCCCGGAGCCTGCGGGCCCCGAGGGCCGGATGCAGCAAGGGCTGAGAAAGCAGAGACAGGCGTAAACAACAAGTGAGGAGGGCCAGCGGCATGCGAGGGTGTCGTGCAGCTGTCGTGAGGCGCGTGTGCGAGCTGTGGCTGGGAAAGTCCTTTTCTTCGTGGATGTGCTGAACTGGAGGCATGCATGGCCCCGGGGCCGCGTGGGCAGCGGCTGGATGGTCCATCAACCCGCCAGATACCCGGGTTGTTGCATGAACTTCAGGTCTCGGTCTTCGATCACTTCATGCCATCACTTCACAAGGTCAGCGGAAACAGGAGCAGAGCGGGATGGCATCGCGGCCGGTCGAGAGGAGCAATCTCGAATTCGGCCTCGCTCTGACTTGTTTTCGGCGGCGCCGGCTGCGCACAGGCTTGGAGTAAGGGCGCCAAGCCCGTGCTTTTCTCGCGAATCACGCGTGCACGCCAACCTAAAGTCCACTCCATTGCGGTCGAAATGCGCGCCCCGCGCGTGCGCTTCCAAAGCCAGTACCAGCTCAAGGCCGCAGCACGCACAGCCCGACTGACCACGGAATGACGTGGCCCGGGTCGGGTGGCTGGTCCGTAGTTTTTTGGATCGATCGGGAACGATGGTGCGCTGGACTCAGGCGCTGGCTGTGAATGGCATCAACACCTTTGGAGATTGAAATGCACACAACGACGCAAGCAAGCAAGAAGGCCGGCAAGCAAGGCCAGATCGAGTCGCAAGCCGCGGCCGCTGCGGCCCCGCAGGCGCAGGCGCAGCCGACCGAAATGGGCACCGAGGCCGCACTGCTGCTGGCCCAGGCTCGCAATGCCGCCTTTGTCGAGGCCGCGCACGGCCGCTTGGGCCTGGGCATGTCCATGCTCAAGCAGGCGCTGGAGCAGACGCCGATGTCGCACGATCTGATGAGCGATCTGGCCGCCTTGCTGCTGAGCGCTGGCGAGCTGGCCCAGGCCGCGACCTACGCCAAGCGTGCGCTGGAATTGCACCCGCACCATGGCCCCAGCCTCTACACCTTGGGCTTCGCCTGCTCGGGCCTGGGCAAGACCCTGCAGGCCCAGAAGACCCTGCGCCATCTGCTGCGCCTGGAGCCCCTGGCCATGGACAGCCTGCTGGACGAAGCCCCGGATCTGCTGCCGGTGGCCGAGGCCGAGCTGGCGCGTTTGAATTCCCTGCTCGGTCTGGGCGACTGAGCGTTGAGGATGACAGGGCGCGCGGCGTGACGCAGTTCACGCCCGCCCTGCGGGCCGGCCCTGGGACAGGGCAGCGCCCCGAAGCGCCGCCCTCGCGCTGGACGCGCATGTAGGAAGTTGCCTGACAAGGTTCTGGGAAGAACCGGGACTCAAGAGCTGGATTTGGGCTGATGTTGCGGGGCTGATCGGGTCTTCACAATTCGTTTCACGTTGAGACGAATCGCAAACAGACCGGAGTCAAACCATGAACGCAGACCAAATCCTCGCCGAGATCCGTGAAGCCAATCTGAACTACCTGATGCTGGCGCAGAACCTGAT
>NZ_JBXAGJ010000029.1:0-55988 GCF_058794035.1 Roseateles sp. GW835-FHT13E02
GCCAGCCCCGAGGCGCGAGCAGCGCAGGGAAGTCGGCCCGCCAGGGCCGACCCCGGAACCATGAGCCCGGCAGCGGCACGGGCTGCAGGGCCTCACGAGCAAAACCAAAGGCTGCTTCGTGCCGAATTCAGCCACTGCACAGACATGCAGCAGCAAAGAAAAAGCGCTCCGGAGAGCGCTTTCTTGGCAAATCCAATCCGATCAAGATGTCCCTTCCGAACTGTCCGGCGCCTTGGAGTAACGGATGAAGTAGCTGGCGGCGAACAGGCCCAGCTCGTACAGGATGCACATGGGAATGGCCAAGGCCAGCTGCGAGACCACATCGGGCGGGGTGATCACGGCGGCGATCACGAAGGCCAGGACGATGAAGTACTGGCGGAAATCGCGCAGCTTCTCCACCGAGACCAGGCCCATGCGAGCCAGCACCACCACCACCACGGGCACCTCGAAGGCGGCGCCGAAGGCAATGAACATGGACATCACGAAACTCAGGTACGCCTCGATGTCAGGCGACGCGGTGATGCTCTTGGGCGCAAAGCTCTGGATGAACTTGAACACCTGGCCGAACACGAAGAAATAGCAGAACGCCACGCCCACCATGAACAGCAAGGTGCTGGAGAACACCAGAGGCAGGACCAAACGCTTCTCATGCGAATACAGGCCCGGCGCCACAAAGGCCCAGACCTGGTACAGCACGATCGGCAAAGCCACCAGGAAGGCAGCCAGCAAGGTGATCTTCAAGGGCACCAGGAAGGGCGAGATGACGTTGGTGGCGATCAGGGTCGTGCCTTTGGGCAGCTGCGCCACCAAGGGTGCGGCCAGCAAGTCATACAGGGCAGCCGGGCCGGGATAGAAGGCCAGAAGACCGAACACCACCAGCACCGCCAAGCTGGCCTTGACCAGACGGTCGCGCAGCTCGATCAGGTGGGAGACAAAAGGCTGCTCGGTGCCCGCGAGTTCATCCTCGGGCTTGTGGGAATCGGTCATGGAAATCGGCGGGCAGGACTGGGGCGGAAACGCGCCACACGGGCGGCACCGGACTGAGCATGGCGGCGCACGCCTTGGCGTTGCTTGTACCACTGCGGGGTCGCGCCGCGCTTGACCCGCCAGTTCTTCTTCGGATGTCGGTAGCTGGGCAGGCTGGATTCAGCGTCTGTGGATCCGATGCTGCGGCCACTGACATCGGCCCAGGTCTGGTCAAAGGCTTGGGTGGCGGAGTTGATCTCCTGCTGCACCGTGTCCTGCACCTCCCGCGCTGCCGTCTCCATTTCGGTGCGCATCTTCTTGAGTTCTTCCAGCTCCATGGAGCGGTTGACCTCCGCCTTGACGTCGGACACATAGCGCTGCGCCTTGCCGATCAAATGGCCGATGGTTCGCGCCACGCGCGGCAGGCGCTCGGGGCCGATGACGATCAGAGCCACACCACCGATCAGGGCGAGCTTGTCAAATCCAAAGTCAATCATGCGAGTCGCAGGCGCTCAAAAGGCCTGCGTGAAATGGAGAGCAAGACGAAAAACAAACCAGAGCGTGGCGCGTCAAGGCTCAAGACTTGGTCTTGGCTTCGACGTCGACCGTGTTGGCGTCGTTCGCCTTGGCGGCGTTGGCGACTTGCTGCGCAGGCGCGGCGGCGGTGGCATCGCTGCCGGCGCCATCCTTCATGCCGTCCTTGAAGCCCTTGACGGCCGAACCCAGATCGGAACCCACGTTCTTCAGCTTCTTGGTGCCGAAGACCACAATCACGATCAGCAGCACGATGAGCCAGTGCCAGATGCTGAAAGAACCCATTATTTTTCTCCTGAGATGGAAGCTGTCATTCTAGTTGGCGCACATGACAGTTGTGCGAGCGCGGCTTTGGCCAGGCTCAGCCCTTGGACCAGGGGCGCGGGCCGCCCATGACATGCATGTGCAGGTGGTAGACCTCTTGGCCGCCATCGGCGCCCGTGTTGATGACAGTTCGAAAACCATTTGTGACACCCAGCTCGTGCATCAATTTGGGCGCCAGCACTGTCATACGACCCAGCACCTCGGCATGCGAATCGGTCGCCTCTGCCAGAGAGGAAATGTGCTGCTTGGGGATCAAAAGGATGTGTACCGGGGCCCAGGGATGGATGTCATGAAAGGCCAGGATGTGTTCATCTTCATAGACCTTGCGGCTGGGAATCTGGCCGGCGACGATCTTGCAGAACAGGCAGTTGGGATCGTGTGACATGGTTGTAAGTAAACTCGAAAAACGAAAAACGGGCTGACAAAAACCTGGAACCCCGCGAGGCCTGGGACCCTCAGACGATGCTGCGAGCCGCGTTCATGGCCAGCCAACCTCGGACGACACGGTACAGGAACCAGATCGACACCAGCGCCCAGGCGATCCAGCCCGGCACCACCAGCAACAACCACAAGGGCGAGGTCAGCAGGTAGAAAAAGCCGGCCCAGGCCACCGAACGCAGGCGCCAGCTGAAATGGCTGGCTTGCCAGCTGCCGGCCGCGTCGTCGCGCTTGATCAGGTCGATGGCCACGGCCACCAGCAAGAGCAGCACACTGGCCTGTACCCCGGGCAAGACGGCCCCGACCGCCACCACGGTATGCAAGAGGTAGCTGATCAAGCCGACGGTGCGCAGGCTCTGCTCCCGTTGAGGATCGAGCAGCACCGAAGCATCGTTCTGTGTGTCCTCAGTCATTGGGTTCCTCCTCGGCCTTGGATTTCTGGCCCCGAGCCGCAAACTCCTGCAGGCCCGACAGACCTTCACGACGCGCCAGCTCGTTCAGCACATCGGCCGGCTTCAGTCCAAAGGCCGAGAGCGCGATGATGGAGTGGAACCAGAGATCGGCCACTTCATAGACGACCTTCTGCGGGTCGCCATCCTTGGCGGCCATGACGGTTTCGGTCGCCTCTTCACCGACTTTTTTCAGGATGGCGTCCAGGCCCTTGTCAAAGAGCTTGGCCACATAGCTGGTGGCCGGGTCGCCGCCGTTGGCGGGCTTGCGCGACTCGATCACGGCGGCCAGCTTAGCCAGGACGTCATTGCCTTGCGAGGACGGGTTCATTTGTAAATCCGCTCCGGGTCCTTGAGCACGGCGTCCGCCGCCACCCAGGCCCCCTTGTCAAAACGTTGGAAGAAACAGCTGTGGCGCCCGGTGTGGCAGGCGATGCCGGGGGTGTGCCCGTTCTGCGTGATCTTGAGCAGCAGCACATCGTTGTCACAGTCCAGGCGCATCTCATGCACGGTCTGGGTGTGGCCGGATTCCTCGCCCTTGTGCCAGAACTTCTGGCGCGAACGGCTCCAGTACACCGCCTCGCCCTGGGCGGCCGTGCGGCGCAAGGCCTCGCGGTTCATCCAGGCGAACATCAGCACATCGCCGCTGTCGCGCTCTTGCGCGATCACGGGCAGCAGCCCGTCGGCATCCCATTTGATTTGATCCAGCCAGTCGTCAGTCATGCGCAGCAGTGTAGTGGCGGGCCGGCTCAGACCTGGTGCGTGGGGCCGGTGTGCGAACGCTCGGCGGCAAACCAGTCCAGCACCGGAATCGTGCCCGGCAGCACCGGCCGAACCTCGACCGGCAGCGCCTGCCAGGCCATGGTCTGCTGCTCGCGCATCTGGAACTCGCCCTGCCAGTCGAAGACCTTGCAGAAATGCAGGCGCACGCGGGCATGGGGGTAGTCCATCACCAGCTCCTGCCAAGGATGGGCGGCACCGATGGTGATGCCCAGTTCTTCTTGCAACTCGCGGCGCAGGGCTTGCTCCACCGTCTCGCCGGCTTCGAGCTTGCCGCCGGGGAATTCCCAGTAGCCGGCGTAGACCTTGCCCTCAGGCCGCGAGGTCAGCAAGAAGCGCCCTTCCCGGCCTTGCGCATCGCGCTCCACCAAGACGCCCACGGCCACCTCGACAGGCACGCGGTCGGTGGGCGCCATTCCAGTCAAGGACTCAGACATGATCCAGGCCCTCCGGTGCCTGGCCCGCAATCACGGCCGGTGCCTCCTGGGCCGGCGCGCCGCGCCCAGCCAGATCGCGCGCAAACTGGGCCGCCACACGGCCCGAGCGCGAGCCGCGCTCCAGCGCCCAGACCAGGGCCGGCTGGCGCGCTGCGGCGATCTGTGCCTCGTCCAAACCGTAGTAACGCAACCATTGCGCGGCAATCGCCAGGTACTCGTCCTGGCTGAAAGGGTAGAAGCTCAGCCACAGGCCGAAACGCTCGGACAGAGAAATCTTTTCCTCCACCGCCTCGCCCGGGTGCACCTCGCCATCTTCGGTGTGGCGGTAGCCCAGGTTGTCGCGCATCTGCTCGGGCAGCAGGTGGCGGCGGTTGCTGGTGGCGTAGATCAGCACGTTGTCGCTGGCGGCGGCGATGGAGCCGTCCAGCATGGACTTGAGCGCCTTGTAGCCCAGCTCGCCCTCGTCGAAGCTGAGGTCGTCGCAGAAGATCACAAAGCGCTCGGGCCGCTCGGCCACCAGATCGACGAGGTCCGGCAGGTCGACGAGGTCGTTCTTGTCCACCTCGATCAGGCGCAGGCCCTGCGGTGCATAGGCATTCAGCACCGCCTTGATCAGCGAGCTCTTGCCCGTGCCGCGGGCGCCGGTCAGCAGCACATTGTTGGCCGGCCGGCCCTGAACGAACTGCTCGGTGTTCTGGCGCAGGCGGGCCTTTTGCGGCTCGACCTCCAGCAAATCATCGAGTTGGATGCTGGCGGCATGGCGCACCGGCTCCAGCACCGGCGCGCCGCGTCGGCGGCGGTAGCGGAAGGCCGCAGCGGCCTGCCAGTCGGGCGCGGCCAAGGACTGAGGCAAGACGGCCTCCAGCCGACCCAGCAGCGCTTCGGCGCGGCTGAGCAGGCGGTTCAAGGGGCTGTCGGGGGCAAGGGCATCGAGCAAAGACATGCCGGCAGTTTAAGGGTGCGCCCCGGCAGCGCTGATGCCAGCGCCTCAGCGCGCCAGCATGCGCAGCGCCGCTTCCATCTGCTCGATCGGGCTGCGCTTGAAGCCCGAGCGGGCATAGCGCTGCAGGCGGCCGATGATGAAGCTGACCAGCACCGAGGCCTGGGCATTGGCCTCCACCGTGGGTGTGCTGCTGCCGTTGGCCTCGGCGGCGGCGCGCAAAACCTGGCGCAGCGAGCTCTCGATGCGATCAAAGAACTGGTTCATGCGCGCGACCAGGCGCTCGTTCTCGTAGACCAGGGCATCGCCCACCATCACCCGGGTCATGCCGGGGTTACGCTCGCCGAACTGCAAGAGCACGGCGACGATTTTTTGCGCCTGGGCGGTGCCCGAACCTTCGCGCTCAATGATCTGGTTGACCAGCGAAAAGACGCTGCCCTCGATGAACTCGATCAGGCCCTCGAACATCTGCGCCTTGCTGGCGAAATGGCGGTACAGCGCCGCTTCGCTGACCTCGAGCTTGGCCGCCAGGGCCGCGGTGGTGACGCGGTCCGCACCGGGCTGCTCCAGCATGCCGGCCAGGGTCTGCAGGATCTGCACGCGGCGCTCGCCCGGGCGGGGCCGCTTGCGGGCCGGTGGGGCGGCAGTCACGGGGTCGGAGGATTCAGCCGATGGCGCATCGACGGGCACGGCAGTGGATTCGGGCACGGAGGCTGACATCGGTCGATTGCTTGAAAGAAGTGGCCGGCCGCTGAGGGCCGCAAGAGCAGACGGTACGGCAGAGAAATCAGCGATCCGGGCCTGCTTGCACCCAGCGCGCGGCCGATTCTGGCACAGCCCGGGGCCGCTCCTGATGTCAGCGCCACGCTCAGTCGCGCAGCCAGCCCAGGCGTCGCGCTTCGTAGATCGCCTCCACCTTGGAGCGCACATGGAGCTTGCGGTAGACGCGCTTCACATAGGTCATCACCGTGTGCGGCGAGACCTGCATGAACTTGGCGATCTCGTCGAAGGTGAAGCCCTTGGCGGCCAGGTGCAGGACCTTGGACTCCTGCTCGGACAGGGCCACCGCGTCTTCGTCCGAGGCCGGCGGGTGGTGGGCCGATCCGGCCGCCGCCGAGGCCGCGGCACCTTGCGGCAGGGCCGGCGCCAGGCGCAGCAACAGGCGGCGGGCGATGACCGGGCTGATCGGGCTGCCACCGGCGCGCAGGCAGCGCAGCTGTTCCGGCAAGTCCAGGGCCAGGGAATCCTTGAGCAGATAGCCGGTGGCGCCGGCCTCGATGCTGGACAGCACATGCTGCTCGTCACCGAACACCGAGATCACCATGACCTCGCACTGTGGCCGGGTCTGGGCGGCGTGGCGGATCAGCTCGATGCCGCTGCCGCCGGGCAGGTCCAGGTCCACCAGCAGCACATCGGGCAGCAGGCGGTCGAACAGGCTGCGGCCCTGGGCCAGGTCGGTGGCGATGCCCACCAGCTTGATGTCCGACACCGAAGCCAGGGAGCGGGTGAAGGCATCACGGAAACTGAGCTGGTCTTCAACGATCAGGACAGAGAAATTGGGCATGGAAGATCCGGGTTGCGCCGGGCCATTCTGCACGCCCTCGCCCGCCGCGGCCAATGCGGCAAGCCCCTAGGGCTGGGCCGCCTCACATCCCACATCCTTGGGATAGGCAAGCCAGCCAGACATGACGCCGGATTCCAGCGGCATGCACGCGGAGCAGCGCCGGGGCGACGCTTCAGCGAAGCAGGGTTTGCAGGCTGCGCACCCGACGGTCGACATAGGCCGGGCGGCGGCGCAGCGGCTGCTGTGCGCCCGGCCCGGTGGCGGCGCGCTTCAACCAGCGCTGCATCCAGACCGTGGACATGCCCACGCGGCGCGCCGCTTTTTGGTGCACCAAGGTGTCTTCCACCAGGATGCATTGGCCGGGCTGCAGCTTCAAACGCGCCAGCAGGTGGCGGAACATGCGCGCATCCGGCTTGGGCCGCAGCTGGCCGAACATGCGCATTTGCTCCACCGCGATCACGGCCTCAAAGTCGCGCGCCATGCCCAAGGTGTGCAGCACGCGCAGGGCATAGTCCAGCGGCGCATTGGTCAGCAGGAACTTGCGCCCGGGCAGGCGGCGCAAGGCGGCCAGATCATGGGCATGGCTGTGCAAGCCCGGCTCCATGCCCGGCAGCGCATGCGTTTCCGCCAGGAAATGCGCGGCCGACACGCCGTGGTGGCGAACCAGGCCCAGCAGCGTGGCGCCGTAACGGTGCCAGTAACGCGAGCGCAGCTCAGCGGCCTGATCGCCCGGCACCCCCAGGTGGCGGACGATGTACTCGTTCATCGCTACATTGAGCGCCCCGAACACATGGGCCGAGGCGTTGTGCAAGGTGTTGTCGAGGTCGAAGAACCAGACCTGGGACGCGCGGCGCTCGTTCACGACACAGCTGAGTGGGTCAACTTCAGTGCGACCGAATCATTGCAAGTCTTCCCTTCGGTCAGACGCGGAACAAGCCTTCGGTCTCAGTGAGACCGAATCATTGTTCCGTACGCCTGATCCGACAGGATCTCGAGCAGCATGGCGTGGGGCACGCGGCCGTCGATGATGTGGACCGCGTTGACGCCGCTCTTGGCTGCGTCGATGGCGCCGGCGATCTTGGGGATCATGCCGCCGCTGATGGTGCCGTCGGCCACCAGCTCGTCGATACGGCGCGGGGTCAACTCGGTCAGCAGCTGGCCTTCCTTGTCCAGCACGCCACGGATATTGGTCAGCATCAAGAGTTTTTCAGCACGCAACACCGTGGCCAGCTTGGCCGCCACCACATCGGCGTTGATGTTGTAGCTCTCGTTGTGCTCGCCAAAGCCGATGGGGCTGACCACAGGGATGAACTGGTCGTCCTGCAAGGCCTTGACCACGCTGGGGTCGATGGAGACGATGTCGCCGACCTGGCCGATGTCGTGCTCTTTGCTCGGATCGTCCTTGTCCTGAATCATCAGCTTCTTGGCGCGGATCAGGCCCCCGTCGCGGCCGGTCAGGCCCACGGCCTTGCCACCGGCGGCATTGATCAGGCCCACCACGTCCTGCTGCACCTCACCGGCCAGCACCCACTCGACCACGTCCATGGTCTCCTGGTCGGTGACGCGCATGCCCTGGATGAAATGGCCTTGCTTGCCCAGCTTGCTCAGCAGGCCTTCAATCTGCGGGCCGCCGCCGTGCACCACCACCGGGTTCAAGCCCACCAGCTTGAGCAGCACCACATCCTCGGCGAAGTCTTTCTGCAACTCCGGGTCGGTCATGGCGTTGCCGCCGTATTTGATGACGATGGTTTTGCCGTGGTACTTGCGGATGTAGGGCAGCGCCTGAGACAGGATCTCGGCCTTCTCGCGCGGGGCAATATGGGCCACATCGGTGCTGGAGGTGGCAGTCGTGTCGTTCGTCATGGCGGCGGGCGCTCGGCAGGCAGGGGTTGAAACTGGCGCGATTGTAGGTTTGAAGCGCCGAGCCATTCAGCCGCGCTTCAGCGGAAGGCCGCCACAATGCAGGCCATGCAAGTCGCCTCCTACCTGAAGCTGTCCATCGCCGTCGCCCTGGTGACCATCGCCCTGAAAACCGGCGCCTGGTGGTGGACCGATTCCGTCAGCCTGGCCGCCGATGCGCTGGAATCCCTGGTCAACCTGGCCGGCGCCATCTTCGCCCTGGCCATGGTCACGGTGGCGGCCAAGCCGCCGGATGCCGAGCATCCGTTTGGCCACCACAAGGCCGAGTATTTCTCCAGCGGCTTTGAAGGCGTGCTCATCATCGCCGCCGGCCTGGGCATCCTCTGGGCCGCCGGCCACCGCCTGCTGGATCCGCAGCCGGTCGAAGCCCTGGGCCTGGGCGTGGCCCTGGCGGTGATCAGCTCGGCCTTGAACGGCGGCCTGGCCTGGGCCATGCTGAAGAAGGCGCGCGAGCACCGCTCCATGGCCCTGGAGGCCGATGCACGGCACCTGTTCACCGATGTCTGGACCTCGGCCGGTGTGGTGCTGGGCCTGCTCGGCGTCATGCTGACCGGCTGGCAATGGCTGGACCCGCTGCTGGCCGCCGTCGTGGCGCTCAATATCTTGCGCGAGGGCGTGCACCTGGTCTGGAAATCCAGCCACGGCTTGATGGACCCGGCCCTGGACCCCGAAGAACTGCAAGCGGTACAGCAGGTGCTGGACCGCTTCGCCCAGGCCCAGCACATCCGCTTCGACCACATCGCCAGCCGCAGCGCCGGCCAGCGCCGCTACCTCGACCTGCACATGCATATGCCCGCCAGCTGGAGCCTGGGTCAGGCCGCGGCCGAGCGCAATGCGCTGGAGCGCGCGCTGATGGACGCCGTGCCCGGCTTGCGCGCCAGCATCCAACTCTTGCCCAGCGATGTGGAAGCGCATTTTGATGACCCACAAGATGAAAGCCAGATGGAGTTGAAGCCATGATCGCCGTGCTGCAACGCGTGCAACACGCCCAGGTGGAAGTGGAAGGCCGCATCACCGGCGCCATCGGGCCGGGTCTGCTGATGCTGGTCTGTGCCGAGCCGGGCGACAGCGAGGCGCAGGCCGACAAGCTGATTGCCAAGGTGCTCAAGCTGCGGATCTTCAGCGACGAGGCCGGCAAGATGAACCGCAGCGTGCAAGACATAGCCGGCGGCCTGTTGATCGTCTCGCAGTTCACCCTGGCCGCCGATTGCAGCAGCGGCAACCGCCCCAGCTTCACCGGTGCGGCCGGCGCCGAGCAGGGACGGCGCTTGTATGACCACTGCCTGCAAGCCGCTCGACACCTACACCCCCGGGTGGAAGCCGGCGAGTTTGGCGCCGACATGAAGGTCAGCCTGCTCAACGACGGGCCCGTGACGATCCCGCTGCGCATCCAGTAGACCGCGGCCGGCGTACGAACGTGCAAGCGTGCAGCGACTTTAAATTTCTTAAGGTTGTGCGGCCCTGCCAAACGCGCCATCCGAAGCCGAAGCCGCATAGCATGCGGGGCTGCCGATCAGCGGCTCGGCTTGCGTGCAAGCCTGAAGCACAGCCCTGAGACCCAGTCCTGATGCGCGGCCCGCCAGCCGCTTGCCCTCGTTCTACCCATTCTTTCGCATGAGCATCGACCTGAACATCAATGGCCAGCACCACCGCCTGGACCTGGAGCCCGAGACGCCGCTGCTCTGGGTGCTGCGTGACGAGTTGGGCCTGACCGGCACGAAATTTGGCTGCGGCGTGGCCAGCTGCGGCGCCTGCACCGTGAGCGTGGACGGTGTGGCCACTCGCTCCTGCGTCATGCCCATTTCGGCCCTCGAAGGCACCAAGATCCGCACCATCGAAGCCGATCCCGACCGCATCACCGCCGCCCTGCAAGCAGCCTGGGTGCAGCTGCAGGTGCCGCAATGCGGCTACTGCCAGAGCGGCATGATCATGGCCGCGGCCGCGCTGCTGCGCAGCAATGCCAAGCCCAGTGATGCCGACATCGACGCCGGCATCAACAACCTCTGCCGCTGCGGCACCTACCAGCGCATTCGAGCGGGCATCCATCTGGCCGTCCAGCAACTGAACGGGAGTGCCTCCGCATGAAGCGCCGCGGCTTTCTGATTGCCGGCGGCCTGCTGGGCGGCGGCGTGCTGCTCGGCGTGGGCTTAACCACGGCGCCCTCGCCCGCTTCTCGCCTGGGTGACAAAGCCCTGCTGCCGACCGAGCCGGGCCAGGTCGCGCTGAACGGCTGGGTCAAGATCCTGCCGGACGGCCGCGTCATCGTCGCCTCACCACGCGCCGAGATGGGCCAAGGCGTTCACTCGGCCCTGGCCATGCTGGTGGCCGAGGAGCTGGACGCCGACTGGAAGCAGGTCAGCACCGAACAAGCACCGCTGGCGCAGATCTACGCCAACACGGCGGTGATGGTGAATGTCCTGCCCTTCAGCGCTGACGATGACAGCCTGCTGGCGAACCTGGCCCGGCGCTCGATGCAGCGGGTCGGCTATCTGCTGAGCCTGCAGATCACCGGCGGCTCCTCCAGCATCCGCGATGCCTGGGAGCCCCTGCGCCTGGCCGGTGCCACCGCGCGGGCCATGCTGCTCGATGCAGCGGCGCAGCGCTGGAACGTGACGCGGGAAAGCTGCCAGGTGCAAGCCGGCGTGGTTCGCCACCCGGCCAGCGGGCGGCAGGCCGGCTTTGGCGAGCTGGCGCCGGACGCGGCCCGGATCAGCCCGCGGCAAGACCTGACCCTCAAAACCCCGAGCCAGTTCCGCCTGATCGGCAAGCCCATGCCGCGCACCGACATTCCGGCCAAGGTCAATGGCCAGGCGCAGTTCGGCATCGACATGCGCCCCGAGGGCCTGCTCTACGCTGCCATCCGCCACTGCCCGGTGCTGGGCGGCAAGGTCCACAAGCTCGAAAGCGCCGCAGCCAAGGCCCGCCGTGGCGTGGCCGATGTGATCGTGCTGCAGGAACGCGCGGTGGTGGTGCTGGCCGATCGCTACTGGCGCGCCAAGCAGGCGCTCGATGCGCTCGACATCGAGTGGAACGAAGGCCCCAACGCCCAGCTCGATTCCGCTCAGATCGACCGTCAGCTCAAGCAGGCATTGGACAGCAAGGACAAGGGCAGCGGCTTCCGCCAGCTTGGCGACGCCGAGGCCGCTTTGCAGCAGGCCGAGCACCAGTTGGACGCGCTCTATCGAGCCCCGTTCCTGGCCCACGCCGCCATGGAGCCGATCAACTGCACGGCCCAGTTCAAGGGCGGCCATTTGACGGTATGGTGCGGCACACAGGTGGCATCACTGGCACGCTGGAAGGCCGCCCAGGTGGCCGGCGTCGACAGCGACCAGGTGACGCTGCACGTGCCCCTGCTCGGTGGCGGCTTCGGCCGCCGCCTGGAACTGGACATGGTCGAGCAGGCGGTGCTGCTGGCCATGCAGGCCCAAGGCCGGCCGGTCAAGCTCGTGTGGTCGCGCGAGGAGGACATGCAGCACGATATGTACCGCCCCGTCGCCATGGCCAGCTTCAGCGCCGCGCTCGATGCGCAAGGCCACCCCCAGGCCTGGCTGAACCGCGTGGCCGCGCCTTCCATCGGCCTGGCCACGACCGAACGCCTGCTGCCCTCGATGGCGGCGGACTCGCCCGACAAAAACCAGATCGAAGGCGCGTTCGACCTGCCCTACGCCATTCCGCACCTGAGCGTGCGCCAGCTGCGGGTGAAAACACCGGTGCCGATTGGCTCCTGGCGCAGCGTCGGCCATTCCTACAACGCCTTCTTCACCGAGGGTTTCATCGACGAACTGGCCCATGCGGCCAAAGCGGACCCCTTCGAGTACCGTCGCGCCCTGCTGGTTAGCAAGCCGCGCCACCGCGCCGTGCTGGAGCTGGCCGCGGCCAAGGCCGGCTGGGGTCAGCCCTTGCCGGCGGGACGGGCCCGCGGCATCGCCGTGCATGAGAGCTTTGGCTCCTGGTGTGCCCAGGTGGCCGAGGTGTCGCTGCAGGATGGGCAGCCGCGGGTGCATCGCGTGGTCTGCGCCCTCGACTGCGGCGTGGTCGTCAACCCCGACACGGTCGAAGCCCAGATGCAGGGCTCCATCGTCTACGGCCTGTCCGCTGCGCTGTTCGGCCAGATCACGCTGAAAAACGGCCGCATCGAACAAAGCAATTTCCCCGACTACGAGGCCGTGCGCCTGGCACAGATGCCGCATATCGAGGTGCACATCGTGCCCAGCAGCGCGGCGCCGGGTGGAGTCGGTGAGCCGGGCACGCCGCCGATCGCGCCGGCCGTGGTCAACGCCTTGTTTGCACTGACCGGCCGGCGGATTCGCGAGCTGCCGCTGCGGCCCGAGCTGTTCGCCTGAGCACGCCGCCGCTCAGCTCACAAGGGCCTGGGCTTCAAGCTCGGCTTTCAAGCCTGAGGGCAGGCGCAGCTGGCGCGCCAATTCGTCGAGGTAGGCCCGTTCCATGAAGCTGGTTTCGTCGGCCACCAGCAGACTGGCCAGGTACATCTCCGCAGCCAGCTCCGGGCTGCTGGCAGCCTGCGCCACCTGAGCCGGATCCAGCGGGCGCGCGAGTTCGGCCTCCATCCACTGGCGCAGGGCCGGTTCGGCCTGCAGGCGCTGCAACTCGGTCTCCAGCAGACCGCGCTCCCGGGCATCGAGATGGCCGTCGGCCTTGGCCGCGCCAATCATGGCCTGCAGCAAGGCCCGGCCATGCTGCTCCTGGGGCGCCGGGTTCTGCGATGGGGCGGCCAAGGCTGCCGGTTGCGCTGCAGGCGGCTGTTGCTGCTGCCCTTGTTGGGCCTGCTGAGCCTGCCAGGACTGGTAGGCCTTGTACGCCACCGCGCCCAGGGCCGCAAGGCTGCCGTACTTGAGCGCCTTGCCGCCAAAGCTGCGGCCGCGCTTGCTGCCCAGCAGCAGGCCCAGCGCACCGCCCGCCGCGGCGCCGCCGCCGATCTGCCCCCAATCCGGCCCTCGGCCGCCGCTCTTGCCCTCCAGCAAGCTCAGGCCCGACTTGAACAGCTGTTCCAGCATATGTTGTGCACTCATGGTGCTTGCTCCTTGAAACCAGATGGATGGGTGATGACTCAGGCCGATTGCTGCAGGCGGGCGATGCGCTGCTCCATCGGCGGGTGGCTGGAGAACAGCGCCAGCATGCCGCCGGGGCGCGAGCTGATGCCCATGGCCTGCATGGCCTTGGGCATCTCGCCCGGGTCCAGGCCGCCCAGGCGCGCCAGGGCATTGACCATGGGTTGCTTGCGACCCATCAGCTGGGCGGCGCCGGCATCGGCACGGAACTCACGCTGGCGCGAGAACCAGGCCACGATCAGGGCCGCGACCACACCGAGCAGCAGGTCCATCACCAGGGTGGTGACGTAATAGCCGATGCCCGGGCCGTCGTTCTGATTGCGCAAGACGATCTTGTCGACAAAGTAGCCCACGATGCGCGAGAGGAAGACCACAAAGGTGTTCATGACGCCCTGGATCAGCGCCATGGTCACCATATCGCCGTTGGCCACATGGGCCACCTCGTGGCCGATCACGGCCTCCACCTCTTCGCGCGTCATGGACTGCAGCAGGCCGGTGGACACCGCCACCAGGGCCGAGTTCTTGAAGGCGCCGGTGGCGAAGGCATTGGGCGCACCCTCGTAGATGCCGACCTCGGGCGTGGCGATGCCGGCTTTCTCGGCGAAGCGCTCCACCGTGGTCACCAGCCAGATGTGGGTGGTGTCGTTCGACTGGTTGATGATCTGCACGCCCGTGGTCCATTTGGCCATGGGCTTGCTGATCAAGAGCGAGATGAAGGCGCCGCCAAAGCCCATCACCAGGGCAAAGCCCAGCAAGGTGGTCAAGTCCAGCCCGTTGGCATGCAAGAAGCGGTTCAGCCCGAGCAGGTGGACCGCCAGGCCCAACACCAGCATGACGCCGAGGTTGGTCAATAGAAACAAGGCAATGCGTTTCATGGTCTCAGTCCTCCAAATTCAGATGTGATGCAGTCCGGTGCACTTCAAGCCGAAGGCAGCGAACGCGGCGGGGCCAAGCTGGCCGCCTTGCTCTGCATCAGCTTGAGCAAAAGGCTCAAGCCGCCACCGAGCAGCAAGAGCAAGAACATGCCCAGACCCCAGCCCACCCAGATCAAGGGCGAGAGCCATTCACCGAGCACCGGCATGGCCTCCAGCACCGACTTGAGCAGGGGCGCGAACAGATCCACAAACTCGGCCAGGCCTTGCAGCAAGCCCTCGGGCACCCAGGGCGCCAGCCAGGCCGGCAAATGCAGGTCGGACAGGCGGGCACCCAGGGTGGGCAAACCTTCCGCTTGCGAGCCCAGGGCGGTCACGGTCCACACCGCCAGGCTGTGAAAGGCCCAGCTGGCCAGCGACCAGAGCGCAGCCAGCAGCCCCACCACCAACCAGGTCAACAGGTAATAGGCCATCGTCTTCCCCCTTCTTGTCCGAAACACAGATGACTGCATTCTCTGCCGCGCCACACTTCCAAACAAGCAGCGCTGGCATACGATTCACTTCTGTTTTTCGGAAGTCAACAGATTGAGCGCGGAGGCTCCATGCTGAATTTCAGGCACTTGCACTACTTCTGGGTTGTGGCCCAGGAAGGCGGCTTTGCGCGCGCCGCGGAGCGGCTGGACATGGCCATCCAGACGGTCAGCACCCAGGTGCGCGAGCTGGAGAGATCGCTCGGGCACCAGCTGCTCAAGCCCGCCGGCCGCGGCGTAGCTTTGACCGAGGCGGGCCAGACCGCGTTTGCGCGCGCCGAAGAAATCTTCCGCCTCGGCAGCCTGATCCCGGAGGAGGTGCGACAGGCGGCGCAGGGCCCGGCGGCCCGCCTGGCCGTGGGCCTGAGCGACGGCATCTCCAAACTGGCCGCCCACGCCCTGCTCGCGCCGGTGCTGGGCACCGAATCCCTGCGCCTGCTCTGCCACGAGGGCGAGGTCGACCCGCTGCTGGCCGAGCTGGCCATGCACAAACTGGACCTGGTGCTGGCCGGGCGGCCGGCGCCGCACAAGCCGGGCCTGCGCCTGAGCAGCGAGCTGCTGGTGCAGGCCCCGGTCGACTGGTATGGGCCGAAGACCCTGGTGCATGCGGCCGAGCTGCGCGAGTTCCCGCTCTGCCTGAACCGCCTGCCGGTGCTGCTGCCCACGGCGCACTCGGCCCTGCGCGGCACGCTCGACCACTGGTTTGCCGAACAGGGGCTGCTGCCCAATATCGTCGGCGAGTTCGAGGACAGCGCCCTGATGGCCGTGTTCGCCTCGCGCGGGCTGGGTGTGTTCCCGGTCAGCCGCCTCGGCGGTGAAGACCTGGAACGCATGCACGGCCTGCGCCTGCTGGGCCATCTGGAGGAGGCGAAGGAAGAGATCCACGCCATCCGCTCGCGCCGTGGCCAGCACCACCCGCTGGTGCTGCAGCTGCTGGACGCGGCCCGCCGGGCGCCTTGATCGGCTCGCCCCGCCTGCGGTTTGTCCCGAGGCGGGCCGCGCAGGCGCATGGAGACAATGCCGCGCCATGCATGTCTTGATCGTGGAAGATGATCTGGAGCTGGGCCGGGCCTTGCAGCAGGTGCTGCAGACCGAGGGCTTCAGCAGCCAGTGGCTGCGCCGCGCGGCCGACGCCCCCCAGGCCGTGGAGCTGGCCGATTACGCCTGCGTGCTGCTGGACCTGAGCCTGCCGGACGGCAGCGGCTTCGACCTGCTCGCCCGCTGGCGCCGCGGCGGCGCGCTGACGCCGGTGCTCTTGATCACGGCCCGCTCGGGTCTGGATGAGCGTCTGCGCGGCCTGGACGGCGGCGCCGACGACTACCTGGTCAAACCCTTTGCCATGCCCGAGCTGCTCTCGCGCATGCGGGCCGTGCAGCGGCGCTATGCCCAGCAGGCCAGCGAACTCTGGCGCATCGGCGATCTGGAAATCTCGCCCGGCGCGCGCACGGCCCGCGTGGGCGGGCAGGCGCTGGAGCTGTCACCGCGCGAGTTCAACATCCTGCTGGAGCTGGCGCGCGAACCTGGCCGGGCCGTGGCCAAGGGCGCCCTGGCCCAGCGCCTGGAGCCGCTGGGCGAAGCGCTGGAGTTCAGCGCGTTGGAGGTGCACATGTCCAATCTGCGCAAGAAGATCGGGCCCGAGCGCATCCGCACCCTGCGCGGCGTGGGCTACCGCCTGGAACGGCCGGAATGAGCGGGCCGGGCAGCTTGCGAGCGCGCTGGTTCGGGCCCAGCCTGACGCGGCGGCTGATCGTCTCCCTGCTGCTGGCCTTTGTGCTGGTCTGGGCCGCCCTGCTGCTGCTCTACTGGCAGCGCTGGGCCCAGGGCCGCGAGGCCCGTCTGCAGCAGACCGTGGACCAGGTGCTGGCCCAGCTGCGCCCCGAGCACAGCGCCGCCGAGGCCGCCCTGCGCCTGCGCAGCATCGACGAGCTCTCGCAACAGGAGCTTCAGGATGCCGGCCAAAGCACCCGGGCCGGCTTCATCCTGCGCGACCGCCGGCTGCCGGACGATGCGCCACCGGTGTACGTGGCCGAGCGCCTGCGCGAGCTGCCGGGCCTGAGCTGGCAGCTGAGCCCCGGCCGCTGCAGCATGCCCGGCCAGGACTGCCTGCTGCGCAGCCGCCGCAACGCCCGTTGGGCGCTGCACCGCATCAGCTTGCCGATGAGCGACCGGCAGATCTTCGCCGGCATCCACCAGGCCCTGCTGCCCCTGCTGCTGCTGGCCTTTCCCTTGATCCTGTTGCCGCTGTGGCTGGCGGTGACGCGCGGCCTCGCGCCACTGAACCGGCTCAGCCGCGAGCTGCGCCAGCGTCGGCCGGAGGACCTGAGCCCCCTGCCCCCGGCTCTGCAGCAAGCACTGCGCCACCGCGAGCTGCAACCCCTGGTGCAGGCCTTGCAAAGCCTGCTGGGCCGCTTGCGCGGCCATCTGGAGCGTGAACGCGCCTTCCTCGACGACGCCGCGCATGAGCTGCGCACGCCCATGGCCTGGATCAGCGCCCAAGCCCATGTGCTGCGCCGCGCCGAAGACGCTGGTGCGCGCGAGCAGGCAGGCCGGCAGCTCGACGCCGCCGTGGCGCGCGCCTCGCACCTGGTGGAGCAATTGCTGGCCCTGGCCCGCATGGAGGCTGCCTCGGCGCCGGTGCCGCAAGACCTGGACCTGGCCGAGTGGCTGCGCGAACTGCTGCTCACCTTTCTGCCCGAGGCCGAGCGCTCGGGCATCGAGCTGAGCCTGGATGCCCCTGAGCACTTGCCCTGGCGGGTGGAGCCGCAGGCGCTGGCCTCCATCGTCGGCAACCTGATCGGCAACGCGCTGCGCTACGCCGGCCGCGGCGCCCAGCTGGAACTGCAGCTGCTGCGCGATCCGGCTCAGCCGGATGTGCTGGAGCTGTGGGTCAAGGACGATGGCCCGGGCATCCCGCCCGAGGCCCAGGGCCGGCTGTTCCAGCGCTTTCAGCGTGGCCCGGAGGGCTCGACCCCGGTGGAGGGCGCCGGCCTCGGCCTGGCCATCGTCCAGCAAGCCAGCCTGCGCCTCGGCGCCTCGCTGAGCCTGCTCAGCCCGCGGCCGGAGCTGAAACCGCCGCGTGGCTGCGCCTTTGGAGTGCGCTTGCCGATGGCTTCGCGGGCTTGAGCTTGGCTCAGCGCCCGGCGCCGGTGGAGGCTGCTGTGGGGGTGGCGGTGCTGCCGGCCACCTGCCGCACCAGTTCGCAGTACGCCGGCTGGGCAGGCCCCTGTCGGATCAGCCCGGCATGGCTGGCCTCGGGCAGCTCGACCCAGCGCTTGTGCTCGCCTCCGGGCAGGGCCTCGAAGACCGCGCGGCCCAGCTCGGCCGGCGTGGTCTCATCCCGCCCCCCGGCCAGCACCAGGGTTGGGCCACGGTAGGCGGCCAGGGCCTGACGGTTGTCGATGCGCTCCAGGTCCTCGCTGATTTCCAGCTTGAGCAGGGGCGCCAGCAGGCCGGCACGGCGCCGCACAGCATGCTCGGCCGTGGCGCGCGGGCTGGGGGCGGCGCCGGACAGAATCAGGCCGTCCACCGGGCGCGCCTGGGCCACCTGGCCGGCCATGAAGCTGCCCAGGGAATAACCGTGAACCAGCACGGGGCCGGCACCGGCCGGCTGCTGGGCCCGAACATGGTCGCGCACATGGTCATACAGGCGCAGCGCGTCGGCGGTCAGCGTCTCGACCTTGGGCTCACCGCCGCTGCGGCCATAGCCGCGGTAGTCGAACATCCAGACATTGACCGGGCAGCCGGCCAGGGCGTCCAGCACGGCGTCGCCGCCATCGTCGATGTGGAAGAGATTGCCACCGAAGTACAGCACGGTGGCCAGGGCATCGGGGCGCTGCAGGCTCAGGCCTTGCAGTTGCACCGGCGCAGCGTCGGCGCTGGCGCCCGGCACGCTCAGGCTTTGCGGCAGCAGGCGCACGGCCGGGTTCTGGCGCGCCAGCGCGGTCGACTGCAGGGTGCTGCGAGCCTGGAAGCCGCTGACGCGGTCAGGCTTGATGAACTCCTGGTCGCCCAGGCGCAGGGTCTGACAGGCGGCCAGAGGCAGCAGGCAGGCGGCAGCCAGGCCGAGGCGCAGGGCCAAGGCGGAGAAACGGGAGACGGCATGGGCAGGGGGTGTGAATCGCATCGCATGAAGACCGGGGCCGATGGCGGCGGCGCCGGGCGGTCGCTGTGGTTGAAGACAGATGCGATTCTTTGCGGCCAAGCTTTAGGCCAGCCAAAGATGGCAGCGCCCGCGCACCTGGCCGGCGGCCCCAAAGAAAAAGAGCCCGGCAAGCCGGGCTCTGGGACTCAGACGCAGGGCGCGTCTGCGGGCTTCCTCGCGATCAAATCATCAATCTGCGTACTGGCCGGCCGCCTTGATGATGGGGCCCCATTTGTTGATTTCGGATTCGACAAACTTCTTGTGCTCGGCGCCGTTGACGCGGTTGTCAGTGACGATGACCGCACCCAGGGCTTCCTGGCGCTTGTGGAAATCGGCATCGGCCAGGGCCACCTTCAGGGCCGCGGCCAGCTTTTCCAGCACCGGCTTGGGCGTGCCCTTGGGGGCGTAGACGCCGTGCCAAATGTTGACGCTGAAGCCCTTGAGCCCCATTTCATCGAGCGTGGGCAGCTTGGCCAGCGCGGGCGCGGTCAGGCGCTTGCTGCTGGTGACGGCATAGGCCTTGACCTTGCCGCCCTCGATCTGGCTGGTGGTGTTGGTGGTCTGGTCGCACATCAGGTCGATCTGGCCGCCCAGCAGGTCGGTCATGGCCGGGCCGGTGCCCTTGTAGGGCACGGTGGTCATGTCGATCTTGATGGTGCTCTGGTACAGCAGGCCGCACAGGTGCGAGGCCGAGCCCAGGCCGGCGTTGCCCAGGTTGACCTTGCCCTTGTTGGCATCCAGCCATTTGGCCAGCTCGGCATAGCTGTTCGCGGGCATCGAGGGCTTGGCGATCAGGGTCATGGGCACTTCGTTGATCAGGCCCAGGTACTCGAAATCGTCCAGGGTCTTGTACTGCATATTGCGGTACAGGGCCGGCGAGGTGGCCATGCCGATGTGGTGCAGCAGCAAGGTGTAGCCATCGGGTGCGGCCTTGGCCACCTTGGTGGCGCCCAGCGTGCCGCCGGCACCGCCGACGTTTTCGATCACGATGGTGGCGCCCAGGGGTTTGCGCAGGGCCTCGGCCAGGTCGCGCGCCACCTTGTCGGTGGGGCCGCCGGCCGAGAAGGGCACGACGATGTTGACGGGCTTCTCAGGGTAGTTGGCGAGGGCGGCGCCCGAGGCCAGGGTCAGCAGACTCAGGGTCAGCAGGGGCAATGCAGTCTTCTTCATGTCAACAGTCCTCGAATGGCGAGTGGGAGGACTGTGATCCTAGGCGGCAGGCCGAAGCCGGAGACAGCGGGAACTACGTAATCCGCCAAGCGAGAAGGTCAATCGAGTTTTCGTGCGTCTTCGATCACGCGCCCATCATTGGGCAAGCTGCCCGGCGGCAGCAGCTCCACCTCGGCGCGCAGCTTGGTGATGTCGCGCAGGGCCGCGGCCAGCTGCTCGCTCAGGCCCTCGCGCGGCACGGCCTCGGGCAACTCCAGCTTCAAGGTCAGGCGGTCCTGCGCCATCTCACCCTCGACCACCAGGCGCGCCCGGCCGGCCTGGGGGAAGCGGCGCTGCAGCTCGGCCAGCTGCGAGGCATGGATGAACATGCCGCGCACCTTGGCCGACTGATCGGCCCGGCCCAGCCAGCCGCGGATGCGCTGGTTGCTGCGCCCGGTCGGGCAGGTCCCGGGCAGGATGGCCGAGAGATCGCCGGTGCCGAAGCGGATCAGCGGGTAGTCGGGGTTGAGCGTGGTGACGACCAGCTCGCCGACCTCGCCCTCGGCCACCGGCTCGCTGCCGCCGGGGCGGACGATCTCGACGATGATGCCTTCGGCCAGCACCAGGCCTTCGCGCGCTGCGGTCTCGTAAGCGACCAGGCCCAGGTCGGCCGTGGCATAGCACTGGTAGCCGGCCACGCCGCGCTCGGCCAGCCAGTCGCGCAGGCTGTTCGGGAAGGCCTCGCCGCTGAGCAAGGCGCGCTGCAGGGAATCGAGGCGCAAGCCGCTCTCGGCCGCCTTGTCGAGCAGGATCTTCAAGAAACTGGGCGTGCCGACATAGGCCTGCGGCCGCAGATCGCGCATGGCCTGCAGCTGCAGCTCGGTGTTGCCGACGCCGCCGGGAAAGACCGTGCAGCCCAGGGCATGGGCGCCGCCTTCCATCATGGCGCCGGCGGGGGTCAGGTGGTAGCTGAAGCTGTTGTGCACCAGGTCGCCCGCGCGCAGGCCGGCGGCGAACAGGGCACGGGCGACGCGCCAATAATCGGGCGCGCGGCCCTCAGGCTCGTACAAGCCACCCGGGGACTGAAACACACGGCCGGCACCGGCGCTGCGCAGGCAGCCTCGCCAGCCGATGGCCGAGAAGCCGCCCAATGCCTCGTGGGGAACATGGGCTCCGTCGACTGCCGTGCCCGCCCCTTCGCGCAAAGCCAGCTGGCGCGCGGCCAGCTCCGACTTGCGGATCACGGGCAGGCGGGCCAGGACCGCGCGGTCGCCCACCTCGGCCGGCTCCACGCCGGCCAGCAGATCGGCATAGGCGGCGGTGTGCGCTTTGGCATGGCTGAGCTGCAGACGCAGGGCGGCAAAGAGCTGGGCTTCGCGATCGGCGGGGTCGCGGGTTTCCAGCGCGTCGAAGAAAGCGTCCGAGGGGGCTGCGGCGCTCATGGTGTTTCGTCCGTCCAGCGGTTCAGGCGGCGCTTGACCTCGTCCAGCAGGCTGCGCACCTCGGCCGCGTTCTTGCAATGCCGCGCCTCCCACTCGGGGCTGCGCGCCGGGCGTTTGACCAGGCGGGCCAGCAGTTGGCCATCTTGCGCACTCAGCTCCAGCACCGGCTGGCCTTGCAGCCAGAAGCTGTCTCCGCGGGCCTCCAGCGCACGCAGGTCGCGCAGATTGCGCTTGAGGGTGAGCAAGGCCTCCTCGGGCCTGAAGGGCGGTAGGGCGAAGAAGGCGTCTTCGTTCATGGCCGGCTTTCTGTCGGATAGGGAGATGGGCGTGGCCATAACGGATCAGGCCAGCCAGCGCTTGCGGCGCTTGTAGCTCTTGACATCCTTGAAGCTCTTGCGATCACCGCCACCGGTGCCGAGGTAGAACTCCTTGACGTCCTCGTTCTCGCGCAGCGCCTGGGCCTCACCATCCATGACCACGCGGCCGCTCTCCAGGATGTAGCCATAGTCGGCATAACGCAGCGCCATATTGGTGTTCTGCTCGGCCAGCAAAAAGGTCACGCCCTCCTTGCTGTTGAGGTCTTTGACGATCTCGAAGACCTCTTCAACGATTTGCGGCGCCAGGCCCATGGAGGGCTCGTCCAGCAGCACCATGCGCGGGTTGGCCATCAAGGCGCGGCCGATGGCGCACATCTGCTGCTCGCCGCCCGAGGTGTAGGCAGCCTGCGAGCTGCGCCGGGTCTTGAGGCGGGGGAAGTAGTTGTAGACCTTCTCCAGCGTCTCGGCCACGGCGGCGCGGCCGTCGCGCCGGGTGTAGGCGCCGGTCATCAGGTTGTCCTCGATGCTCAGGTGGGCGAAGCAGTGGCGCCCCTCCATCACCTGCACCACACCGCGGTTGACCATTTCGGCGGTGGAGAGCTTTTCGATGCGCTCGCCGCGCAGCTCGATGCTGCCCTTGCTGACCTCGCCGCGCTCGCCGGCCAGCAGGTTGGACACCGCCCGCAGCGTGGTGGTCTTGCCCGCGCCATTGCCACCGAGCAAGGCCACGATGCGGCCTTCCTGAACCTGCAAGGACACGCCCTTGAGCACCAGGATCACGTGGTTGTAGATGACCTCGATGCCGTTGACGTTGAGGAATGGGGTGGACATGGTGGTGAAGGAGAAAGTGAACCGGTGAATGGGTGAACGGGTGATTGGGTTAACGGGCAGGTGATCGGCGATGGTTCATCGCCGGTTCACCTGCTCATGGCGTCACCCGTTCATCACGCTCAAGACTGGCAGTCCGCGGGGGTCCGCCGCTCGAGCTTCTTCTCCGCCGCGTACTTGTCGGCGGCCTGCTTGACCATGGGCTTCAAGATCTGCTCATCCGCCTGCATCCAGTCGGAGCTGAAGTTCCACTTGGCGCCGTCCCAGGTATGCACGCGGGCCCAGGTGGAACCCATGTGGTCGGCGCAGGAGGTGGACAGCGGGCGCAGCACGCCACCCAGGCCCAAGGCGTCGAGCTTTTTCTGATCCAGTGCCAGGTTCTCCAGCCCCCAGCGAACCTGCTCGCCCGTCATGACCTTGCCTTTGCCAAAGCGCTCCTGGGCGCGCCGCACCGCCTCAATACCCAAGGCCTGGATGATCACGCCGCGGGTGTAGAGCACCGAACCGACCTCATCCTTGGGCCCACTGCCCTGGCCCTTGTCATGCACATGCTTGAGGATGTCCTGGATGACCTTGGGGCTCTGGCCCGAGGTATTCAGCGCCAGCGCGTTGTAGCCCTTGGCACCCTCACCCACGTCCTTGACGTCAGGCTCGGCGCCGGCCCACCAGACGCCGTACATCTTCTCGCGCGGGTAGCCGGTGGCCTGAGCCTCCTTGAGCGCGGTGGAATTCATCACGCCCCAGCCCCAGAGCAGCACATAGTCGGGTCGTTGCTGGCGCACCTGCAGCCACGCGGACTTCTGCTCGACACCTGGCGCCGTGACTGGGATCTTCAGCAGGTCAAAGCCATGCATCTTCTGGCGCTCATCCAGCAGGGGGATGGGCTCCTTGCCGAAGGGCGAGTCGTGATAGACCAGGGCGATCTTCTTGCCCTTGAGCTTGTCGAAGCCGCCCTCTTTCTTGGCCAGATGCTGGATCAGCATGTCGGCCGCCGTCCAGTAGCTGCCCATCAGCGGGAAGTTCCACTTGAAGACATTGCCGTCCTGTGAGGCGGCCAGGCCATAGCCCAGGGTGATCAGGGGGATCTTGTCCTTGATGACCTTGTCGGTCAGCGCAAAGGTGATGCCGGTGGCCTGCGGGTCGAAGAGTGTGGCGCCCTTGCCTTTCAGGCGCTCGTAGCACTCGACACCCTTGTCGGTGGCATAGCCGGTTTCGCATTCTTCATACGTCAGCTTGACGCCGTTCACACCGCCGTCGCGGGCGTTGATCATCTTCAGATAGTCCTGCTTGCCATTGGCCCAGGGCGTGCCGTTGGGGGCATAGGGCCCGGTGCGGTAGACCAGCAGGGGGAAGAACTGCTCCTTGACTTCGGGCGCGGCCTGGGCCGGGCCGAACAGGCCCGATGCAGCTGCGGCCAGGGCCAGAACGAGGGATGGCTTCAGTTTCATGCGTGTCTCCAGTCGATGCGCACTCAAGCGGTGCGTTATGGGTTGAACAAACAGCAGGCGCGAAAAAACAGTGTGGACAAGGTCAGTGCGGGAAGGGCCAGAGCCGCAGCTTCTCCTTGGCCGTGGACCAGAGCCGGGCCAGACCATGGGGCTCCTTGATCAGGAAGAACACGATCAAGGCGCCGAACACCATCAGCTCCAGATGCGAAGCCGTTTCGGTGCTCATGGGCAGGCCCAGCCAGTGCGGAATCTGGTTCAGCAGCAGCGGCAGAAAGATGATGAAGGCGGCGCCAAAGAAGCTGCCCATGATGGAACCCAGGCCGCCGAGGATGACCATGAAGAGCAGTTGGAAGCTGCGGTCGATGGAAAAGGCCGCCGGCTCCCAGGAACCCAGATGCACAAAGCCCCAGAGCGCGCCCGCCACGCCGACGATGAAACTGCTGACGGCAAAGGCGCTGAGCTTGGCGTAGACCGGGCGTATGCCGATGACGGCCGCCGCCACATCCATATCGCGCATGGCCATCCATTCACGGCCGACGGCGCCGCGCACCAGGTTCTTGGTCAGCAGGGCGAACACGCAGACAAAGCTCAGGCAGAACAAATACTTCTGCACCGGCGACTCGATGGCCAGGCCGAAGACGCTGAGATCCGACACCGAGACATTGCCCGACGAGGAATTGTTGGTGAACCATTTGATGCGCAGAAAGGCCCAGTCGCAGAAGAACTGCGCCGCCAGCGTGGCCACCGCCAGATACAGGCCCTTGATGCGCAGCGAGGGAATGCCGAACAGCACGCCCACCACCGTGGAGCACACCCCGCCCAGCAGCAGCGAGAGGATCAGTGGCATGCCCTCGATGCGGACCTGGAAGTTGTAGGCCGTGTACGCGCCCACCGCCATGAAGGCGCCCGTGCCCAGCGAGATCTGTCCGCAGTAACCGACCAGCACATTGAGGCCCAGTGCCGCCAGCGACAGGATCAGAAACGGGATCAGGATGGCCCGGAACAGGTACTCATTGCCCAGCAGGGGCAGGCCGACAAAAGCCAGGGCCAGCAGCGCCGCCATGGCCCAGCGGTCCTGGCGGATCGCCAGGATGGCGCTGTCGGCGCGGTAGCTGGTTTTGAATTGGCCGTTTTCGCGGTAAATCATGTCGTTTGGACGCTCTGTTGCTGGCAAATCAGTGAACCGGTGAACAAGTGAACGGGGGAACCCCGTCCGCCATCACCTGTTCACCTGTTCACCCGTTCACTTACTCACCCACCCACTCACACCCGATCAATGATCTTTTCGCCGAACAAACCCTGAGGCCGAACCAGCAGGAAGAGCAGTGCCAGCACATAGGCGAACCAGATTTCGATGCCGCCGCCCAGGGCCGGGCCGAGGTAGACCTCGGAGACCTTCTCGCCCACGCCGATCAGCAGGCCGCCGATGATGGCGCCGGGCACCGAGGTCAGCCCGCCCAGGATCACCACCGGCAGCGCCTTCAACGCCACCAGCGAGAGCGAGAACTGCACACCCAGTTTGCTGCCCCAGATGATGCCGGCCACCAAGGCCACAAAGCCGGCCACGCTCCAGACGATGACCCAGATGGTGGACAGGGGGATGCCGATGGACTGGGCGGCCTGGTGGTCGTCTGCCACGGCGCGCAGGGCGCGGCCGGTGGCCGTCTTCTGGAAGAACAAGGCCAGCAAGGCCACCATGGCCGCGGCGATCAGCGCGGCGTAGAGGTCTTCCTTGTTGATCAGCACCCCGCCTTCAAAACTCTTCTCGAACAGGAAGATCGGGTCCTTGGGCATGCCGACATCGATCTTGTAGATGTCCGAGCCGAAGACCATCTGGCCCAGGCCTTCGAGGAAATAGGTGATGCCCAGCGTGGCCATCAGCAAGGTGATGCCTTCCTGGTTGACCAGATGCCGCAAGGCCAGGCGCTCCACGCCCCAGGCCACCACCACCATCACCGCAAAGGCCGCGACAAAAGCCAGCAGATTGGCCAGCAGCGGGCTGCTGATGCCGGTCCAGAGCGGGATCCACTCGGCAAAGCGCGCCATCGCCAGGGCCGCGAACAACACCATGGCGCCCTGCGCGAAATTGAACACGCCCGAGGCCTTGTAGATCAGCACAAAGCCCAATGCAATGAGCGAATACAGCATGCCTGTCATCAGGCCGCCGAAGATTGTTTCAATGACGAATCCCATCACGACTCCATCTCAATGCGAGGTGCCCAAATAGGCGCGGATCACGTCTTCGTTCTGTCGCACCTCGGCAGGCGCGCCATCGCCGATCTTCTTGCCGTAGTCGAGCACCACGACGCGGTCGCTGATGTCCATGACCACGCCCATGTCGTGCTCGATCAGCACGATGGTGGTGCCGAACTCGGCGTTGACGTCGAGGATGAAGCGGCACATGTCCTGCTTCTCCTCCACATTCATGCCGGCCATGGGCTCGTCCAGCAGCAGCACCTGCGGCTCCATGGCCAGGGCACGGCCCAGGTCCACGCGCTTTTGCAGGCCGTAAGGCAAGCGGCCGACCGGGGTCTTGCGGTAGGCCTGGATCTCAAGGAAATCGATGATGCGCTCGACCTTCTCGCGCTGCGCGATCTCCTCACGCTCGGCCGCGCCCCAGCGCAGGGCCTGCTGGAGCAGATTGCAGCGCATGTGCAGGCTGCGCCCGGTCATGATGTTGTCCAGCACGCTCATGCCCTTGAACAGGGCCAGGTTCTGGAAGGTGCGGGCCACGCCCATCTCGGCCACCTGGCGCGAGCTCATGTGCTTGAAGGTCTGGCCGCGAAAACTGATCTGCCCCTGCTGCGGCTGATAGACCCCATTGATGCAGTTGAGCATGGAGCTCTTGCCCGCACCGTTGGGGCCGATGATGGAGCGGATCTCATGCTCGCGCACATCGAAGCTGATGTCGGTCAGCGCCTTCACGCCGCCAAAGCTCAGCGAGATGTTGCGCACCTCAAGGATGACATCACCGATCTTCTTGACCGCGGTGTTGTCGCCGGGAATGCTGATGTCGTTTGGGTCCATCGGGCTGCTGCTGCTCATCATCATCAGGCGGCGCTCTTCACGGCCGCGAAGGTCTGGGCATCATTGATGCGCAGATCGGCGGCCACCTTGCCGCTGCGTCCGTCCTCGAACTTGACGGCGGTTTCGATGTACTGCGAACTGCGGCCGGCATACAGTGCCTCGATCAGCACCGCGTACTTCTCGGCAATGGCGCCACGCCGCACCTTGCGGGTGCGAGTCAGCTCACCGTCGTCGGCATCGAGTTCCTTGTGCAGGATCAGGAAGCGGCTGATCTGGCTGCCGGCCAGCAGCGCATCCTGGGCCAGGTCGGCATTGACCTGCTGCACGCAGTCGCGGATCAGCTCGTACACCTCGGGCTTTTGCGCCAGATCGGTGTAGCCGGCATAGGGCAGATTGCGCCGCTCGGCCCAGTTGCCCACGGCATCGAAGTCGATGTTGATGAAGGCGCAGACGCGGTCGCGGCCGTCGCCAAAGGCCACCGCCTCCTTGATGTGGGCAAAGAACTTAAGCTTGTTCTCCACATACTTGGGCGCAAACATGGCGCCATCAAAGGCCCCGCCGCGCAGCCGCCCCACGTCCTTGGCGCGGTCGATGATCTTCAGATGGCCGTGGGCATCGATGAAGCCGGCGTCGCCGGTGTGGAACCAGCCCTCGGGCGTCAGCACCTCGGCCGTGGCCGCCTCGTTCTTGTAGTAGCCCTTGAGCAGGCCCGGCGACTTGACCAGGATCTCGCCGCTCTCGGCCAGCTTGATCTCGACCCCTTCGATGGGCACACCCACGGTGTCGGCGCGGGCCTCATGGTCGGGCTGCAGGCAGACAAAGACGGCAGTCTCGGTCGAGCCATAGAGCTGCTTGAGGTTGATGCCGATGCTGCGGTAGAAGCTGAACAGATCGGGGCCGATGGCCTCGCCCGCGGTGTAGGCCACCCGCACCCGCGAGAGGCCCAGGCTGTTGCGCAAAGGCCCGTAGATCAGCAGATCGCCTAACTGGTATTTCAGCTGATCCAGCAGGCCGACCGGGCGGCCATCCATCAGCGCCGGGCCGACCCGCCGCGCCAGGGCCATGCAGCGAGCGAACAGCCAGCGCTTGGGCCTTGATGCGTCTTCCATGCGAATCATCACGCTGGTCAGCAAGCCCTCGAACACCCGCGGCGGCGCGAAGTAATAGCTCGGGCCGATCTCCTTCAGATCGATGCTGACCGTGCTGGTCGACTCGGGGCAATTGACCACATAGCCGCAGGCCAGCCACTGGGCATAGCTGAAGATGTTCTGGCCGATCCAGGCCGGCGGCAGGTAGGCCAGCACCTCCTCCTCATGGCTGAGGCGGTCGAAACGCGCGCCCGCCTGGGCGCGGTCGATCAGGCTGGCATGGGTGTGGACCACACCCTTGGGGTTGCCCGTGGTGCCCGAGGTGAAGAACATGGCCGCGACATCATGGCTCAGCCCTTGCGCGACCTCGGCGGCAAAAAAGCCGGGGCGAGCCAGGGCATCGTGGCGGCCGCGCTCGCAGAGCTCGTCGAGCGAGCGCAGGCCCATCTCCTGGTAGCTGCGCAGGCCGCGCGGGTCGTCAAACCAGATGTGGCGCAGCTGCGGGCAGTGTTCGCGCAGCTCCAGCATCTTGTCCACCTGCTCCTGGTCCTCGACCACGGCAAAGGCGACCTCGGCGTTGTTGATCGGGAAGACAAACTCGGCCGCCACCGCATCCTGGTACAGCGGTACGGGAATCGCCCCCAGCGACTGGGCCGCCAGCATGGCTGCCGACAGGCGCGGCCGGTTCTCCCCCACCACGATCAGATGCTGGCCCCGCTGCAGGCCGGCGAGCGCCAGCCCATGGGCCAGCTCGCGCACCAGCACGGCCAGCTGCGACCAGCTCAGGGTCTGCCAGATCCCGTATTCCTTTTCACGCAGAGCCGGCGCATCGGGGCGCTCGGCGGCATGGGCCAGCAAGAGGCGAGGAAATGTCGCATCCACGTGTTGTCTCCTGTGTCGTGCATGCAAGACCCGCAAGAAGCGGTGCTGCCGACATCTGTTGCCTGCATGGTAGGCCGTCACTTTGACGCTGTGTTGTCGTTGTAACGACAATTCAAGGGACTCCCCCGCCGGTACTTTCCCGGGGGTGGCCTGTAAGCGCTGCGTCATCTTGGGCGGTGGACACTGCCGTATGAATTCAGCGTCAGGGCCCCGTTCCGAGAGCGGCGGGCCTCATCCACCATCCAGCCCCAGCATCCCTTTGCGCCAGCGCGCCCGCCCGGCCACGGCGGCCGAGCTGGCCGCCATCCCCTGGCTGGATCTCTTGGACGAGGCGCAGCGCGAGCGCGCCGTGCAGCAGCTGCAAGTGGCCGAGGCCGATGTCGGCGAGCGCGTCTGCCGCATCGGCCGGCCGGCGACCTTCTGGTTCGGCGTGGTCGATGGCCTGCTCAAGATGAGCAATGACGACTCCAGTGGACAAGCCATCACCTTCACCGGCGTGCCGCCTGGCGGCTGGTTTGGCGAGGGCACCCTGCTCAAGCGCGAAAGCTACCGCTACAACATCCAGGCCCTGCGGCGCAGCGTGGTGGCCGGCCTGCCGATCGAGGCGTTTCATGAGCTGCTGGAGGGCAGCATCCCCTTCAACCGCTTCATGCTCAACCAGCTGAACGAGCGCCTGGGCCAGTTCATCGCCGCGCGCGAGATCGACCGCATCAGCGACCCCGAGCTGCGCGTCGCCCGCAACCTCGCCGCCCTCTTCCACCCCCAGCTCTACCCCGGCGTGGGCAGCCTGCTGCGTATCACCCAGCAAGAGCTGGGCTACTTGGTCGGCCTGTCCCGCCAACGCGTCAACCTGGCCCTGCACACCTTGGCGGGCCATGGCCTGATCCGCATCGAATACGGCGGCCTGCGGGTGCTCGATTTGCAGGGGCTGAGGCGATTTCCGGTGCTGGCTTGAGCCCGCCGGTTGCACCAGGGCGGCCGAACATGGCCGCCGCATGAGCTTCAGGCGCTGTACGCGCCGAACGAGGATTCTGGGCTTAGCGCTTGCTCGGTTAGAGCCGCCGCTTGACGCCGGCTCTGCGCCAAATGAGCCCGATGCGCCGGCGTGGTTTCAAACAACAGGCTGGGGGCCTGCTTGGGCACATCGGCCAAAGCGCCTTTCAAGCGCATGCCCAGCCGCTCCAGGGTGCGGCGGGTGGGCAGATCGGTGGGGCGAACCAGGGCCAAAACCGAAGGTGCGTGCAGTTCCTGAAAAGCCTGCTGCAAGGCCAGTTCACCGACCTCGGTGGCATAGCCCAAGCCCCAGGACTGCGGATGAAGCCAGAGCTTCAGGCACAAGCTTTGCCGGCCATCGACCGCCTGCCACATCAGGCCGCCAAAGCCCAGCAGATCCTTGCCCTCATCGCCGCCGAGACTCATGGCCCAGCAACCATAGCCCCAGCGCTGCCAGTGCAGCTGCCAGGACTGCAGCAACTCCAAGCTGGCCTCACGTGAGGTGGGCTGAGGCCGTGTCCGCTGCGTCAGCGGGTCGGACTGGATGCGATGCAGAGCCTCCAGATCACTCGCCACGGGTGCTCGCAACAACAGCCGCCCGCTCGCCATGGGACCCCAAGCCTCGCTCAATGCCATGAATGCCTGCCCTTCAACGGTGAAATACCAGTGAAAACCCTAGGCCATACCTTAACGGCAATGCAGGGGATGCGAACACCCCCCGATCACAGGGGCGCGCTATCCGCACAAATCGGCGTAACGGCACCACAAAGCAAGCACGCCCCGCGGCAAAGCTTGCGCACGGGGCGTGTCCTCATGCAGGGCCTCGATTCGCGGCGAAGGCCCTGCCAAGCTTGATCAGAAGCGGTACTTCACGCCTGCGGTCCAGGTGTTCATGTGCTCACCGTAGGTGCTGGCAACCGGCGCCTTGTTGTAGCGGGTCAGCTCGGTACGCAGGGACCAGTTCTTGTCCAAGGCGTACTCGGCACCCAGGCCGAGCTTGAAGCCGACGCCGTGAGCGTTCTGGCCGTCGATGCCACTGAACTTGCGGTCGAGATGGCTGGCACCCAGACGGCCGTAGACGGCGAACTTGTCGCTCACGGGCAAGCGGCCGATGGCGTCCAGGGAGTAAGCCGTGGTCTTGCTTTCGGTGCTGCCGATGCCGTGGGTGCCCAGGCGCTGCACGCTCAGCTCGGTGGCGAAGTGCTTGTTGAACTGGTAGCCACCGCTGATGCCGTAGATGGTGCCGCGCTTGTCGGTGGCGACTGCCGGGCTGGTGGGGCTGCTCAGGTTGTTGCGGGACTGACCCAGGTCACCACTGAGGTAGAAGCCCGAATCACCGGACGATGCGGCACGTGCGGCGCCGCTGGCCGCGCCCAGTGCGAGGGCCAAAGCCGAGATGGAAGCCAGGGCGATCTTGGAGTTCTTGTTCTTGGTCATGGTGGGTTCCTTTCCTTCGCGGCCGCCGAGGCGGGCCGCATCACAGGGTTTCAACACTCGCGGCAAGTCGGGGGCAGAGGCCTCAGGGCTTGCTGTCTTGCTGCGATGAATTCATTGTGTCGAAGGGGGCCCGCCAGGTCAGTGCACGCTCGGTGTGTGCTCTGTGACGGTCTGTGACGGCTGGAAAAAAGAACCCGATTGCCGAGCCGGGCCGAACTCAGCGCTTCAGCTCAGAACAGCTCCATATCGCTGAGCTGGGCCACTTCCTGCATCTGGCCGGCAGAGACCAGATCGGCATGGTTGTGCACCTGGTTGCGACCGTTGTCCTTGGCGTGATAGACGGCCTTGTCGGCGCGCTCGAAGGCCGCCGCGGGCGAGTCGCCCACGCGGACCTGGGTGAAGCCGATGCTGACCGTGATCCGCCCCACCTGTGGGAAGGCGTAGTGCTCGGTGTTGTGGCGCAGGCGCTCGAAGGCCTGGGCTGCGTCCAGCCCCACATCGCAGCGCATCAGCACCACGAACTCTTCGCCACCGAAGCGGTAGAGCAGGTCGTGAAAGCGGAAGCTGCTACGCATCAGGCGCGAGAGCAAGAGCAAGACCTCGTCCCCGATCAAGTGACCGAAGCGGTCGTTGACCGATTTGAAATGGTCGATGTCGATCACGCCGAGGAAGTACTGCGGCTGGCCGTGCTCATGACGCCGCTCGCCCTCGCCTTCGTCATGCGACATCACGCCCGAGGAGGCGTTGGCCGCCAGCTCGCCCAGGGCCTTGAGAAAGCTCTCCTCGAAGGTCTTGCGGTTGAGCAAGCCCGTCAAGGTGTCGCGTTCGCTGTAGTCCAGCAGGCCCTGGAAGTTGTGATAAATCCGCAGAACGCTGCTGACCATGCGCTGCGACTTGCTCTTGAGGCGGCTCAAGGAATGGACCTCCACCACGCCAACCACCTCACGCTCGGTGGCGATGGGGAAGAGGTTGATCCACAGCCCGGGGGCCGGGTTGGCAGCCCCTTCCGCTTCAACAGCCTCCAGCGCAGGCGCCAGCTGCCACTGCAGTACGGTGCGGCTGCGCATGCATTCCAGGCGCTCGGGGAAGTCTTGCGCGAGCGGCAGACGTTCGGGCTCCATCCAGAGCGGGTCGGCCGTGGCCACGACGTCGTCGGCGCACAGCCGGGCGCGCGTCAACCAGCGTTCATGACCGGCCTCGCCGATGCAGCGGTAGATCGCCACCGAGCTCGGTTCCAGCAAATCGCGCAGGGCCGACACCAGGGTGACGTCCATGACATCGCGATCGCGGAACCCGGTCAACTCGGCGAGATGATCAACGACTTCAGACATGAAGGCTACGGTCAAAAAAGAATGGCCCCGAATCGGGGCCGGAGGGCCGGTGAACGCCGGCCCAAGATTCGGCTTGCGAGCTGCGGTCGCAGCAGCAGCAGCAAAAGACGAGGGCCGCCTGCATGGCCACCCTCGCCTGCCGCCCCTTCAAGGCAGCAAGGCCGCTGCCTCCGTCTTGCTGTGCGCTTGCGTCGCAGTGTAGCGAGCAATGAGCTCCAGCAAGTGCGCTTCGTCATAGGGCTTGCCCAGGTAATGATCGGCGCCCAGCTGCTCGGCATAGTCGCGGTGCTTCTGCGCGATCCGCGAGGTGATCATCACCACCGGCAGCGCACGCAGGCGGGCATCGCCACGGATGTTGCGCAGCAGGTCGAAACCGTCCATGCGCGGCATCTCGATGTCGGACAGCACCAGGGCTGGCAACTCGTCGCCACCCAAGGCCTCCATCGCATCGAGGCCATCCTTGGCCAGCTGCACGCGGTAGCCTTCGCGCTCCAGCAAGCGCTGGGTGACGCGACGCACGGTCAGCGAGTCGTCGACCACCAGCACCAGCGGCGGCAGATCCTCGGCCGGCTCGGCCACCGCTTGCAGCGGCACCATGCCGGTCGCTTCGGCCAGCTCGGCGGCCTCGCGGGCCTCAACCAGGCGCTGCTGTGCTTGCTCACCGTACCAGGCCGCCAGGGCCACCGGGTTGTAGATCAGCGCCACATCACCCGAAGCCAGCAGGCTCACACCCGCCAGGCCCGGTACGCGGCTCAGCTGTGCGCCGATGTTCTTGACCACCACTTCCTGGTTGCCCAGCACTTCATCCACGTGCAGGGCCAGGCGCTGCTGCGCGCTACGCATCAGCACCACCGGCAGGTAACGGCCCTGACCATGGCCCCGGCCCGGCTGGCCCAGCAGGCCGCCCAGCCAGTAGAACGGCAGGGTCTCGCCGCCATGGTTCAGTGTGCCGTTGGCGTAGGCAGCCTCGACCTGATCCTGAGGCACGCGTTGCAGCGAATCCATCAAGCTGGCGGGCACCGCCACCACCTGGTCGCCGCTGCGCAGCAGCACGACCTGGGTCAGCGCCGTGGTCAGCGGCAGGCGCAGCGCAAAGCGCGTGCCCTGGCCCGGGGTTGATTCGGTCGTGATCGAACCACCCAGGGTGCTGACTTCGGCCCGCACCACGTCCATGCCCACGCCGCGGCCGCTCAGCTCGGTCACCTGGGTGGCCGTGGAGAAGCCGGAGGTGAAGATCAGCTGCATCAGCGCCGCATCAGTGAGCGACTCGCCGGCCTGGATCAGGCCCATTTGCTCGCCACGTTCGCGGATGCGTTTCAGGTCCAGGCCGGCACCGTCATCGCTGAAGCTGAGCAGGATTTCATTGCCCTCCTGGCGCAGCTCGAGGCGCACCGTGCCTTGCGCGGGCTTGCCCAGGGCCTGGCGTTGCTCGGGCGCCTCGATGCCGTGGCTGATGCTGTTGCGCAGCAGATGCTCAAACGGCCCCGCCATGCGCTCCAGCACGCTGCGGTCCAGCTCGGTCTGGCCGCCGATGATCTCCAGCTGGGCTTGCCGGCCGGCATCGCGCGAGGCCTGGCGCACCACGCGGTGCATGCGCTCACCCAGGCTGTCGAACTCGACCAGTCGCGTGCGCAGCAAATCGTCCTGCAGCTCACGCGTCAGCCGCGATTGCGCCGCCAGCTCGTCTTCACCCAGCTGCACATTGCGCTGCAAGGCGCGCTGCACGGTGGCCACGTCGCCGACCGATTCGGTCAGCATCTTGGTCAGCTCCTGGAAGCGGGTGTAGCGGTCGAACTCCAGCGGGTCGAAATCGCGGCCGGCCTTTTGATGCAGCTCCTGCTGCGTGCCCATCTGGGCTTCGGCCTGCAGCTCCAGCTCGCGCAACTGGGTGCGCAGGCGAGACAAGTTGTCGTCCAGATCGAGCAGCGAGCCCTTCATCTGCGCCAGCTCGGACTCCAGGCGCGCACGCCGGATGCTGACCTCGCCGGCCTGGGCCGTCATGCGCTCCAGCAGGCTGCCGCGCACGCGCACCATGGCCTGCGGGCCCGCGCCCGGCAGCTCGATGGTGATGTCGTCCGGGCTGGCCTGGCGCTCGCTGAAACGCGACCAGTCGATGCGGCGCGGCGCCACCGGCTCGGGGACCGGTTCCTGCGGGGGTTCAAGCGAGGCATCGCTCTCCGCCGCAAGACGTTCGACCGCCAGGTCCGGAGTGGGCGTCTCGCTCGCATCGGGCAAGGCGATGTCCACCTCGGCGGCGGGTGCGGCCGCTGTCGCTTGCACCTCCACCACCTCGGTGGCGGTGAAGGGGTCGAGATCGGGCACTTGTTCGCGGGCCAGCAGACGATCCAGACCGGCTTCCAGCGCATCGCCACCATCCTGCAAGGCCTGCAAGGTGGCGCTGTCCGGCGGGTCCATGGCCAGCGCCGCCTCGACGGCCGACTCCAGCTCGTGGGCCTGCTCACCCAGGCGCATCGCGCCGGTCAGGCGGGCGCCACCCTTGAAGGTGTGCAGGGCGCGCATGCAAGCGTCGGCTGCACTGCGGTCTTGCGGACGGGCCAGCCAGTCGCGCAAGGCGGCATGCAGCTGCGGCAGCAGCTCGCGGGCTTCTTCTTCGAAGATGGGCAGCAAGACGGGGTCGATCTCGTCGGGCAAGCCCGGCTCCACCTCGTCCTGATCGGCCGTGGGCGTGGGCTCGACCGGTGCAGGCGCGGCCGCCTGGAAGGCCGGCAGATGCAGGTCCAGGGTGTCGTCGGCCACGGTCGGGGTCGGGCCTTCGGGCTCGCCCAGATCGTCCAGCTCATCGAAGCTGCCCAGATGGCTGCTGTCCACCTCGGGCTCGTACGCATGCAGGCGCTCGACCAGCGAGGCATCCACGCTGCGCAAGAAACCGGCCGCGAACTGATGCAGCAACTGACGAATGTCCTCGGCCGCACGCTCGAAGAGCTGGCCTTCGGCCTCGCTGAAGCGCTGGGCACGCTGGGCCCGGCCCAGCGCATGCTCCAGGGCACGGGCCAGGGTCGACAGGTCCTCATAACCCACCGTGGCGGAGTTGCCGGCCAGGGCATGGGCCAGCGACTCACACTGCGGTGGCACCGGCGGAGTCAACTCCATGGCCCATTCGGCCAGGGTGGTGGCCAGGCGGCGCGAAAGTTCGTCGGCCTCGTTCAGGAAGATGTTGAACAGCGTGATGCTGATGCGCAGCGGGCCAATGACCTTGACGCCCTCATCGGCGCTTTCATCGGCGCCTTCATCGCTGCCAACATCTTGCCCCTGCCCAACCTCGTCTGCTTCGGCCGAAGCCTGCGCTGCAGCGGCCGACTCGGCCTGCGGACGCTCTTGCGAGCTGACCAGGCTGAGGTGAGGCACCAGGGAAATCACCGGCGCCAGCGGCAACTCGGCGGCTTCGATGGCGTCGGGCGAAGATGCACCGGCCGCGTCCTCGGCCTCCAGGGCGTGGGCAGCGTCAGCGGGTGACTCAAGAACCTGAACCTCGTCTACCGGGTCTGCAGCCACCTCGAGCACCTGCTCGGCGGCGGATTCCTCACCCTGCGGAGTTTCGTCGGGCGCCGCGGCCAGGCTCAATGCCTCGTCGAGGGCACCATCGCTGACACCGTCGAGATTCAGCGTCAGCTCGGCTGCCGCGTCGGCATCCACGCCGGCTTCCAGGTCGGTTTCAGCAGCGGTCTCCGGCACCGCCGGCGCATCGGCCTCGGCGTTCATTTCCGCTGCGGCTTCCACCAACTCGCCCAGCTCCAGATCGAGCTCGAACTCGGGCAGTTCGAAGTCGGCCGCCGGCGGTGCGTCTTCGGCCACTGGCGCATCCTGCGGCAGGTCCAGCACAAAGGGCTGATCCAGCGCCAGGGTCTCAAAACTGCCACCTTCGGGCAGCGCGTGAACGTCCTGCGCGGGCGCACTCGCGTCTGCCTCGCGCGGCGCCATGTCCATCAACTCGGTGGCGGTAGCGGGCTCGGCTTCATCCGCCTGCGCCAGATCGAGCAACTCGGTCAGCAAGGGCGGTTGCGCAGCATCGGGCTCAGGGGCTGCGCTCGCGACCGCGGCTGACGCGGCGTCTGCGACGCCCATGTCCAGCGGCGCAGTCGCCACCCAATCGGTCAACTCGGGCAGTTCCGGCATCAGCTGGGTGGACAACTGGGTCGACAGCTCGGTGTCGGCGCCCGCATCAGACGCTTCTTCCAGAGGCGGAAGCTCGGGCGCCTCGGCCTTGGCGGCCTCGGCAGGCTCTGCCAGCAGCGGCAGATCCAGCTCCAGTTCCAGATCCAACCCGGGCTCCTCGGTCAGCAGCGGCGGCTCGACCGAAACCGCCGGCAGCGGCGGCTCGACGGGCGCAGGCTCCAGCGAACCGGCAAGCTCGGCCAAGGCTTGCAGCTCCTCGCTGACGCTCACGGCCGGCAAGGACGCGTCTTCGGGCAAGTTCAGCTCTGGCAAGGCCAGTTCCGGCGCGACCGCCTCCAGCGCTTGCGGGCTCTCGACACCCGGCACAGACCGTTCGTCCGGGCTCAGTTCATCCAATGCCGCATCGCTGAGCGGCGGCAGGTCTTCGACCGGCAGGAACAGCTCCTGGGCCGGAGCTTCGATCGCCGGCTCGGGCGGCATTTCGGCCTCCGGCAACTGGCGGCCCGGCCAATCCAGGGCCAGAGCTTCGCCCTGCAGACGCAGCGCGTCGGCGCTGCGACGCAGCGGGTCGGGCAGGAAGGCGCCGCTTTGGCGGCCAGCGATCTGCTCGCACCACTGGCCCAGATAGTCCAGGGCCTCGGCGCTGAAGGCCAGCAATGGCGCATCGGCATGCGGCGTGACATCGGCCAGGCGCGCGTTGAACAGCTGCTCGCAGGCCCAGGCACCCTCGCCGTAGGCATCGAAGCCCACCATGCGCGAGCTGCCCTTGAGGGTATGGAAGGCTCGGCGCAGCGTGGTCAGCTGTTCGCGGTCGCTGCCATCTTCGTGCAAGGCGGCCAGCGCCTGGCGCGCATGGGCCAGGACCTCGGTGGCCTCTTCCAGGAAGATCTCCTGCATCTCCGGGTCTTGCGCGAAGGCGGCAGGTGCGGGTGCAGGTGGGGGTGCCGGTGCGGCAACAGCGGCTGCCGCGGCCGGAGTCTCCACCGCATCGGCGGCCACCGTATCGGCGCCATCGAGATGCAAGGCCGGCAGCCCCAGATCGCCGACTTCTTCCAGCGGCGCAGGATGGGCCGGCGGGGCGGCCTTGGGGCTGCTGTCCAGATCCAGCTGGATCAGGCCATCGAAAGGCGCCGGTGCCGAGACTGCCATGGGCGGCAGCGGGCTGGCATCGGCACGCCGCCCCATGACCGGGTTCAGACGACCCGCGGCCTCGTCAAAGACAAACATGCGCTTGGCCAGCTGAGGCTGGACGCTGAGCATGTCGATCAAGAAACCCAGGGCACCCAGATTGTTGGCCAGGCGCTCGAAGAGCTCGCGCGGCCCCCCACGCTCGGTGTCAACCTCGGTGTTGGCCAGCTCATCGACTTCATCGCGCATGCGCACGCAGGCCTGCGCAGCCTGATCGAGGCCCAGCACGGTCAGCACGCCGCGCATGGCGGAGAGCTGGGCCGGCACCGGGATCAGCTTGGCGCGCTGGCTGGGGTCGCGGAAATACTCATCGGCCTGGCGCTCGACTTCCGACAGGCTGGCGCGCAGCTCATGCACCACGCTGCCCAGGGTCTGGCGGTCCGAGACGCGGCGGTACAGGTCCTCCATCCAGGCATCCAGCGGCTGCGGCGCGTCACCATGGGCGACCGCGTCGATGCGCTGGGCCAGGGCACGCACGCGCTCGGCCTGTTCGGGCTGGTCGAAAGCGGCGTCATCCAGCGCCGCTTCGACATACAACATGCTGGTGGCCACTTCCATGGCCAGCGCGGGGCTGGGTGGCTGGCCCGAGCGCAGGGTGGCAACCACCGCGCGCTGCAGGGTCTGGCCCAGCACCTCGCCACTGGGGAAGAGGCGCTGCAAGGACTCGGCCACGGCCGCGAACTGCTCGTCCAGGCCGGCCAGGCGATGGCTGTCGCCCTCGGCCGCGCTGCCCCAGGAGTCCTTGGCCACGCCGACCCGGCGGCGCGCCTGCGCCACCCAGGCCGGGTCGATATGACCCAAGGTCTGGTCTTCGTAATCGCCGCGGAAATCAGCGTTCAAGCCAAAGGCATGACGCACCGCGCTGAGGCGGGGCGCGGCGCGTTCGCTGGCGGGATCGCGCGCCTGGGCACAGAAGAACAGGAGGTCTTGCGCCAGTCGTTCCTGCACCGCCGGGTCGACCTGGCGACCGAGCTTGAGCTGGGACAGCAGGCGCGAGCCCAGGCGCTTGACGAAGGCATCGCCGTCGAGCAGGCCCAGGGCTTGCGCCTGGAACTGAGCGGCGGCCAGCTGCCAGAGCGTGCGTCCATGGGTGTCGATCAGGCCCGCAGCGAGGCCGGCGCACAGATCGCTCAGGCGGCCGGCAAAGGCCGGGCTGGGCGTGCGCATGTGCTTGAGCAAGGCCGCTTCGAAGGGCGCGCGGCCCTGCTCGGGAGCCAGGGCCGCGCAGCCGGGCTCGGCCGGCACCTCGCACCAGCGCCATTCGTACTGCCAGAGGTCGGCCGGGTGCACGCGCTCGGCGTCGTTGAAGGTCTGCAGCTCGCGGTAGGCGGGGAACAGGCTCAGGGTCGAGGCCTTGTTGCCGGCCAGCAGGCGGGCGATATAGCTGAGCAGGGCGAAATTGGCGCGCTCGATGGTCTCGACCCGGAAAGGGTCGACCAGATCGGTGCGATCGGCCAGGCGCAGCACCGCCTGCTCGGCGGCGCGCAGCACGGTGGCACCGGCCGGCAGGCCGACCAGGGACAGCACGCCCGCCACCTGGTGCAGCTCGGCGGCGGCCGCCTGCAGCGACTTGGAGCTGGAGGGAACCTCGGCGCCCAGCACGCTGAACTTGCTGTCGCCATCGCGCAGCATGCGCCGCAGCGCCTTGTGAACCGATTCAAGGGAACGGCGCAACTCCTCCTGCACCCACGCCAAAGGGCTGAGGTCGGGAGGGAACTCGGACTCGCGGAACTGATCCATGCCGGGCTCCGCCTCTTAGGCGACCTTGAACCGAGCCACCGATTGCTTCAAAGCCTCGGCCGAACGGGACAGCTCGTGCACCATCTGTGCGGTCGAGCGCGTGCCTTCGCTGGTCTGTTCGGTCACGGCAAAAATGTGCTGGATGTTGGAAGCCACTTCATTGGCCGAGGCTGCTTCGCTGAGCGCCTGGCTGGAAATCTGCGCGATCAATTCGTCCAGGCGACGCGACACGGCGTCGATCTCTTCCAGGGCCTTGCCGGCCGCGTCGGACAGACGCGTACCCTGCACCACCCCGAGGGTCGAGCGCTCCATGGCGGCCACGGCGTCGTGGGTGTCGGTCTGAATGGTCTTGACCAGGGCAGCAATCCGGCGGGTGGCGTCGCCCGAGCGTTCCGCCAGGCGCTGCACTTCTTCCGCCACCACCGAGAAGCCGCGACCGGCTTCACCGGCCGAGGCGGCCTGGATGGCCGCATTCAGCGCCAGCACGTTGGTTTGTTCGGTAATGTCGGAGATCAGCTCGGTGATCTCGCCGATTTCTTGCGAGGACTCGCCCAGACGCTTGATGCGCTTGGAGGTTTCCTGGATGTGGTCGCGGATGGCGTTCATACCGCTGATGTTGTTCTGCATGGCCTGCAGACCCGACTCGGCCGCTTGACGCGACTGACGCGCCACTTCAGCGGTGGACTGGGCAGCGTTGGACACCTCGTTGATGCGCTCGGCCATCTGCAGCACGGCCTCACCGGTGGAACGGATCTCGTGCAGCTGTTCCTTGGAGGCGGCCAGCAGATCGGTCGAGGTCTGGTCAACCTGGCCGGTGGTGTCCGTCACCCGGGCGGCCGTGGCCTGCACCTGGCCGACCAGATTGCGCAGCTCTTCCACGGTGTAGTTCACCGAGTCGGCGATGGCGCCGGTGATGTCCTCGGTCACGGTCGCTTGCTGGGTCAGGTCACCTTCAGCGACCGATTGCAGCTCGTTCATCAAACGCAAAATTGCGGCCTGGTTGGCGTCGTTGACGCGCTTGGCTTCACGCTCCTGCGCCTTCGCCTCGCTCTCTTGGGCTTCCGCCAGCAGAGCCCGTTGCTTCTGATCCGCCACGTAGAGGCGCAGGAAGCCCAGCGAACCTGCCACCAACGCGCCCAGCGAGGCAATCATCAACAGGGCCAGCCACCAGCTCACGCCGCCGGCGGATTCCAACTCGAGGGCCAGGTCTTCCAGGCCTTTGCGCAGCGCCTCGCTGTCGCCCAGGATGCTCTTCTGGGCTTCACGCGAAGCCACCAGGCCTTGCAGATTGTCCAGAATGGCCTTGGCCTGGGTGCGGGTCTGCTCGTACTGCTTGAGCAAGGCGACCAGACGTTCGCGCAGCTGCGGGTCCTTGGCGCTGCTCAGGCGCAGCTCCGAGTTGCCGTTCAACAGGGCTTCGGCAATGAGCTTGAAGGAGTTCAAGTCCTTGCCCAGCAGGAACACGGCCTCGGGGCTCACGCCTTCCTGCGTCAGGAATTCGTTGGCGCTCTTGCCGATCCGCTGGGTCAGCATCACCAGCTGACCGGCGGCCGAGATTTCAGCGGCCGAACCGTTGCGTTGCAGCGATTCCGAGGCCACGGCCTCGGCGCTTTCCAGCAGATCACTGGATTGGCGGTTGATGGCGCGCAGGGCCTGGCCGACCTCGGTCAGCACCTTTTCCTGCGCCTGCACCACCTGGGCGTTCTTTTCAGCCCGCTCCACCAGAGGCTGAACGATATCCAGCACCGGCTGCACGCTGCCGGGGGCTGCGGCCAGCGGGCCGTCACCGGTGCGCAAATTGCCGATCACGCCGACCAGCACGCTGCCGCTCTCACGCAGTTCCGCAAACGCGCCCTGATTGCCCACCAGGGCGGTGGACACCGATTTGGCCATGCGCTGCGAGTGCATCAAGGCCTGACCGGCCGCACGCACCTGGGCCGAGCTGCGGCTGCCGCCGACCAGGCTCAGGCTGACGGTGACCGCGGTGCCCAGCAGGCCGGCCGCCACCAGGGCGGTCAGCAGGGTCTGGCGGCGGTTCTCGGCGCTCTTGGCCGGCTGCGGCTGTTCGGTCAGCGGGCCGTCGAGGGCGGCGCTGGTGGTGGCAAAGGTGCTGGTGCCGACCGCAGTTTCATCGAACTGCGTGGCGCCTTGCTGCTCGGTCGGCAGGGCCTCGGAGATGATGGAGGAGTTCGACAGCTGGCCTGGGCCGGTGTGCGACTGCGTGGACACCAGCACCGCACCGGAGGGCACGGAGTCCGCGGCCGCGTGCTCGTTCTGGCCTTCGGTTTCGTTCTTGCCCAGGTTTTTGATCTTGTCCAGGAAGCTCATCTCACCCTCGTGAATACGTTTGGAAGCCGATCCCACATGGATCGGCGTTGGCCGTGCCGCTGACTCTTGAGCCTAGCTCAAGGCGGGCTGTTTGCTTATCAGATCAAACCACGACTCGCAGGAACTGGTCGTGCTTGGACAGTGCCTCAAGATCGAGCACCTGCCAGCTGCGTCCCTCAGCGTCGAGCAGGCGCGGTCCGGCGAAACGCGGGCGTGCCCCGCCGTCCTCGGCCTGCGCCGGATCAGGGCTCAGCTGCTCATCGCCGCGCAGGCCCAGCAGGCGATCCACCAAGAGCGCGCAGTTGAGATTGAGCTCGGCATTGAGCGAGACCAGGCGAACCTGGGCCACATCCTGACGCGCTTCACTGCGCTGGGCACCGGATTCACGCAGGCCCAGGAACACCGCCAGATCGACGACGGTGAACAGGCCGCCGCGCAGATTGGCCACGCCCGCCAGCCAGGGCTGGGCATAGGGCAAGGGCCGCATAGGCACCGGCGTGAAGATCTCAGCCGCCTGGCGCAGCGAGAGCAGCAGGCCGACGCCTGCGCATTCGACCGCCAGCCAGCTGGCCGCCTGGGTCTCTTGATCGCGCGCCGCCTGCATGCGCTGCGCGAGGCGGGTCTGCAGATCGCGCAGGGCTTGCTTGTTGTTGCTACTCATGTCAGCGCCCTCGGGGCTCAGCCCAGGGCCTTGATCTTGGCCAGCAACTCCTCGGCCTTGACCGGCTTGACCACATAGTCACGCGCGCCCTGGCGCATGCCCCAGACCTTGTCGGTCTCCTGGTTCTTGCTGGTGCACATGATCACCGGCACGGCAGCAAAGCGCTCGTCGCGGGTGATGCTGCGGGTCAGCTGGAAGCCGTTCTGGCCGGGCATGACCACGTCCATCAGGATCAGGTCGGGCACTTCCTCGGCCAGGCGCTTCATCGCCTCTTCGCCGTTCTCGGCGGTTCGCACCAGATAACCGCGCTTGACCAGCATCTCGCTGAGCACATGCAACTCGGTCTTGGAATCATCGACCAGCAGGATTTTTTGTATCGGCATTTGGAATCCTCACGTCGCCGCGGCGGCAGCTTTTGCGCCTCGGCAACTCAACCGACGGACTTGTCGGCACACACAAGCTTGGACAACGGCAACAACAACGGTAACTACATCTACGTCCAGGTCCTTCAGGCCGCGCCCGTCAGACCCACACAAGCTCAGGCCGCGCGTCGATGGGACAGCACAGCCTGCAACAACTGGTCTTTGGTGAAGGGCTTGGTCAGGTAGTCTTGAGAGCCGACCATGCGCCCGCGCGCCTTGTCGAAGAGACCATCCTTGGACGACAGCATGATGACGGGCACCGCCGCGAACTGCGGATTGCGCTTGATGATGGCGCAGGTCTGGTAGCCGTCGAGGCGTGGCATCAGGATGTCGCAGAACACCAGATCCGGCTGGTAGTCGCTCAACTTGGCCAAGGCATCGAAGCCATCCTCGGCCAGCACGACTTCGTGCCCACCTTGCTTGAGGAAGATCTCCGCGCTGCGCCGGATGGTGTTGCTGTCGTCGATGACCAGCACTTTCGCGGCGCCGGCTGCGGCAGCTTGAAAGCCTTCAGGTACTTGTACGTTCAAGCCTTATCTCCTCACAGCGATGCCCGCAGGGCGGCTGCGCCACGGGCACGAGCAAACAGGTGGGAATGCGCTGCCTTGTGAGGCAGCGTCAGATGCGAACCATTTCGAAGTCTTCTTTGCGGGCGCCACACTCAGGGCAGGTCCAGTTCATATCGACATCGGCCCACAGCGTACCCGGTGCAATACCGTGCTCGGGATCCCCTGTGGTTTCGTCGTAGATCCAACCACAGATCAGGCACATCCAGGTACTAGCTTCGCTCACGATGGGTATAGGTTTGCTATCTACAATGCGAAGATTGTAGCCACGCCAACTGGGGCCGCCGGAGCGCTCCCGTCGGCAAGGACGCAACATCAGGATTCCCCTTGTCCCGCCCGTCACGAAAGCAGGCTAACGAATTCGTGACCAAGTCCTCAAAGACTGACCTGAGACCAAAGAAAGAGCTTGTCCAGCCCCTCGCCGCCTGCGGCCCGCCATTTGCATTTGCTTGCAATTTCTGTCCTCTGAACCCGCGCCGCACACCATGAATCACAAGACCGACACCCCCAGCGCCGCCGATCCGACGGCGCCCGCCGACGAGCAGGAGCCGCAAGCCCCGGCCTGCGTCTTGAGCTTCAATGCCAGCGACGCCAGCGGCGCCGGTGGCCTGGCCGGCGACATCGCCACCATCGCCGCCATGGGCGCGCACTGCCTGCCGGTGGTCAGCGCCATCGTGCTGCGCGACACGGCCGAGGTGTTCGAGCACCACACCCTGGACCCCGACACCATCGCCGAGCAGGCCCGCCTGATTCTGGAAGATGTGCAGATCAGCGCCTGGAAGGTCGGCTTTCTGGGCAGCGCCGAGGGCGTGAGCGCCGTGGCCGAGGTGCTGTCGGACTACCCCGACGTGCCCCTGGTCGCCTACCTGCCCAATGTGTCCTGGCTCGACGAAGAGCAGCAGGCCAGCTATCTGGATGCCTTCCGCGAGCTGGTGCTGCCGCAGACCCATGTGCTGGTCGGCAACCACAAGACCTTGAGCGACTTCCTGCTGCCCGACTGGGACGCCGATCGCCCGGCCTCACCGCGCGAGCTGGCCGTGGCCGCCGGCCAGCATGGCACGGCCCATGTGCTGGTCACCGGCATCCAGCTGCCCAATCAGTTTGTCGACAATGTGCTGGCCACGCCGGCCGGCCCGGTGACGGGCGAGAAGTTCGAGCGCTTCGAAGTCAACTTCGTCGGCGCCGGTGACACGCTCTCGGCCGGCCTGGCCGCCCTGCTCTCGGTCGGCGCCGAAATCCACTCGGCCGTCGGCGAGGCCTTGTCCTTTCTGGACCAGGCCCTGGATGGCGGTTTCCGCCCCGGCATGGGCAATGTCGTTCCCGACCGCTTCTTCTGGGCCCTGCCGCCCAGCGAAGAGGAAGAAGCCGCCATGGCCGCCGAAGCTGCCGGCCATGCCAGCACCCCCACCCTGACCCTGGACGAGCCCGCACCGGGCCGTCCGCCGCGCCGCATGCACTGAAACCTGTGCCTGCTGGCACCGAAGCCCATGGCCCCGATCGGGGCCGTCTTTTCGTTCGCCGAGCCTCATCAAGATGTCCAAGAACCAAGCTTTGTTCGAACGCGCCCAGCGCGTGATCCCCGGTGGCGTGAACTCGCCGGTGCGCGCCTTCCGCGCGGTCGGCGGCACGCCGCGCTTCATCACCCGCGGCGATGGCGCCTACATTTTCGATGCCGAAGGCCAGCGCTACATCGACTACATCGGCTCCTGGGGCCCGATGATCCTCGGCCACGGCCACCCGGCCGTGCTGGAAGCGGTCACCAAGGCCGCACAAGAGGGCTTCTCCTTTGGCGCGCCGACCGAGCGTGAGATCGAGCTGGCCGAAGAGATCCTGAAGCTGGTGCCCAGCATGGAGCAGGTGCGCCTGGTGTCCTCGGGCACCGAGGCGACCATGAGCGCCATCCGCCTGGCGCGCGGCGCCACCGGCCGCAGCAAGTTCATCAAGTTCGAGGGCTGCTACCACGGCCACACCGACGCGCTGCTGGTCAAGGCAGGGTCAGGTCTTGCCACCTTCGGCCACCCGACCAGCGCCGGCGTGCCGGCCGAGGTGGCCCAGCACACCCTGGTGCTGGAGTTCAACCATCTGGCCCAGCTGGAAGAAGCCTTTGCCCTGCACGGCAAGGAACTGGCCTGCGTGATCATCGAGCCGATCGCCGGCAATATGAACTTCGTGCGCACCCAGACGGCGTACATGAAGCGCCTGCGAGAGCTCTGCACCGAACACGGCGCCCTGCTGGTGCTGGACGAGGTGATGACCGGCTTCCGCGTCGGTCTGCACAGCGCCCAAGGCCATTACGCCAGCCTGATCCCCGGCTTCAAGCCCGACATCAGCGTGTTTGGCAAGGTCATCGGCGGCGGCATGCCCCTGGCCGCCTTCGGCGCCAGCCGCGACATCATGAAGCACCTGGCCCCGCTGGGCGGCGTCTACCAGGCCGGCACCCTGAGCGGCAACCCGGTGGCCACCGCCTGCGGCCTGGCCACGCTGCGCGAGATCCAGAAGCCCGGTTTCTTCGAAGACCTATCGGCCAAGACGCGCCGCCTGGTCGATGGCTTGGCGGCCGTCGCGAAAGACAACGGCGTGCCCTTCAGCGTCGATTGCCAAGGCGGCATGTTCGGCTTCTTCCTGATGGACCAGCTGCCGCAGGAATACCAGACCGTGATGACCACCGACAAGGAGCGCTTCAACCGCTTCTTCCACGCCATGCTGGACGCCGGCATCTATCTGGCCCCGGCGCTGTATGAAGCCGGCTTTGTCTCCGCCGCCCACAGTGAGGCCGACATCCAGGCCACGCTGGACGCCGCTCGCCACGCCCTGCGCTGATCTCAGCGCCCCCTGTCATGCCGCACACCGGCCGCCGCTTCACCGCGGCCATCTTTGATATGGATGGCCTGCTGCTCGATTCCGAGCGGCCCATCCGTGACGCCTGGCTGCGCCAGAGTGCGGCCGCTGGCACCCCACTCAGCGAAGCCGACTATCTGCAGACCGTGGGCATCAACCGCCGCGACAGCCTGCGGGTGCTGAGCGATATGTTGGGCTCGCACGCCATCGCCGAGGCCATGTACGAGGCGGTGGACCGCGAGGTCGAGGTGCAGTTCCAGGGCCAGGGCTTTGCCTTGCGCCCCGGTGCGCTGGCGCTGCTTCAGGCGCTACAAGCGCGCCGCGTGCCCTGCGCGGTGGCCTCCTCCACCCGCCATGCCGAGGTGCTGCGGCGCCTGGGCCGGGCCGGTTTGCTGGGCTTTTTCGGCCCCATCCACGGCGGCGACCAGGTCGCACGCGGCAAGCCCCACCCCGACCTGTTCGAGCTGGCCGCGCGCAGCCTGGGCTGCCCGCCCGAGCAGACCCTGGTGTTTGAAGACTCCAGCTTCGGCGCCCGCGGGGCGCTGACCGCGGGCGCCGGTGTGGTGCTGGTGCCCGATCTCAAATCCCCGGACCCCGAGATCGCACCGCGCTGCCTGGTGCTGAACTCGCTCGAAGACGCCCTGCCCCTGAGCGAAGCGTGGTTCATGGCCTGAACCATTGCCGCACGAGCTACGCTCGCACCCCGTTTCTGACGATTGACGATCACGACCATGCACATCCACATCCTCGGCATCTGCGGCACTTTCATGGGTGGCCTGGCCGCCCTGGCGCGCGAGGCGGGCCACCGCGTCACCGGCTGCGATGCCAATGTCTACCCGCCGATGAGCGATCAGCTGCAAGCCCTGGGCATTGAGCTGACCCAAGGCTTTGGCGCCGAGCAGATGGCGCTGAAGCCCGATGTGTTCGTGATCGGCAATGTGGTCACGCGCGGCGAGAAGTTCCCGCTGATGGAAGCCATCCTCGACGCTGGCGCCGCCTACACCAGCGGCCCGCAATGGCTGGCCGAGCATGTGCTGCAGGGCCGCCATGTGCTGGCCGTCGCCGGCACGCACGGCAAGACCAGCACCACCTCGATGCTGGCCTGGATCCTTGAACACGCCGGCCTGCAGCCAGGTTTTCTGGTCGGCGGTGTGCCGCAGAACTTTGGCGTCAGCGCCAAGCTCGGTTCGGGTCCTGCATTCGTGATTGAGGCGGACGAATACGACACGGCTTTCTTCGACAAGCGCAGCAAGTTCGTGCACTACCGCCCGCGCACGGCCGTGCTGAACAACCTTGAGTACGACCACGCCGACATCTTCCCCGACCTGGCCGCCATCGAGACCCAGTTCCACCACCTGGTGCGCACCGTGCCGGCCAGCGGCCGTATCGTGCTCAATGCCCGCGAAGAGGCGCTGCAGCGCGTGCTCAGCCGCGGCTGCTGGAGCGAGGTGCAGCGATTCGGGGCTCGCAAGGAAGAAAGCGGCGCCCTGCGCGCGCGCGGCGAACCGCAGGCCTTCGATGTGCTGCGCGGCAGCCTCAAGGTGGCGCGGGTCGAGTGGTCGTTGATCGGCGAGCACAACCAGCTCAACGCCCTGGCCGCCATCGCCGCCGCCGAGCACCTGGGCGTGACGCCCGAGCAGAGTGCCGCCGCCCTGACCGAATTCAAGAACGTGCGCCGCCGCATGGAACTGCGCGGCGAAGTCACCGTTGCCGGGGGCAGCATCAAGGTCTACGACGACTTCGCCCACCACCCCACCGCGATCCGCACCACGGTGGACGGCCTGCGCCGCCGCATCGCACCGGCGGAGCGCATCCTGGCCATTTTCGAGCCGCGCTCCAACACCATGAAGCTGGGCACCATGAAGGCGCAGCTGCCTTGGGCCCTGGAGGCCGCCGACCTGAGCTTCTGCCACCAGGACGGCCTGGGCTGGGACGCCGCCGAGGCCCTGGCGCCGATGGGCACGCAAGCCGTCGTGACGGCGAATATCGACGCATTGATCGCTGCGGTGCTCAAGGCCGCCCGCCCGGGCGACCACCTGCTGTGCATGAGCAATGGCGGCTTCGGCGGCATTCACGACAAGCTGCTGGCGGCCCTGGCCGAGCGCGCCGCCCGCAGCTGAGGTGGGCTTGCGACTGCGCGCAGCTTGCCGCGCCGATGTGGGCGCCATGTTCCACATCCGAGCGCACACGCAGGACAACGCCATCTCATCCGAGAGACTGGCCGAACTGGGCATCACGCCGGCCACGCTGGGCGCGGCCTTCGATGACGGCGCGGTCTGCGGCTGGCTGGCCGTCGATGACGAAGCTCAGGCCGTCGGCTTTTGCAATGTGGACCCGGCCAGCGGTGAAGTGCTGGTGCTGGCTGTGCTGTCGGGCCAGGAAGGCCAAGGCGTGGGGCGCGCCTTGCTGGAGGCGGCGGTGACTCATTTGCAATCGGTGGGCAGCCCACCGCCTTGGCTGATGGCCGGCGTCAATCCAGCACTGCGCGCGCATGGCTTCTACCGCGCCCAGGGCTGGAGGCCCAGCGGCCGGCGTGATGCGCAGGGCGACGAAGAACTGCGCCTCGACACGGACTGAGCTCAGTCGCGCTTGCGGAAGGCCCACCAACCCGCCACCGCCGTGAACAGCAGCACCAGCACGGCCAGGATGGCAAAGCCATGCGGGTGGTCGGACAGCGGCACGCCGCCCACATTCATGCCGAACATGCCGGCCATGATGTTGATCGGCAAGGCCAGCACGGTCACCACGGTCAAGGTGAAGACGCTGCGGTTGGTCTGTTCCCCCACCTGGGCGGCCATTTCTTCTTGCAGCAATTTGATGCGCTCCTGCAGCGCGGCCATGTCGCGGATCACCAAAGAGAACTCCTCGGTTGCCTGACGCAGCTCATCCAGATCCTGAGGCACCACCCAGGGCGGCGGCAGGCGCAGCAGCCGGAACAAGGCACCGGGTTCCGGCGCCAGCAGGCGCTGCAGCCGCACCAGCACCCGGCGCAGCTGGCCGAGCTCGCTGCGCTTGGCTTGCAGACGGCCGGCAAGCAGGCTGTCCTCGATGGCATCGACGCGCACCGTCGCATCACGCACGATGCGCACCAGCACATCGCCCTGGTCACGGAACAGGTGGTTGAGCAGGGCGACAGTGGAGTCGAAATGCGCGCCCATCTTGACCGCCTCGCGCAGCCGGTCGATGGAACGCAGCGGATGGCTGCGCGCGCTGACCGCCACCTGCGGGCTGACATTGACCCAGAGCGTGGCGATCTCGGACGGGTCGAAGGCAAACTCGTAGGCCACATCGTTGACCACGGCGATCAGATGATCGTCGGCATCTTCGATGCGGGTGGAGCGCGAGCCTTGGCGCAAAGTCTCGAAGAACTCGGGCGGCAAACTCAGATGCGATTGCATCCAGGCCTGGGCCGAGGCATCGGTGAGATTGAAGTGCAGCCAAATGAATTCGGCACTGCTGGCGCGCGCGTCCTGGTCGCCCAGCCAGCGCAAAGCCTCAGCCAAGCCAATCGCCCGCCCCGCTTGGCCCGGTGCCAGCACAAAGCCGCAAATCAGGGCGCTGTCCTGATGTGTACCGAAACTGAAACTCATACCGACGGCCCTCCCCTGTCTCCGCTGCGGGCGCGATTGTGCGTCATGGAGATGTCAGGGCTGCTGTGGCGGGTGTTGGCACATTGCGGACCTCCGCTGTCTTGATTTTTCTCGCTGCGGTGTCTCGTCCCGCCGCCGGGCTCATGGTTCGCGGGTCGGCTCTGCGAGCCGACTCCCCTCGGTGCTCACTCCGCGGCTCAGCGGCGCCAATCTCCCTCCGTTCGCTGCGCTCACTGTGGTCAAACAGTGGCGCCGAGTCAGCGCTTGAAGCGCGTGGATACACGCGCCTGAGCCTCTCCGCTGCGCCCTCGGCCGCGCACAAATCGCCCGTCGGCGAGCCGAGCCACCTTCGGATGTGGCGCGCTCCACCGTTGATGGGGCACTTCGCCCGCGATGCAGGCGCCCTGCAGCCCGTGCCGCTGCCGGGCGATTTGTGCCGGGCCGAGCAGCACAGCGCCTCGGGGCGCGCGCGTACTCGCGCGCCTCAAGCGCTGACTCGGTGCCCCTTGTCTGAACGCAATGAGCGAAGCGAATGAAGTGAGATGGGCACCGGCCCAGAGGCGCGAGCAGCGCAGGGAAGTCGGCCCGCCAGGGCCGACCCCGGGACCATGAGCCCGGTGGCGGCAGGGGCTGCAGGGCCTCACGAGCAAAACCAAAGGCGGCCTCATGCCGATTACCGTCAAAAGCAGTCGCACAAAAAAAGGCCGGCGCCCTTCGGCGCCGGCCTTGTTCGTCAAGAACTGATGTCAGATCAGGAGCGCGACATCGAGGCCTTGAGGGCGCTGTTCAGCGTGTCCAGGCTTTCGGCCAGGTGGGCACGGGTCTCGACGGTTTGTCCGCCCTTGGCCACGGCGGCGCGCAGCTCGGCGGCCAAGTTGTTGGCTTGCAGTCGGGCCAGAGCGTAGGCATCGGCCATCTGGCCCGAGGCGCCGCCGCCTTTGGTCAGGATGGCTTGCAGGCGCTTCAGGTGCTCGCGCTGCAGATTGCGGCGCAGGCGGTCGATCTCGCTGCCACTCTTGAGCTCGCTCCAGATCGCGCTTTGCAAGGTGGCATAGACCTCGTTGAGCGAAATCAGGCCCTTGCGCTGGGCTTCCGGCACATAGGCCGGCATGTCCATCAGGCGCAGCGCCGTGTTCTGGCTCAGCAGGCGATCCAGCGCCACCAGCTGCACACGAGCCACCGAGGCCGGCACGTTCAGCGGGCCGCCACGTTCCCACTCGTTGTAGTCGATGGTCAGCGTGGACAGGAACTCGGGCTTGAACTTGAAGCTGTCCGCGCTGAACAGGCCACTGGCCAGGAACTGCAGGGCCTCGCGCTGCTTGGCGGGCTCGACCGGCTTGAAGCTGGCACGGCCGGTGCTGCCGGGCAGATCACGCAGGGCGTGCATGCCGCCGACGTACTTGCCCACCAACTCGGCGGCGCGGAAGAGCTGGTTGAAACCGCTCATCAGCGCACGACGCTGGCGCAAGGGATCCTCACCGGCTTCGGGCTTGCGGTCCTGCACGCGGGTCCACAGTTCCTTGGACAGCTTCAGACGCTTCTTGTAGTAAGCCAGCGGGTCATCGCCCAGGTCGAAGCGGTTGGCCAGCGGGTCCATGCCGTCGTAGGGGCCGAAGCCGCCGGCATCGGCGTCATCGGCATAGGCCAGGGCTGGCTCGGTGCTGCGGCTGGCGATCTTGGCCAGCTCGGCGGCTTCGTTCTCGACGCTGATGGGCTTGTAGGCGTACTCGATGGCCCAGTAGTCGTAGGCACCCAGGGTGGTGTTGTTGAAGGTGGTCGGGGCCTCGCCCTTGAGTGCCAGGTTGTAGGCGTTGTAGTCCATCACCGAGCCGGAGATGCCGTGGGCATCGGTGTAGGTCTTGTCGGCCAGCTGCTTCTGGGTGACGGTGGTCGAGGCCTTGAAGTTGTGCTTCAGGCCCAGGGTGTGACCCACCTCATGCATGATGGTGTCCTTGATGACCGCTGCCACAAAGGCCTCGGCCTCGGGGCTGTCGGGCGCGATGTCGCCGCGCGCTTCCAGCACATCGAGAGCGAAGTTCATCTCGGAGGCTGCGTCATGGGCGTAGGTGCACAGCGCCTCATGGGCGCCATGGCGGTGGCCCGGCAAAGCAGCCAGCGGCTGAGCCGCGGCGCCCGTGGCCACGTCTTCCACGATCATGCGGCGTGAGCCACGCGAGAACACATCGCTCATGCCGATGTCGGCATCGAGGATCTCACCGCTGCGCGGGTCAGCATGGCTGGGGCCGATGGCAAAGCCCACATCGGCACCGACGAACCAGCGGATGGAGGCATGGCCGGCATCCATATTGTCCCAATCGGCGTCGTCAGGCTGCTGCTTGGCGACGACGGCGTTCTTGAAGCCGATCTTCTCGAAGGCCTTGTTCCATTCCACGATGCCCGCCTCAACCGCAGGTCGGTACTTGACCGGGATGTTCTTGTCCATCCAGTACGTGATGGGCTGCACCGGTTCGCTCAGCGCAGCGGACGGGTCCTTCTTCTCCAGGCGCCAGCGCTTGATGTAGTGCACACGGGCATTGGCCTTCTTGTCGTCACCGAGGTCGGTGAAGGACTCCATGAAGTGACCCAGGCGCGGATCGCTCAGACGCGGGCGCATGGCAGTCTCGGGCAGGGCCGCAAAGCTGTAGACGAAGCTGACGAACAGGCTGCGCGGATCGGGCGTGGCCTGCGGCGGCGTGGGCATGGGCACCGGGGTCGGTGTCAGCGGCGGAGCCGGAATGCGCGGTGTCGAGAAGTGCATGCGCGCGGTCAGCGTGCTCAGCTTCGCATCGGCACGGCTGGCTTCGATGAAGGAGTTGGCGCGGTCCGGGGCGAAAGGCAGGCGGTAAGCGCCTTCCAGGCGGGTGGACAGGCCCGGGATATCGCCGAGGAACATGCTGGCGTCGACCAGCACCGATTTGCGCTCGGGGTGCTCCGCACTGGCCACCGTGCCAGAGGCCAGCAGGCTGGGCGAGAAGGCCTGGGCCACCGCGGCCTTGCCGCCGCCTTCGCCACGGAAGGCGGTGTTCAATGCCACCAACTGGATCTGGTTGCCGATGCGACGCCATTCGACCATCTGGTCCATGCCCATCTGGCTGGCGTAGAGGCCGCGCTCACCGATGGCATTGGCCACATTGACGGTGAACAGGAAGGGCTTGCCGATCTTGTCCTTGGGCAGTTCCAGCCAGACTTTCTCGTCCTTGCGCCAGATCGGGAACAGACCGTCCTGGACCTTGGCGTCCTTGATGATGTCGGCAAATGGCTTGGGCGCGCTGGGATCAGCCGGCGGACGGGCGCCAGCCGCTGCGGCCGGTGCCGCGGCGCCGGGTGCAGCCGGTGCGGCCGCTGTAGCCGTGCTGCCCGCCGCGGGCGCTGGCGTTGCGGCCGGCGTCGCAGCTGCAGCGGGAGACGGTGGGGCACCGGCGCTGCCGCTCGGAGGGGTGGTGGTGGCGCAGGCGCTGAGCACCGCCACGGCGGCGGCCAGCGTCGACAGCTTCAAGGCAGAGCGCACGGGGGCGCGGTGCGTCGTCGTCACCAGCGCAGCGGGCTGGACGTCTTGTTTCGGAATGGACATGCAACAAATCCTTGGCGCGAAGGCGCAACGAGAGAGATTGAGTGTCGCGCGGCCGCAGAAAACGAGAGGCTGTGCCAGCATGGAAACCGGCCCCGAGGGGCCTCAGGCCCGACCCGCAGCGGCGCGAAGCGCGCAACTGTGTCCTGTCATCTGCCTGTCGTCAATGGCTGAGCGATGCCACCGCATGCGGGTAAACACGGATCGGGCTGCGACCTACACTCAGACGCATGTCCATCGCTTCCGATCCAGCCGGCTCAGGCACTGAAACGCCACGCCGCAGCCACCTGCTCTACCTTCATGGCTTTCGCTCCTCGCCACGCTCGGCCAAGGCGGTGCGCATGCAGACCTGGGTGGCAGCCCATCGACCCGACCTTCATTTCGCCTGCCCGCAACTGCCGCCCTCGCCACGTGCGGCATTCGCACTGCTGCAAACCTTGACGCAAGACTGGCCGGCAGAACGATCGGCCGTCATGGGCAGCTCCTTGGGGGGCTTCTACACCAGTGCCTTGATCCAGGATCGCCCGGGCTGGCGCGCCGTCGTGATCAACCCCGCCGTCGACCCGGCTCGCGATCTGGCGGCCTATATCGGCGAGCAAAGCTGCTGGCAGGATCCGGCGGAACGCTTTTTCTTCCAGCCTGAGTTCGTCGATGAATTGCGCACACTGCGGCCGGAGCGTTTGCTAAACCCAGAGCGTTGCCTCGCCGTGGTGGCCAAGGGTGATGAGCTGCTGGACTGGCGTGAAATGCAGGCCCGCTATGCCGCGGGGCCGATCCAGCTCTTGGAAGGCAGCGACCATGGCCTCAGCGATTTTGAAGACCATCTGGAAGGCTTGGTCCGCTTCCTCCAGCTCTGACGCCTAAATCACACTGACAACTTGAATCAAACTAGAGATCGATACTGAGTCAAATTGCACGGAATTTGTGTAAGGTGACCGATATTTGGAGACAATCCTCGCCCCAAGGTCGCAAGTCTTCGGAATGAGCCTGGCGCGAACGCTCAGTCGCCAGGTTGCACGTGAGAGCACAAGGAAGTAGTACTTTGCAAGGCGACACCATCATTGGCGTGACGTTCGAGTCACCACACAAACTGCAATCGCTGCTGCCTGAGTTGCTGCAGAGCGAGGTGGCTGGCAATGGGGTGGAGATCAATCAGCGGCTGTTCAAGATCCGCAACGCCGATTCGTCAGGTCGCCGCAGTTCCGCCAGCGTGCTGATCCAGCGCCGCTATGCCTCGCGCGGCTACATCGCCAGCGACCTGCCCGAGGAAGCCGAACCACAACGCATCACCTTGGTGGCCAGTGACGCTGAAGTCATCATCGGCACCATCACCATTGGCTTTGATTCGCCGGCCGGCCTCAATGTCGATGAAACCTTCGGCCACGAAACCGATGCCCTGCGAGCCGAGCGTCGCAACATCTGTGAGTTCACCAAGCTGGCGGTGGACAACGTTTCCAAGTCCAAGCGCGTGCTGGCCTCGCTGTTTCATGTCGCCTACATCTACGCCCACCGGCTGATGGGCTTCGACAGTCTGCTGATCGAGGTCAATCCCCGCCACGTGCGTTTCTATCAAGCCATGCTGGGCTTCAAGGTCCTGACCGGCCAACGCCAAAACCCACGCGTCAACGCACCGGCAGTTCTGATGTGCTTGGATTTTGCCTATGTGCAGGAGCAAATCGCCAATCTGGGCGGCCGCCCCGAACTGTCACTCGAAGTGCGCTCGCTCTACCCCTACTTCCTGTCCATCGCCGAGGAAGCCAATATCGTCGGCCGTCTGAGCCGCGCCCATCAGGACATCGAGAGCCTGCGCGCCGCCACCAGCAAGGACGATTACCCCGATCTCGAAGGGGACACCGTTACCGGTGAGTTCCTCTGACCCTGCGGCGCGCATGCGCTCGTGCGGCCTGCACGCCGACTGAAGGGCGGATTGCGGCACATTGCGGACTTCCGCTGTCTTGATTGATCTTTCTCGCTGCGGTGTCTCGTCCCGCCGCCGGACTCATGGTTCGCGGGTCGGCTCTGCGAGCCGACTTCCCTCGCTGCTCGC
>NZ_JBXAGJ010000030.1:0-55642 GCF_058794035.1 Roseateles sp. GW835-FHT13E02
CGGGGCTATGTGATGGAGTCGGGCCTGGTGACGATGACGGGCGAGGGTCAGTCCTTGCTCAATGACCCCAAGGTGCGGGCGGCATATCTGGGGGAGTGAAGCGGGCGAGTGAGCTGAAAGTGCGGCGCGAATCTTTCGCCCGACCCGGCCACAAAAAAAGGAGACCTTGCGGTCTCCTTTTTTGTTGGGGCCTGCGGAACAGGCCGTGTGAGCGGTCCTTACTTGACGCGCTTCTTGGCGCTGGCCTTGGCTACCGGGGCGGGCGGCGGGGTCTGCGGCTCGCTCGGGGTGATGCCGATGCCGCCTTCGGTCAGGGGCTCGTTCACCTGGGCCATGGCCACTTGCTCGGCATGCTGGCAGCCATCCACCAGGCGCTGGCCGATGCGGGTGTTCATCAGCATGGACTTGGCCGGGATCTGCAGCCAGACCACGCCGGCCTGCTTGTCTTCCAGGCGCACGGCGCCGGTGGTGGTGGGCTCGGGCGCCATGTTGTAGACGGCCTGGCCGAACTGCAGGCGGAAGCGGCCGGGCTTCTCGGGATGCGGCGTCACCGAGACCTTGTGCTTGAACTCGCAGCTGGCTTCGCCGGCGTGCACCTGCGGGGCCACGGCCATTTGCTCTTCGCTCAGCGGGCTGTTGTCCTCGACAGCTGCCACCGGCGCGGGCGCGGCCGGCTTGATCTTGGCGGCCAGGCGGTTGCGCGGCTTGGCGCTTTCAACGGCGGCGGACCAGGCCGAGCTGCTGAGCAGTGCCAGGGCGCAGGCCAACACGGTGGATTTCAAGGGGGTGTGAATCATGGAGGGGTTCTCAAGCAGGAGGGATGTGCGCCGCAGCGCTGGCATCTGAATGGCGCTATTGTCGCTCCGTGATTCGTGCCCGAGGGTAATCGTTTGCCAGCAATTGCAAGCGGCCGTTGCGCGCAGCGCACTCCAGCGAATGACGGATCAGTCGCCGCTGAAATAGGCCAGGCGGGCTTCTGCAGGCAGGGGCTGGCCGGTCGCGTGGGCGCGTTCCAGCAGGTGCCAGAAGAAGCGGTAGCTGGCGCGGTCGTGCAGCACATCGCGATGCTGGATCGGCGCCCACTGGGCGGCTTGTGCGGCCTGGATGATTTCCAGTGCCTCATCCACCTCGGCGGCGCTGGGGGCGAAGGCGTCCAGGATGGCTTGAATCTGATTGGGGTGGATGCTCCACATGCGGGTGTAGCCAAACTCGCGTGTCGCGCGGGTGGCGGCCGCTTGCAGGGCGGCGCTGTTCTTGAATTCGGTCACCACACAGTGCGATGGCGTCTTGGCATGGGCGTGGGCTGCCGCTGAGATTTCGAGTTTGGCGCGGGCGATCAGCGGGTGGCTGAACTGACCCTCGGCCGTCAGCGCATGGCGCGGGATGGCGCCGCGGTGGGCGGAGACAAAATCCATCAGGCCGAAAGACAGGGACTCGATGCGCGGGTGGGCGGCGATCTGCATCACATCGCGCAGAGCGCCGTGCGTCTCGATCAAGGTGTGCAGGGGTAAGGGCTTTTGCGTGCCGTGGTGTTGCAGGCGCTCGTCGATGAAAGCGCAGGCACGCGCCAGCTCCTCGGCGCTGCGCGGCTTGGGGATCATCAGAAAGGCCAGGCGCTCGCCGGCCCCGGCGATCAAGCCGTCGACATCGGCCTCGAAGCTCGGGTGATCGAAAGGATGGACCCGTGCGCCGACGCGGTCGTGCCGGTTGAGCGCGCTCTGCAGCAGCTCCGTGACCAGCTGCACATGTTCGGCCTCGCCGCCGATGGGCGCACCGTCTTCGCAGTCCAGCGTGATGTCAAACACCGGGCCCATCTCGGCCTGCAACTCCAGGCTCTTGCGCATGCGGACTTCAACGCCGCAGTAGTGGTCGACCACGGGCAGCACGGTGGCGGCATCACCGTCTTCGAACAGGGCCAGTTTAGGGTGCAGGGCGGGCAAGGAGCTCATGGTGCAGGCAGGCAGAAGAAGGTTGTGGGCATTGGCAGGGCGGACCTGAAAACAAAACGGGCCAGCATGGATGCCATGCCGGCCCGATTTTCAAGGCGTTTGCTGCGCCCGCCACCGAGGCGCGGGCGCGGATTGCATCACAGCAGGTGCTTGACGCCGTCTTGTTCGCCTTGCAGCTCGGCCAGGGTGATGTTGATGCGCTCTTGCGAGAAGGCATCGATCTCCAGCCCTTCGACGATCTTGTACTCGCCGCCAGCGGTGGTCACCGGGAAGCCGAACACGACGCCAGCGGGGATGCCGTATTCGCCGTTCGAAGGCACGCCCATGGTCACCCATTCGCCGTTCGAGCCCAGGGCCCAGTCGCGCATGTGGTCGATGGCGGCGTTGGCGGCCGAGGCGGCCGAGGACAGGCCGCGAGCGGCAATGATGGCGGCGCCGCGCTTGCCCACGGTGGGCAGGAAGGTGTCAGCGTTCCAGACCTGGTCGTTGACCAAATCCTTGATCGACTGGCCGTTGGTGGTGGCGAAGCGGTAGTCGGCGTACATCGTCGGCGAGTGGTTGCCCCAGACGGTCAGCTTCTTGATGTCACCGACTTTGGTGCCGGTCTTGGCAGCCAGTTGCGAGGCGGCGCGGTTGTGATCCAGGCGCAGCATGGCGGTGAAGTTCTTGGCCGGCAGGTCCGGGGCCGACTTCATGGCGATGTAGGCGTTGGTGTTGGCCGGGTTGCCGACCACCAGCACCTTGACATTGCGCGAGGCGACGGCGTTCAGGGCCTTGCCTTGGGCGGTGAAGATCTGGGCGTTGGCGGCCAGCAGGTCGGCGCGCTCCATGCCGGGGCCGCGGGGGCGGGCGCCAACCAGAAGGGCGTAGTCGGTGTCCTTGAAGGCTTGCAGCGGGTCGCTGTGGGCTTCAACGCCAGCCAGCAGCGGGAAGGCGCAGTCTTCCAGCTCCATGATCACGCCCTTCAGTGCGTTCTGGGCCTTTTCGTCGGGGATCTCCAGCAATTGCAGGATGACGGGCTGGTCCTTGCCCAGCATTTCGCCAGAGGCAATGCGGAACAGCAGGGCATAGCCAATTTGGCCGGCAGCGCCGGTGACGGCAACGCGAACGGGGGTCTTGCTCATGGAGTGGCTCCGAAGGTTTGAATGAGAAAGGAATCGATCGATCGGTACGACAGCGTGTTCGGCTTGGCCGGTCCGGGCGCCGCAGGGCTGCGTGGCACGGGGAGGGCGCAAGAAGTGCGCGGCAAGTGTAGGCCAGTCCTCGGGCAATCCCCTAGTCCCAGCGGCCCCTGCCGTTCAAATGCTGCTGCGAATTTGTGCAATTATGGCGAAAATCTGACAGTCTTCTGTCTTATATAAGACTGGAGTGCTGGGTCATGGCCTTGGCGATGGACTTTTGCGCGGCGCTTGTGCTGCAATGCCGGCCATGCCGAACCTGCCACCCTCGTCGCTGCCGCGAACAGTGCCTGCCGCCCCCGAGCGTTCGGGCGCGGCGCAGCCTGTGGTATCGGCGGTGTCCGGTGCCGTGACGAGCGCTTCGGCTGCCTTGCTCTCCAGCGCTTCGGCTGCTGAGAGCCCGTCCTTCAGTCCGCTGTACCGCCAGATCAAAGGGCTGATCATTGCCCGCTTGCAGGCCGGGGAGTGGAAGGCCGGGGAGTCCATTCCCAGCGAGCTGGAATTGGCCGCGCGCTTTGGCGTCAGCCAGGGCACGGTGCGCAAGGCGATCGATGAGATGTCGGCTGAGAACCTGCTGGTGCGTCGCCAGGGCAAGGGCACGTTTGTGGCCACCCATGCCGAACAGAAGCAGCAGTATCGTTTTCTGCGACTGATGCCGGACGAAGGCAGCGAGTCACTCGGCCGGCAGTTGCTGGATTGCCGCCGCCTGCGTGCGCCCGCCGCGATCGCGCGGCAACTGCAGCTGCGCACCGGCGACCCCATGGTTGAGGTGCGCCGCCTGCTGCACAGCAAGGGCGAGCCCGTGGTGCTGGATGACATCTGGCTGCCGGGGCAGTTGTTCAAGGGCTTGAGCACCGAGCTGCTGAACCAGCATCGCGGCCCGTTTTACGGGCTTTTCGAGGCGGAGTTCGGGGTTCACATGATTCGCGCTCAGGAGAAGATCCGAGCCGTGGCGGCCGATGCAGAAACGGCAGCCTTGTTGCAGGTGGAGGTCGGAGCGCCGCTGCTCAGCGTCGAGCGCCTGTCATTCACCTATGGGGATAAACCGGTAGAGTTGCGCCGCGGGCTCTACAACACCGCTTCGCACTTCTACCGCAATGAGCTGAACTGAGTCTTGCAGCACCGAATAGCCACCTGCTGCGTTGTGTTCGGCGCACGGGTTTCACAGGCTGCTGTGCTGCATTGCAATAAACTCCCGTGGTTTCACGTTGATTACAAAGGTTGGGTATGACAGACGCCACCAATTCAAAAGCAAAAAATCGACCGGTCTATCGCAATATCCATGTGACCGAGATCATTTCCTACCGTCTGCCGCCTGCCGGCATCGTGTCCATCCTGCACCGCATCAGCGGCCTGCTGATGTTCCTGCTGCTGCCCTTCATCATTTGGATGTTTGACACCAGCGTCAGCTCGGAAATCTCCTACGAGAGCTTCACCAACGCATTCGTCGCCGGCATCGGCTTTGTGCCTGCCTGGTTCGTCAAGCTGACCGTGCTGGGCCTGATCTGGGGCTATCTGCACCACTTCATCGCGGGCGTGCGCCACCTGTGGATGGACGCCACCCACAGCGTGAGCAAAGAGCAAGGTCACAACTCGGCCGTCATCACCCTGGCCTTGAGCGTGCTGCTGACCCTGCTGCTGGGCGCCAAGCTGTTCGGCCTGTACTGATCGGCCCTCGAGAAAGAAGAGACAAACAATGAGTACTTTTGGCTCCAAACGCATCGTTGTCGGTGCGCACTATGGTTTGCGTGACTGGCTGGCGCAGCGCGTCACCGCCGTTTTGATGGCCTTGTTCACCGTGGCTTTGCTGGTGCAAGTGCTGCTGCCGGGCCCGCTGGGCTATGACCGCTGGGCGGGCATCTTCTCGCAGCAGTGGATGAAGGTGCTGACCTTTGTGTTGATCATTTCGCTGGCCTACCACGCGTGGGTCGGTGTTCGGGATATCTGGATGGACTATGTGAAGTCGGTCGCCCTGCGCCTGACTCTGCAGGTGTTCACGCTGGTGTGGTTGGTGGGTTGCGCCGGCTGGGCGATCCAAGTGCTGTGGAGACTGTGATGACGGTGGCGAACAACAAGACAATTCCTAAGCGCAAGTTTGATGTGGTCATCGTCGGAGCCGGTGGCTCGGGCATGCGCGCATCCTTGCAGCTCTCTCTGGCCGGCTTGAATGTGGCCGTGCTGTCCAAGGTCTTCCCGACTCGCTCGCACACCGTGGCCGCTCAAGGCGGCGTCAGCGCCTCGCTGGGCAATATGAGCGAGGACAACTGGCACTATCACTTCTTCGACACCGTCAAGGGTTCGGACTGGCTGGGTGACCAGGACGCCATCGAGTTCATGTGCCGCGAAGCACCCAAGGTCGTGTACGAGCTCGAACACTTCGGCATGCCCTTCGACCGCAATGCCGACGGCACCATCTACCAGCGCCCCTTCGGTGGCCACACCGCCAACTACGGCGAAAAGCCGGTGCAACGCGCCTGCGCCGCGGCTGACCGTACCGGTCACGCCATGCTGCACACCCTGTACCAGCAGAACGTCAAGGCCAAGACCCAGTTCTTCGTCGAGTGGATGGCCCTGGACCTGATCAAGGACGCCGAAGGCGATGTGGTCGGTGTGACCGCGCTGGAAATGGAAACCGGCGAGCTGCACATCCTGGAAGCCAAGACCGTGCTGCTGGCCACCGGCGGTGCGGGTCGCATCTTCGCGGCCTCGACCAATGCCTTCATCAACACCGGTGACGGCCTGGGCATGGCGGCGCGCGCCGGCATTCCGCTGGAAGACATGGAGTTCTGGCAGTTCCACCCGACCGGCGTGGCCGGCGCGGGCGTGCTGCTGACCGAGGGCTGCCGTGGCGAAGGCGCGATCCTGCGCAACTGCAATGGTGAGCGCTTCATGGAGCGCTATGCGCCGACGCTGAAGGATCTGGCCCCGCGCGACTTCGTGTCCCGCTGCATGGACCAGGAGATCAAGGAAGGTCGCGGCTGCGGTCCCAACAAGGACTACATCCAGCTGGACATGACCCACCTGGGCGCCGAGACCATCATGAAGCGCCTGCCTTCGGTGTTCGAGATCGGCCACAACTTCGCCAACGTCGACATCACCAAGGAACCGATCCCTGTGGTGCCGACCATCCACTACCAGATGGGTGGCATCCCGACCAATATCTACGGTCAGGTCGTGGCGCCCAAGGATGGCAACCCGAATGCCGTGGTCAACGGCCTCTACGCCGTGGGCGAGTGCGCCTGCGTGAGCGTGCACGGCGCCAACCGCCTGGGCACCAACTCGCTGCTGGATCTGCTGGTCTTCGGCCGCGCCGCCGGCAACCACATCGTCGAGTCGGGCCTGAAGCAAAAGCTGCACAAGCCGCTGCCGGCCGATGCGGGTGCGCAATCGGTCGCCCGTCTGGAGCGTCTGGACAACAGCACTTCGGGCGAATACGCCCAGGATGTGGCCAACGATCTGCGCGCCGCCATGCAGCTGCACGCCGGCGTGTTCCGCACCCAGGAGTCGCTGAATGCCGGCGTGGGCAAGATCGCCGAGATCGCCGCCCGGGTGAAGAACATCACCTTGAAGGACAAGTCCAAGGTCTTCAACACCGCCCGCATCGAGGCGCTGGAAGTCGAGAACCTGATCGAGGCGGCGCAAGCCACCATCGTGTCGGCAGCAGCCCGCACCGAGAGCCGTGGCGCCCACACGGTCAATGACTACGGGGATACGCCCGAGCATCCCAACGGCCGCAACGACGCCGAGTGGATGAAGCACACGCTGTGGTATTCGGAAGGCAACCGCCTGGACTACAAGCCGGTCAATCTGAAGCCGCTGACGGTCGAGTCGATCCCCCCGAAGGTTCGCACCTTCTGATCGAACCCGCACCGACACACTGCGACCCGAATATCAAGGACACCCCATGACCAAGCGTACCTTCCAGATTTACCGCTACGACCCGGACAAGGATGCCAAGCCGTATATGCAGACCCTCGAGGTCGAGCTGGACGGCTCCGAGCGCATGCTGCTCGACGCACTGATGAAGCTCAAGCAGCTGGATCCGACCCTGAGCTTCCGCCGTTCCTGCCGCGAAGGCGTATGCGGCTCGGATGCCATGAACATCAACGGCAAGAACGGTCTGGCCTGCCTGACCAATATGCGCACCTTGCCGGGCGTTGTGGTGCTCAAGCCTCTGCCGGGCCTGCCGGTGGTGCGAGACCTGATCGTCGACATGACGCAGTTCTTCAAGCAGTACAACTCGATCAAGCCCTTCCTGATCAACGACACGCCGCTGCCCGACAAGGAGCGTCTGCAGTTCCCGGAAGAGCGCGACGAGCTCAACGGCCTGTACGAGTGCATCTTGTGCGCCAGCTGCTCGACCAGCTGCCCCAGCTTCTGGTGGAACCCCGACAAGTTCGTCGGTCCCGCCGGTCTGCTGCAAGCCTATCGCTTCATCGCCGACAGCCGCGACCAGGCCACGGCCGAGCGCCTGGACAATCTGGAAGATCCGTACCGCCTCTTCCGTTGCCACACCATCATGAATTGCGTCGATGTCTGCCCCAAGGGTCTGAACCCCACCAAGGCCATCGGCAAGATCAAGGAAATGATGGTGCGCCGCGCCGTCTGAGGACGCAGCAGCACCAGCCCTGGCCATGAGCACCCAAGCTGCCATCACTCCCGCTGCAGACGCGCTGATCGACGAGCGCGCCCTGTCCAAGCTGCGCTGGCGTTGCCGGCGCGGCCTGTTGGAGAACGATCTCCTGATCGAGCGTTTCTTCAACAAGCATGCGGACACGCTGACCGAATCGCAGGCGCAAGGACTGCGGGAGTTGATGGATCTGTCCGATAACGATCTGTTGGACTTGCTGCTGTGCCGCAAGGAGCCGCAAGGCGATTTGCAGCGCCCCGATGTTGAAGAAGTCCTGAGCCTCATCAGGACCGCCCCATAAAAGTTTCCCCAAGAAGTCAAAGGACCTGCTCATGACACCGTCTGACGTCAAAGCCACCCTGTCGTTCTCCGACGGCAGCCCGCAAATGGACCTGCCCATCTACAAGGGTTCGGTCGGCCCGGATGTGATCGACATCCGCAAGCTGTACGCGCAGACGGGCAAGTTCACCTACGACCCGGGCTTCCTGTCCACGGCTTCGTGCAACTCCACCATCACCTACATCGACGGTGACAAGGGCGAGCTGCTGTACCGCGGCTACCCGATCGAGCAACTGGCCGTCAACTGCGACTACCTCGAAACCTGCTACCTGCTGCTGTACGGAGAGCTGCCGAACGAGACGCAGAAGGCCGAGTTCGAGAACCGCGTCATGCACCACACCATGGTGAATGAGCAGATGCAGTTCTTCCTGCGTGGCTTCCGTCGCGACGCGCACCCCATGGCCGTGATGACCGGTCTGGTCGGTGCCATGTCGGCGTTCTACCATGACAGCACCGACATCAATAACCCCGAGCATCGTGAGATCGCGGCCATCCGCCTGATCGCCAAGATGCCGACCCTGGTGGCGATGGCCTACAAGTACACCATCGGCCAGCCCTACATCTACCCGAAGAACGACCTCAGCTACGCCGGCAACTTCATGCGCATGATGTTTGCCACGCCGTGCGAGGAGTACAAGCCCAATGACGTGCTGGTGCGCGCCATGGACCGCATCTTCACCCTGCACGCCGACCACGAGCAAAACGCCTCGACCTCGACCGTGCGCCTGTGCGGCTCTTCGGGCACCAACCCCTTCGCCGCCATCGCCGCTGGTGTGGCCTGCCTGTGGGGCCCCGCTCACGGCGGCGCCAACGAGGCCTGCCTGAACATGCTGGGTGACATCCAGAAGCAGGGCGGCGTCGACAAGATCGGCGAATTCATCAAGCAGGTCAAGGACAAGAACTCCGGCGTCAAGCTGATGGGCTTCGGTCACCGCGTCTACAAGAACTACGACCCGCGTGCCAAGCTGATGCGCGAGACCTGCTACGAGGTGCTGGGCGAGCTGGGTCTGCAGGACGACCCGCTGTTCGAACTGGCCATGAAGCTGGAAAAGATCGCGCTGGAAGACGAGTACTTCGTCGCCCGCAAGCTCTATCCGAACGTCGACTTCTACTCGGGCATCGTGCAGCGCGCCATTGGCATCCCGGTGCCGCTGTTCACCGCCATCTTCGCCCTGGCTCGCACGGTGGGCTGGATCGCCCAGCTGAACGAGATGATTGGCGACCCGGAGTACAAGATCGGCCGTCCGCGCCAGCTTTTCGTCGGCGCCACCTCGCGCAACGTCAAGCCCATCGGCGAGCGTTGATCGCTCCGGGTTGATCCCGGTCTGAGGGCCTGCGCAGGCAGGCCACAATGCAGCCCCCGCGCGTCCTTGGACCGCCGGGGCTGTTCTTTTTGGGTGCGCGCCGTGGAGAGACACGCACTATCCGGCTTCCTCGCGGGCCTGGATGCGCCAGCCTGGTTCATGCCTGCTCGGTTTTTGGGCATCCAAGCCCTGCTTTGCGCAAATTCCCAATTTGCATGTGCGCAGAACGCGCCTTGCATCGGCTATGCTTCGGTCTGGTTGGCAAACGTTTGCCAGCCCCAATAAGTCACATCAAAACAAGGCAGAGAGGGCCCGTCCGACGGCACGCATGCGCGCCGGCGAGAGTTCTCCACCAGCGAGACCGTGCGAGTGTTGATCCTGTGAGCACCATCAAAGATGTCGCAGCCCTGGCCGGGGTGTCCTTCACCACCGTGTCCCATGTGCTCAACGAGACCCGGCCGGTCAGTGCCGATGCCCGCCGCCGCGTCCTGGCCGCGGTCGAGGAAATCGGCTACCTGCCCAGCGCCGTGGCACGCTCACTGCGCAAGAGCGAGACCAAGATCGTGGGGGTGCTGGTGCCCAATGTGCAGAACCCCTTCTTTGCTGAACTGGTCTGCGGTGTGGAAGAGAGCTGCCGCCTGGCCGGCTACTCGGTGTTTCTGTGTAACTCGGACAACGACCCCAAGCGCCAGCAGCAGTACATGCGCACCCTGCTAGAAAAGCGGGTGGACGGCTTGCTGCTGTCCTCCGCCGGTGACGACGAAGCCCTGGCCCGCATCTTCAAGCTGGCCAGCGTGCCCTCGGTGACCGTCGACCGCCTGGTCCCGGGCGCGCGCGCCGACCGGGTGTCGGTGCACAACCAGCAGGGCGCCTACAACGCCGTGCGCCATTTGATCGAACTGGGCCACCGCCGTGTGGCCTGCATCAGCGGCCCGGCCGAGTTCGAGGTGGCCCGTGAGCGCATCGAAGGCTGGCGCCGCGCCCTGCAGGAAGCCGGCATCAGCCCGGACGCATCCTGGGTGATCGAAAGCGATTTCAGCAGCCCCGGTGGTTACGACGCCGCACGGCGTCTGCTGATGGCCCAGGCCAAACCTGAGCAGGGCGCCGCGGCGCCGTTCACCGGCATCTTCGCCAGCAACGACATGATGGCCATCGGCGCCCTGCGCGCCGCGGCCGAGCTCGGCCTGCGCGTGCCGCAGCAGCTCTCCGTGGTGGGCTTCGATGACATCGAGCTCAGCCGCTATGTCTTCCCGGCCCTGACCTCGGTGGGTTGCTCCATCAAGGAGCTGGGCCATGAAGCCGGTCGGGTGCTGATCGAGCGCATCGAGAACCCGGGCGCTGCCCTGAAAGATGTGTTGTTGACCCCGCGCCTGGTTGTGCGCGAGAGCACGGCCGCCCCCGACGCGGCGCTGCTCGCCCCCTGACTTTTGAATTCGGTAGAACCCAAGATGACAGCAGCACGCAGCGTGACCGTGGTCGGCAGCCTCAACATCGACATGCTGGCGCATTCCGAGCGCTTGCCCGAGCCGGGCGAAACCCTGGTCGGCGATCGTTTCGTTATGACCCCCGGCGGCAAGGGCGCCAACCAGGCCGTGGCCGCAGCCCGCCTGGGCGCCCACACGGTGTTTTTGTCCCGCGTCGGCACCAGCCAGTACGGCAGCGATTTGCTGCAGGCGCTGGAAGGCGAGGGCATTGATTGCCGCGCCGTCCATCGCGACCCGCAGGCCCTGCCCGGCATCGCCGTCATCATGGTGGCCAGCCGCGATGGCGAGAACTCCATCGTCTACGTGCCGGGCAGCAATGCCCAGCTGAGCGCCGCTGATGTGCAGGCGGCCCGCGCGCAGCTGCAAGCCAGCGCCGTGGTGGTGGCTCAGCTGGAGGTGCCGGTGCCGGCCATTCAGGCGGCCTTCGAGATCGCGCGCGCAGCCGGTGCCGTCACTGTGCTCAATGCCGCCCCGGCCCTGGCCGTTCCGGCCGAGCTGCTGGCCCTCAGCGACTGGCTGGTGGTCAACGAGACCGAGGCGCTGCTGATGGCGGGTGGTGAGGCTTCGATGGAAGTGTCCGCGGCGGCGGAATGCCTGCGTGCACGTGGCCCGGCCCAGGTGCTGGTCTCTCTGGGCGCCAAGGGCGCCTTGCTGTGCAATGCCGAGGGTCAGGTCTTGCTGCCGGCCCAAGCGGTCAAGGCGGTCGAGACCGTGGGCGCGGGTGACACCCTGGTGGGCGGCTTGGCCGCCGCCCTGGCCGAAGGGCAGGGCGCGCAAGCGGCCGTTCGCCTCGGGCAAGCCGCTGCCGCGCTGGCGGTCAGCCGCCCCGGCGTGCAAGATGCCATGCCGCGTCGCGCTGAATTGGGCGCCGCGTTTGCGCCGCTCTGAACGAATCAACGATGGACGGGGAGCCTTCGGTTCCCCAGAGTTTTTGGAAGCAGTACCGCCATGACTGACCACTCGCACCGCCCCCGCTCGGTGATTTTCGACACCGATCCCGGCATTGATGACGCCATGGCGCTGTTCCTGTTGGCGCGTCATCCGGCGCTCAAGCTGCGTGCCGTGACCTCGGTGTTCGGCAATGCCTCGATCGAGGTGACCACGCGCAATGCGCGCGCGCTCTGCGCCTTTTACGGCCAGCCGGTGCCCGTCGCCGCCGGCGCTGGCGGCCCCTTGTTCGCGCATGCCGCGCGTCCGCATTCCACCCATGTCCATGGCGAAGACGGCCTGGGTGGCCGCGCCGAGCTGGCCTTGGCCGAACAAGACCTGGCCCCACTCGACCCGCGTCCCGCGCATGAGCTGATCTGCGATATGGTCAATGCCGAGCCGGGCGAGATCACCTTGATCGCTGTCGGCCCCATGACCAATCTGGCCCTGGCCCTGCAGCATGACCCCGGCATCGCCGCCAAGGTGGCCCAGGTCATCATCATGGGCGGTGCTTTTGGCACTCACGGCCACAGCGGCAATGTCACGCCGGTGGCCGAAGCCAATATCATCAACGACCCCGAGGCGGCCGATCAGGTGCTGGCCGCGCCCTGGCCGGTGGTGGTGGTGGGTCTGGACGTGACCCATGCGGTGGTGATGCGGGAGCCTTATCTCGATGGCCTGCGCGGCCGGGGCGGGCAGGGCGCTGCGGTGGCTGAGTTCCTTTGGCAGGCCACCCGCCATTACCAGGACTTCTATCACAGCGTGGCCGGCATCGAGGGCATCTACGGCCACGACGCCAGCGCGATTGCCTATGCCATCGACCCCAGCCTGTTCACCCTGCGCGCCGGCCCGGTGCGGGTGGTGACCGATGGTCTGGCCGTGGGCCAGACCATCCAGAACACCCGGCCCGCGGCCAGCCTGACGGCGCCCTGGGACCAAAGCCCTGTGCAGCAGGTCTGCGTGGCCGTCGATGGCCCGCGACTTCTGGCGCTTTTTGAGCAGGTGTTTGACCCATCGTTCGACCGCCCGGCCGCCTAAAGTCTGGCCTCATCCACCCCCTTCACCCCCGGAGTTCCCGACCATGAGCACGACGACGATCCTGAAAGCCCGCTGGCTGCTGACCATGACCCCCGGCAGCGAGGTGCTGAACGAGCACGCCCTGGTCATGCAGGGTGAGCGCATCGCCGCCATCCTGCCCTGGGCCGAGGCCGAGGCACAGTTCCCCGATGCCGAGCGCGTGGAGCTCGGCCAGCATGTGCTGATCCCCGGCCTGATCAACGGCCACACCCACTCGGCCATGTCCCTGCTGCGCGGCGTTGCCGACGATGTGCCGTTGATGGACTGGCTCAACAACCACATATGGCCGCTGGAGAAGAAGTGGGTCAGCGAGGACTGGACCTACCAGGGCAGCCTGCTCTCGGCCGCCGAGGCCTTGCGCGGTGGCGTCACCTACCTCAATGACATGTATTTCTTCCCCACCGCCATGGCCCGCGCCGCGGTGGATTCGGGCATCCGCGCCGGCGTGTCCATCAATGTGATCGACTTCCCCACCGGCTATGCCTCCGGCCCGGACGATTACATCGCCAAGGGCGTGGCCGCCTACGAGCAGTTCAAGGGCGAGGCCTTGCTGGACTGGACCAGCGCGCCGCACGCACCCTACACCGTGTCGGACGAAACCTTCGTCAAGCTGCGCGAGCTGTCCGAGCGCCTGGACATCCAGATGCACTGCCACATCCACGAAACCGAAGATGAGGTGCAAGGCAGCCTGAAGCAGTACGGCATGCGCCCGCTGGAGCGCCTGAACAAGCTGGGCGTGTTGAACAGCAAGATGATGGCCGTGCACATGGTGCATCTGAGCGAGGACGAAATCGCCATGCTGGCCCGCCAGGGCGTGCACCTGGTGCACAACCCCAACTCCAACCTCAAGCTGGCCTCGGGCGTGGCGCCTATCACGGCACTGGAGGCGGCCGGCGTCAACACCATCCTCGGCACCGATGGCGCGGCCTCCAACAACCGCCAGGACATGTTCGGTGAGATCCGCGCGGCCGCCCTGCTGGCCAAGGGCACGACGCAAAACAGCACCACTGTATCGGCCCGCACGGCCCTGGAAATGGCCACCATCCGTGCCGCCAAGGCCATGGGCCGCGAGGCCGATCTGGGCTCGCTGAAAGTGGGCAAGCTGGCCGATGTGGTGGCCGTCTCGCTCGACGCGCTGGAATGCCGCCCGGTCTACCACGCCGACGCGCAGCTGGTCTACGTGGCCGGCCGCGAGCATGTCTCCGACGTCTGGGTCGGCGGTCGCCGCGTGCTCAATGGCCGCGAGCTGACCACCCTGGATCAGGCTGCGCTGCTGGACCGGGTGGACGCCATCGTCCACGCCATGAAGACCGAGCGCTGAAGCGCGGGAAAGCTGGATCGCGGGAAAGCTGAAGCAAAGAGGGGCCGCCAGGCGTTCTTGGCAGGCCCCTTTGCCGCTTTGTCCGGCCAGGTCCCGCGCTCTCGGTAGAATCCCGCACCTTCACACGGCATCTTGGCCGTGCCATCCACGCGGGACACCATGGCAACACCCAAGCACTTGCTTTCTTTCGAGGGCGGCAACGCTCTATCCGCCTTCCGGGCTCAGGCCTTGCTGCCGCAGCTGCAGGCGATCAACGAACGTATCAATGGTGTGCAAGCGCGCCATGTGCATTGGGTCTGGGCTGATGCGGCCCTGGATGCAGACGCTGGCGCCAAGCTGGCCGCGCTGCTGAACTATGGCGATGCCTATGTGGGCGGCGAAGACGGCCATCTGGTGGTGGTGGCCCCGCGCCTGGGCACGGTCAGCCCCTGGGCGTCCAAGGCCACCGACATCGCCCACAACTGCGGCCTGAACATCCACCGCGTCGAGCGCGTCACCGAGTACCGCATCACCCTCAAGAGCGGCCTGCTGGGCGGCAGCAAGACCCTGAGCCAGGCCGAGCTGATCGCCTGCGCCGATCTGCTGCACGACCGCATGACCGAGAGCGTGCTGCTGGCCCGCGAGGACGCCGCCCATTTGTTCGATGAGAAGACCGCCCAGCCGCTGGAGCATGTCGATGTGCTGGGCCAGGGCCGCGCCGCCCTGGTGGCCGCCAACAAGACTTTCGGCCTGGCCCTGTCCGAAGACGAGATCGACTACCTCGAAAACGCCTTCCAGACCCTGAAGCGCAACCCCAGCGATGTCGAGCTGATGATGTTCGCGCAGGCCAATTCCGAGCATTGCCGCCACAAGATCTTCAATGCCAAGTTCACGGTGGACGGCGTCGACCAGGACTTGAGCCTGTTCGGCATGATCCGCAACACCGAGAAGCTGAGCCCGCAGCACACGGTCAAGGCCTATTCGGACAATGCCTCGGTCATGGAAGGCCACCGCATCGAGCGCTGGATGCCGGCCGGCGACCAGCGCGCGCCGCAGTACCAGGCCCGCGAAGAGCTGGCCCATGTGCTGATGAAGGTCGAGACCCACAATCACCCGACCGCCATTTCGCCCTATCCCGGTGCCTCGACCGGCGCCGGCGGTGAAATCCGTGACGAAGGCGCCACCGGCCGCGGCTCCCGCCCCAAGGCCGGCCTGACCGGCTTCTCGGTCTCCAACCTGCACCTGCCGGGCCTGAGCGAGCCCTGGGAGCAGAACCCGGTCGGCAAGCCCAGCCACATCGCCAGCGCCTTGCAGATCATGATCGAAGGCCCGCTCGGTGGCGCGGCCTTCAACAATGAGTTCGGCCGCCCCAATCTGAACGGCTACTTCCGCGTCTACGAGCAGAAGGTGGACGGCGTGCAGCGCGGCTACCACAAGCCCATCATGATCGCCGGCGGCCTGGGCGCCATCCGTGACGACCAGACGCAAAAGATCGAGTTCCCCGCCGGCTCCCTGTTGGTTCAGCTGGGCGGCCCCGGCATGCGCATCGGCATGGGCGGCAGCGCCGCCAGCTCGATGGCGGCCGGCACCAACACCGCCGACCTGGACTTCGATTCGGTGCAGCGTGGTAACCCCGAGATCGAGCGGCGTGTGCAGGAGGTGATCAACCACTGCTGGGGTCTGGGCGATAAGAACCCCATCCTGGCCATCCACGATGTGGGTGCCGGCGGCATCTCCAATGCCTTCCCTGAGCTGGTCAACGATGCCCACCGCGGCGCGGTCTTCGATCTGCGCAAGGTGCCGCTGGAAGAGTCCGGCATGGCGCCCAAGGAAATTTGGTGCAACGAGAGCCAGGAGCGCTATGTACTGGCGATTGCCGCCGACAGCCTGGACCTGTTCCAGCGCATGTGCGAGCGCGAGCGCTGCCCCTTCGCTGTGGTCGGCGTGACCACCGAGAAGCGCGAGCTGATCCTGGAGGACGGCCCCGGCGGCCAGCGCGCTGTGGACATGCCCATGGACGTGTTGCTGGGCAAGCCGCCCAAGATGCACCGCGAGGTCAGCCGCGTCGCCCGCGATGCCGGCACCTTGGACCTGAACGGCGTCAGCCTGGCCAGCGTGGCCCAGACCGTGCTGCGCCACCCGACCGTGGCCTCCAAGCGATTCCTGATCACCATCGGTGACCGCACCGTGGGCGGCCTGAACAGCCGCGACCAGATGGTCGGCCCCTGGCAGGTGCCGGTGGCCGACTGCGCCGTGACCCTGGCCGACTACAAGGGCTTCGCCGGTGAAGCCATGGCCATGGGCGAGCGCACGCCGCTGGCGGCCGTGGACGGCCCGGCCTCGGGCCGCATGGCGGTGGCCGAGTCCATCACCAATCTGCTGGCCGCGCCGATCGAGTTGCCGCGCGTCAAGCTCAGCGCCAACTGGATGGCCGCCTGCGGCGAACCCGGTGAAGACGCCGCCCTGTTCGACACCGTCAAGGCGGTCGGCATGGAGCTGTGCCCGGCCCTGGGCGTGTCCATCCCCGTGGGCAAGGACTCCCTGTCCATGCGCACCCGCTGGAGCGATGCGCAAGGCGCCGAGCAACAGGTGACGGCCCCCGTCTCCTTGATCATCACCGCGTTCGCCTCGGTGGCCGATGTGCGCGGCACGCTGACGCCCCAGCTCAAGACCGATGCCGGCGACACCAGTCTGATCCTGGTCGACCTGGGTGCCGGCCAGCACCGCATGGGCGGCTCCATCCTGGCCCAGGCTCTGAACCAGTTTGGTGGCGCTGTGCCGGATCTGGACGACGCGGGCTTGCTGAAGAGCCTGGTCGCGGCAGTCAATGAGCTGCGCGCCGCCGGCCAGCTGCTGGCTTACCACGACCGCGGTGACGGCGGACTCTGGGCCACGGCCTGCGAAATGGCTTTTGCCGGCCATGTGGGCGTGAGCCTCAATGTCGACATGCTGGTCACCGAGGGTGACGGTGTCAGCGACAGCCGCGCCGACACCGGTGATGCCAAGAACTGGGCCACGCAAGTGGGTGCGCGCCGCGAAGAGTTGACGCTCAAGGCCTTGTTCAGCGAAGAGCTGGGCGTGCTGCTGCAGGTGCGCACCGCCGACCGCGACGCCGTGCTGCAGGTGCTGCGCCGCCACGGTCTGTCCAAGCTCAGCCATGTGGTGGGCAAGCCCAATGGCAACGGTCAGGTCGAGGTCTGGCGCGATGCCAAGAAGGTCTACAGCGAATCGCTGGAACAGCTGCACAAGAGCTGGGACGAGGTGTCCTGGCGCATCAACCAGCTGCGCGACAACCCGGCCTGCGCCGACAGCGAGCATGCCCAGGCGGGCCTGGCCAGCGACCCCGGCCGCCATGTGCACCTGAGCTTCGACCCGAACGAGGATGTGGCCGCGCCCTTCATCGCCACCGGCGCTCGCCCCAAGCTGGCCATCCTGCGCGAGCAGGGCGTCAACTCGCATGTCGAGATGAGCTATGCCATGGCGCAGGCCGGCTTCGACACCTACGACGTGCACATGAGCGATCTGCAGGCCGGCGCGGTGACGCTGGAGCAGTTCAAGGGCTTTGTGGCCTGCGGTGGTTTCAGCTACGGCGACACCCTGGGTGCCGGCGAAGGCTGGGCCCGCTCGGTGATGTTCAACCCGGTGCTGGCCGAGCAGTTCAAGGCCTTCTTCGCTCGCGGCGACAGCTTTGCTCTGGGCGTGTGCAATGGCTGCCAGATGATGGCGGCGCTGTCGCCCATCATCCCGGGTGCGCAGCACTGGCCCAAGTTCACGCGCAACAAGAGCGAGCAGTTCGAAGCCCGCCTGGCCATGGTGGAAGTGCTGGAGTCGCCCAGCCTGTTCTTCCAGGGCATGGCCGGCAGCCGCCTGCCCATCGCCGTGGCCCATGGCGAAGGTTTTGCCGACTTCTCGCAGCGCGGCGATGCCGCCCAGGTCGCACGCGCCATGCGCTATGTTGACCATTCGGGCCACGCCACCGAGACCTATCCGCTCAACCCCAACGGCAGCCCGGACGGCCTGACCTCGGTGACCACCGCCGATGGCCGCTTCACCGTGCTGATGCCGCACCCGGAACGCGTGTTCCGCAATGTGCAGCTGAGCTGGACTTCGGGCGATGTCAGCGCGTTCAGCCCGTGGATGCGCATGTTCCGCAACGCCAGAAAAGCCCTCGGCTGATCAGGCCTGAAGTTCCGCGAGCTGCGCCAGCAGCTCGTAGCAGCGCAGCCGGGCCTGGAAATCATGCACCGCCGCGGCGACGATGAACTCGTCGGCGCCTGTGCGTTCCTGTGTGGCGCGCAGGCCCGCACGCACCGTCACCGGCGAGCCGACGATGGATTCGGCCAGCATGCGCTCAGCCCCCAAACGTTCGGCCGGCGAGGCGGCCGCCCACAACGGCGCCATGCTGTCCACCGGCCGCGGCAGCGGCCCACGCTGGCCGCGCTGCATGCCCAGAAAGCGCTGCTGCAGGGAGCTGAACAAGCGGCCCGCCTCGGCATCGCTGTCGGCCATGATCACATTGAGCGCCACCATGGCGTGGGATTTCGGATGTGCCGCGCTGGGCCGGTACTGGCTGCGGTAGAGATCGAGCGCCTGCTGCAGCAACTCGGGCGCGAAGTGCGAGGCAAACGCAAAGGGCAGGCCCAGATAGGCCGCCAACTGCGCGCTGTAGAGGCTGGAGCCCAGCAGCCAGATCGGCACTTCGGTGCCCTGGCCGGGGATGGCGCGCACGAGCTGGCCCTCGCGGGCCGGCGCCAGATAGGCCTGCAGCTCCACCACATCTTCGGGGAAGCGGTCCTCAGAAGCGCTGCTCAGGTGGCGGCGCAGGGCGCGCATGGTGGGGCCGTCGGTGCCCTGTGCGCGGCCTTGGGCCTGTTAACACGACGTCGATGGGTCGCGAAGGCTCGCCTCAGCGGGTCAGGCTAGGCGCAGCGCGCCGCCCGCACTCGCGTGCGGGCCAGCGCCGCAACGACGCCTGGCCCGCTGAGTCGAGCCTTCCCGCAGGGTTGCGGCCAGAAAGACCGCCGGCCGCGTTGCGAATCCTCGCCGGGTGTCCAACCCGGCTGCGGTTCGCGCCTTGCCTGCGGCCTTTCTGGCCGGCAACGCGACCCATCGACGTCGTGTTAACAGGCCCCAAGCCCAGATCGATGCGGCCGGGGTAGAGCGTGGCCAGGGTGCCAAAGGCTTCGGCCACCGTCAGCGGCGCATGGTTGGGCAGCATCACGCCGCCCGAGCCGACCCGGATGCGCGTGGTCGCGGCGGCCAGCTGGCCGATCAAGACCGCGGTGGCGGCACTGGCCACGCCGTCCATATTGTGGTGTTCGGCCACCCAGAAGCGCTGGTAGCCCAAGGCATCGGCATGGCGGGCCAGGGCGATGCTGTTGAGCAAGGCGCTGCGGGCATCGCTGCCTTCGACAATGGGGGCGAGGTCGAGAATCGACAACGGGATGGAGAGCGGGGTCATGCCCCGAGTCTAGGAGTTCGGCGGCTTCGGCACCGGCCTGGGGTCATGGGCGCTCTCCTCGGCCTTGGCCGAGAGCTGTGGCGCCACATAGGGCAGTCGGAAGGTGAAGCGGCTGCCCTTGCCGGGCTCGCTGCTCAGCTCGATCTGGCCGCCCAGGATGCCGGTGACGATGTTGTAGACGATGTTCAGGCCCAGCCCGGTGCCGCCGCTGCCCATCTTGGTGGTGAAGAAGGGGTCGAAGGCCCGGCGCCGCACCGCCTCGCTCATGCCCACACCGTCATCCTCGACCACCAGCAGCAGCCAGTCGGGCGAGAGCTCATCGGCACGGATGGACAGGCGCCCGTGCTCGCGGCCGCCGAAGGCATGCAGCAGGGCGTTCAGCACCAGGTTGTTGATCACCTGGCCCAGGGGGCCGGGGTAGCTGTCCAGCGGGCGCTGGGTGTGCACCTCGCAGACCACTTGATACGGCGTCGTGCGCAGGCGCGGTCGCAGCAGGCTCAGCACATCGTCCAGGGCGCTGGCCAGGTCGAAGACACGGCGCTGCGAGCTGGTCTGGTCGACCGAGAGTTGCTTGAAATGCGCCACCAGCTCGGTCGAGGTGCTCAGCGATCGCAGCAGGATGCTGGCCGCCGTGCCGGCGTCGCGCAGGTAGTCGGCCAGGCGCTGGCGGCGCAGGCCCGTGCCCTCGAACTCGGCCTGAATCTCGCGGGTGCGTTCCTCCAAAGTCGAGGCCGTGGTCAGGCAGTTGCCCAGCGGGGTGTTCAGCTCATGGGCCACGCCGGCCACCAGCGAGCCCAGGGCCGCCATCTTTTCCGAGCGCAGCAGCTCATCCTGGGCCTGGCGCAAGGTGTGCATGGCTTCGGTCAGCTCAATCGTGCGGCTGCTGACCCGGTCTTCCAGTTCGGCGTTGAGCTGCACCAGGGCGCGCTCGGCCTGGCGTTGCTCGGTGATGTCGCGGGCAATACCGAGATAGCCCATGGCCGGGCCGCCGCGGTCGCGCACCAGGCTGACGGTCAGCGAGACATCGAGCGCGCTGCCGTCCTTGCGCAGATAGGTCCAGACCCGGGTCTCGCTGCCAAGCACGCGGGCCTTGGCAACAAACGTGTCGAAACCCTGGATGGTTTCGCCCAACTCGGCGCTCAGCTCGACGGCCCGTTGCCTGACCTCTTCACGCCGATGCAGGAAATCCGGGTAGCGGCCCAGCATCTCGCGCTCGTTGTAGCCCAGCATGCGCTCGGCGCCGCGGTTGAAGACAGTGATGCGGCCGTCCAGATCGGTGGCGATGATGGCCACTTCGCTGGCCGAGTCGAGGATGGCTTGCAGGCGGTTGAGAGTCTCGGTCAGCGCCGCCTGCGATTCGATCAAGGCCTGCTCGGCTTGCTTGGCCGCCGTGATGTTGCGGCCGGTGCCACGGTAGCCGGCGAATTCGCCATGCGCGTCGAAAAAGGGCGTACCCGAGACGCTGACATAACGGACGGATCCATCGCCCGCGTAGTGCGCGTACTCGAAATCGCGGAAGGCTTCGTGGCGCTCCAGCATGGCCTGATGTGCGGCCCAATCGACCCCGGGCACCAGGGCGGGCGACTCCCAGCGCTTCATGCCCAACAAGGCCTGCGAAGGCACTTGCGAGGCTTTCTCGGCCGGGCGCGAGATGTAGCTCAGGCGCAGCTCGCGGTCCTGTTCCCAGACCCAGTCAGTGGACAGCTCGGTCAGGCTGCGAAAGCGGGCGTGCTCGGCATCCAGGGCGCTCTGCACCTGCCGGCTGTGGGCAATTTCCTCTGCCAGGGCGCGGTTGTGGCTGACCAGCAGGCGGCGCCGGTAGACCAGCAGGCCGGCCAGCCAGGTCAGCACCAGGCTCACCCCGACCGACAAGGCCGTCTCGATCGACCGCCAGCTCGGCCCCTGGCTCCAGCCCTGGGCCGGCACGGCCGCCAGGGTCCAGACGGCGCCGGGCAGGTTGACGGTCTGCAGCACCGGCCGGCGCTGCGGCAGGCTGCCGTCACCCCATATCACAGCGCCCAGGCGCTCGGCCGGCTGGCCCGTATGGTAGAGGCCCAGGCGCAGGTCCTGGCGATTGGCCAGGCCGGTGCTCTCCATGAAGCGGGGCAGGTCGGCCACCACCGAGATCACGCCCCAGTACTGCGGCGCCTGGCCTTCGGGCCGAGGCAGGAACACGGGCACGCGTTGGATCAAGCCTTGGCCGCCCTGGACCAGCTGCACCGAACCCACCAGCAAGGGCTGGCCCAGGCGTCGTGCGAGCTGGACCTGCTCGTACTGGCGCGGGATGCTGCGGTAATCCAGGCGATAGACCGCTTCGTTGCCAGCCAGGGGATAGACGAACTCAGCCACGTCGTTGGGGGCGGCAACGATGCTGCGCACATGGGGCAGCAGGCGGATCACCTGGCTGCTCATGGCTTGGAAGCGGGCGTCCGAGATGCCGCCGTCGAGCCGGATCAGGGCCTCAAGGCCGAGGGTCGGCGCAAACGTGGTTTGCGCCACCGCTTCCAGGCGACTGCGCAGGGCGTTGAGTTCTTGCTGCACCTGCGCTTCTTCGGCCGCCAGGGTTTGGCCGTGGCGCATCCAGGCCAGGGCGATGCACAGGGTCAGGCTGACCAAGGCGGTCAGCAGGGCCGGCCAGTAGGCCGGCAGGATGCGGGACAGGCTCGGCGAGTCAGGCGCTGCGGCAGGGCTGGTGGCCGGGGGCTGGGTTTGCAGGCTCATCGCCGGGAGGCTCGGTCACAGAAAAAGTCGTTTGCTTTGACGGTAACACAGGCCCCGGGACCTGCCAGCCGGGGAAGCGCGGAGCTGCGGTGGTGTGGCGAGGGCCGGCCTTTTTATCGCTCAGTCGGCGCTGCCCAGCTGCACCGCCTGCTTGCGGGTCTTGCCGGCGTTCCACAGGCTCAGGGTCACGCGCTCGCCGACCTGGCGGCGCTCCAGCAGGCTGAGCATTTCGTCCAGATCGCGCACCGGCTCGTCGTTGATGGCGGTGATCACATCGCCGGCGATCACGCTGCCGTCGCGGCCGCGGGCGAACACCTGCAGGCCGGCTTGCGCCGCCGGGCTGCCCGGCGAGACGCGCAGCAAGGCCACGCCCTTGGGCAGCTTGAGCGCCTGGTTGACGTTCTCGGGCGCGGCCGTGATGCCCAGGGCCGGGCGGATCAGGCGGCCGTCGCGGATGAGGCGCGGCACGATGCGGTTGACCTCGTCCACGGGAATCGCAAAGCCGATGCCGGCGCTGGCGCCGCTGGGGCTGTAGATCGAGGTGTTGACGCCGATCAGGCGACCGGCCGAATCGAGAAGGGGGCCGCCCGAATTGCCCGGGTTGATGGCCGCGTCGGTCTGGATGGCACCACGGATGGTGCGGCGGGTGACCGACTCGATCTCGCGGTTGAGGGCGCTGACGATGCCCAGGGTCAGGGTCTGGTCCAGGCCGAAGGGGTTGCCGATGGCGTACACGGCTTGGCCCACCTGCAGCTCGCGGCTGCTGCCGATGGCGATGGCGGCGAGCTTCTCCTTGGGCGCCTCGATGCGCAGCACGGCCAGGTCACGGTCGGGGAAGCTGCCCACCAGCTTGGCCGGGTAGCTGCTTTGGTCCGACAGGGTGACGGTGGCGGCGTCGCCGTCCTGGATCACGTGGAAATTGGTCACCACATGGCCGGCATCGTCCCAGATGAAGCCGGTGCCGGTGCCGCGCGGCTGCTGGGTGATGTTCATGGAGAACAGATCGCGGCTCAGGGCCAGGGTGGTGATGTGCACCACCGAGGGCGACACCTTCTTGAAGACATTGATGTTGTTCTGTTCAGCGGCATCGAGCGGGCCGCGCGGCTGCACGGCACGCGGCTCGGCCTGCGGCTTGCTCTGCGCGGTATTGGGCCAGCAGGCGCTCAAGCCCACACCGGCCAGCAAGGCCAGGGCGAGCAGGGCGGCTTGAGAGGCGGGGGCGGTGGGCAGTTTCATCGGGCGTGGCGGGGCAGTTGAGTGAAAAAAGCAGGTGAGTGCGGCAGGTCGGTCTGAATTGCGGGGATTCAAGGCATGGCGCCGGTCGTGCTCGGCGCATGCCGGGCAGCCCGCAGCGGATGTGCGCGCGGCTGCGGCCCGGCCTTGCCCGTAGACTGCCGCCATTCTGACTCCTCTTGCAGCACTGTCTTGGCCCCTGATTCGCCCCTCACTCCCACTCCAGCGCCGCTGCAACGCGTGCCGCGCCTGGACGCCCTGCGCGGCGCGGCCATCGTCTGGATGGCGCTGTTCCATTTCTGCTTTGACCTCAACCACTTTGGCTGGATCCAGCAGAACTTCTACCGCGACCCCTTCTGGACCGGGCAGCGCAGCGCCATCGTCAGCCTCTTCCTGCTCTGCGCCGGCCTGGGCCAGGCCCTGGCGCTGCATCAGGGCCAGCCCTGGTCGCGTTTCTGGCGCCGCTGGGCCCAGGTGGCGGGCTGTGCGCTTCTGGTCAGCGCCGGCTCGGCCCTGATGTTCCCGCGCAGCTTCATCAGCTTTGGCGTGCTGCACGGCATGGCGGTGATGCTGCTGATCCTGCGTGCGATCGGGCCGCGTTTGCCGCTCTGGGCCTGCCTGGGCCTGGGTCTGCTGGCCTGGGTGGCGCCGCAGCTCTGGTCGCATCCCTTTTTCGACAGCCGCTGGACCAACTGGGTCGGCCTGGTCACGCGCTTGCCGATCGCCGAGGATTTCGTGCCCGTGCTGCCCTGGCTGGGCATGATGCTCTGGGGCTATGCCGGCGGCCGCTGGCTGCTGGCTGCACGCCCGGCCTGGTTGGGAGGCGTGCTGCCGGCGCCGCTGCAGCCGCTCGCTGTGCTGGGCCGCTGGTCCCTGAGTTTCTACATGCTGCATCAGCCGGTTTTGATCGGTTTGTTGACGGCAGCCGCTACGATGCGGGGATGAGCAGCAGCACCAGCAACAAAATCCTCTTCGGCTTCCATGCCGTGACCGTGCGCCTGAAGACGCACCCCAAATCCATCAGCGAGATCCATGTCGACGCCACGCGACGCGACCAGCGCATGCGCCAGTTTGTCGAGCGTGCCACCGAAGCCGGCGCCAAGCTGGTGGACAGCGACGACGATCGCCTGGGCAAACTGGCCGGCAGCAGCCGCCACCAGGGCGTGGTCGCCCGGGTGCAGCCCCTGGCCATGCAGCATTCGCTGGACGCGGTGATGGAGGACCTGGAAGCGGCCGAGGTTCAACCCCTGCTGCTGGTGCTGGACGGTGTGACCGACCCGCACAACCTCGGCGCCTGCCTGCGCGTGGCCGATGGTGCTGGCGCCAACGCGGTGATCGCACCCAAAGACCACGCCGTGGGCCTGAACGCCACCGTGGCCAAGGTGGCCAGCGGCGCGGCCGAGACCGTGCCCTATCTGATGGTGACCAATCTCGCCCGCTCGCTCAATGAACTGAAAGAGCGCGACATCTGGATCATCGGCACCTCGGACCAAGCGACGAAATCGATCTACGACATCGACCTGAACCGCCCGGTGGCCCTGGTGCTGGGTGCCGAGGGTGACGGCCTGCGCCAGCTCACCGCCAAGACCTGCGATGAGTTGGTCAGCATCCCCATGCTGGGTGCGGTGGAAAGCCTGAATGTCTCGGTGGCCGCCGGGGTGTGCCTCTACGAAGCCCTGCGTCAGCGCCGCGCCCGCCAGGGATAATCGCCCCCCTCCCGCAGTTTTTGCCTCCCCCGAAGAAGAGCACAGCCATGGCCGTCATCGAAGTCCAGCATCCCCTCGTCAAACACAAGATCGGCCTGATGCGCGAGGCCGACATTTCGACCAAGAAGTTCCGCGAGTTGACGGGTGAGGTGGCGCGCCTGCTGGCCTACGAGGCCACGGCCGATTTCCCGCTGGAGAAAACCACCATCGAGGGCTGGTGCGGCCCGGTCGAGATCGACCAGATCGCCGGCCGCAAGGTCACGGTGGTGCCGATTCTGCGGGCCGGTCTGGGCATGATGGACGGCGTGCTGGACATGATCCCCAATGCCAAGATCTCGGTCGTCGGCCTGGCCCGCGATCACGAGACTTTGAAGCCAGTCAACTACTTCGACAAATTCGTCGGCCATCTGGGCGAGCGCACCGCCCTCATCATCGACCCCATGCTGGCCACGGCCGGCTCCATGATCGCCACCATCGATCTGCTCAAGGCGCGCGGCTGCAAGGACATCCGCGCCCTGGTGCTGGTGGCCGCGCCCGAGGGCGTGGCCGCCTTGAACAAGGCCCATCCCGAAGTGCGCTGCTGGACGGCCGCCATCGACAGCCATCTCAACGAGCAGGGTTACATCATCCCGGGCCTCGGCGACGCGGGCGACAAGATCTTCGGCACCAAGGACGCCTGAGCGCGTTTTTTCAGAGAACGCTGTGCGCCTCGATGACCCGGCGCACCTCGCGCAGGGCAGGTGCCAGCGCGGCCCGGTCCACGGAGCCCAGGGCCAGGCGTATGGCCTGGGGCTCGCTGCCGTCGCGCTTGCCGGTGTAGGGCGCGGCGGTGGAGACCGAGATGCCGCCTTGCAGCAGCTGGGCCGCCACCCGGTCGGCGCGGACGTCCTCGCCCAGCGGCAGCCATAAAAAGTAGGAGCCCGGGTGGCCGACGCGGGGCAGGGGCCCGAGCAGCTCGGCCGCCAGGCGCTGGCGCTCACGGGCGTCGGCGCGTTTCTCGCGCTCCAGCCGGGCCACCGTGCCGTCTTCCAGCCAGGCGCAGCCCAGGGCCGTGGTCAGGCCTGGGGTGCTCCAGGTGCTGGCGCGGATGGCGCGCCCCAGCGCGGCGATGCAGGCCTTGGGGGCATGCACAAAACCCTGGCGCAAGCCGGCCGCCACGCTTTTCGACAGGCCGGAGATGTAGACCGTGCGCTCGGGCGCCAGCATGGCCAGAGGCGGTGGCGCCCGCTCCACCAGATAGGCATAGGCCGCGTCCTCGATCAGCAGCAGCTCATGCTGCTCGGCCAGCGCGGCCAGGGCCTCGCGCTCGGCCAGCCCCATGACCCAGCCCAGCGGGTTGTGCAGGGTGGGCATTGTGTAGAGCGCGCGCACGCGGCGCTGCTGGCACAGGCGATCCAGCGCAGCCAGATCGGGGCCTGCCCCATGGCCGGCGGCCGGCACGGCCACCAGCTCCAGCCTCAGGGTTTCGGCCAGCAGGCGAAAGCCGGGGTAGCTCAGTGCATCGATCGCCACCACATCGCCCGGTTGCAGCAGGGCCAGGCCAACGCAGGCCAGGCCGTGCTGGGCGCCGTCCACCAGCAGCACCTGCTCGGCGATGGTATGCAGGCCGCGGCTGGCCAGATGGCGGGCCACGGTTGCACGGTCATGCGGGCGGCCGCCGTGGGGCTGGTAGCGCAGCATGGCCTCCAGGTCACCGCCCTGCGCCAGCTGGCGCAGGCCGCTGCGCAGCAGCTCGGCCTGACCGGGCAGGGTGGGGTAGTTGAAGCCCAGGTCCACCAGATCCGGCGCCAGCACGCCCAGATCCAGACCATGGCCTGCCGGCAGGCTGGGGTCGCGCACAAAAGTGCCGCGGCCCACCTCGCCGCTGACCAGGCCCATGCCGGCCAGCTCGGCATAGACGCGACTGGCGGTCACCAGGGCCAGGCCTTCACGCCGGGCCAGCTGGCGCAGCGGAGGCAGGCGCGTGCCGGGGCGCAGTGCGCCGCTGCGGATCTCTTGGGCCAGGCGGTCCAGCAGTTGTTTGTAGCGAGGGGCGGACATGGCGGTGGGGATGTATCCATGACAATTTTTTGATTGTATTGATCGCGGGCTTTAGGCTGTGCTCATCGGCCGCTGCGGTCACTCTTCGCGCCCACCCCCTCAGCGGCGCTCACGACGGTATGGACAAGAATTCGAGCGGCTGGCTCCATGGCTTCATCGGAGTGCTGATCTTCAGTGGCTCGCTCCCGGCCACGCGGCTGGCGGTGCTGGATTTCGATCCGCTCTTTCTCACCGTCGCCCGCGCCAGCATCGCCGGTCTGCTGGCACTGGGCCTGCTGCTGTTGCTGGCCCAGCCGCGGCCGACGGCGGCGCAGTGGCGATCCCTGCTGGTGGTGGCCCTGGGCGTGGTGCTGGGTTTCCCGCTGCTCACCGCCTTGGCCTTGTGGGAGATGAGCGCCGCACATTCCATCGTCTTCCTGGGCTTGCTGCCTCTGAGCACGGCCGCCTTCGGTGTCTGGCGCGGTGGCGAGCGGCCGCGGCCGGTGTCCTGGGTGTTCTCGCTGCTGGGCAGCTTTCTGGTGGTCGGCTTTGCGCTTTCGCAGGGCCTGAGCCTGGCGCCGCGCGGCGATGCCTTGATGTTGCTGGCCATTCTGGTCTGCGGCCTGGGCTATGCCGAGGGGGCGCGGCTCTCGCGCAGCCTGGGCGGCTGGCAGGTGATCTGCTGGGCCCTGGTGCTGGCCCTGCCGCTGATGCTGGCCTTGACTTGGTGGCGGCTGCCGGTGAGCTGGAGCGGCATTGGCCTGCCAGCCTGGCTGGGGCTGGCCTATGTTTCGCTCTTCAGCATGCTGATCGGCTTTGTGTTCTGGTACCGCGGCCTGGCCCAGGGCGGGATTGCCCGCGTGGGTCAGCTGCAACTCTTGCAGCCGCTGTTCGGCCTGGCCTTGGCGGCTGGCTTGCTCGGTGAGGCGGTGAGTCCGGCCATGCTGGTCGTGACGGTGGCGGTGATTCTCTGCGTGGCCGGAGCGCGTCGCTTCGGGCGATGAAGTGCGCCGGGGTTCAGACGAGGTCCAGCGCCCCCAAGACCCCGCCGCCCAGCACCATCCAGACCAGGCTGAGCCGGGTCCTGAGCGTCAGCAGCACCGTGCCCGCGATCAGGGCCAGGGTGGCGAGCCGGTGTTCGGGCAGGCGCAGATAAGGCTCGGCCAGCAGCCAGCCCGTGGCCAGCATCAGGCCCAGGGTCAGCGGCGCCATGCCGGCCGAGAAGGCGCGCACGCCCAGACTGTCCTTGTTGCGGCGCGCCCAGCGCGTGGCGGCCAGCACCAGGGTGGTGGAGGGCAGCATGATGCCGGCCATGGCGGCGAAGGCGCCGCTCAGGCCGGCCACATTCCAGCCCAGCACGGCCACGAACAGGATGTTGGGCCCGGGCGCAGCCTGGGCCAGGGCGATCGAGGAGGTGAACTCCGTGTCGCTGAGCCAGTGGCGCTCGCCGACCAGAAAGCGGTGCATCTCGGGCGCCGTGCTGATGGCGCCGCCGATGGACAGCAGGGACAGGGTCAGGAAATGCAGGAAGAGGTCGAGCAGGGCGACATGGGCGGTGGCCAGCATCTCGGTGTCAGCCTTCCGTGCGCGGGTCGGCCTTCAAGCCGCGCCAGGCTGCTGCCATGCCCAGGCCGCCCAGCAGCAACACCAGCCAGGGCAGGGGCAGGCGCAGCCAGACCACGGCCGCCAGCGTGGCCAGGGCCAGCAGGGCTGCGATGGCCCGGCCCATGGGGTTGCTGCGCACGGCGGGCAGCAGCTTGAGGCCGGTGGCCAGGATCAAGCCGGCCGAAACCGCACCCATGCCGCGCAGGGCATTGCCCACCACCGGATGCTGGGACACGCTGCCATAGAGCGCCGCCATGCTCAGCACCAGGACCGAGGGCAGCACAAACATGCCCGCCAGGGCCGCGAACGCGCCGCGCAGGCCGAAGTAGCGGTCGCCGATCATCAGCGAGATGTTCACCACATTGGGCCCGGGCAAGACCTGGGCGATGGCCAGGGTCTCGACGAACTCCTCGCGCGTCATCCAGCCCAGGCGCTCGACCAGCTCGCGCTGTGCCACCGCCAGCACGCCGCCAAAGCCCTGCAAGGCCAGGCGATTGAAGGCCAGGTAGAGCGCCCAGAGCGAGGCCGGGCGTTGCGGCGCGCGTGCCGCTTCGGTGGCGCTCATCGCAGCACTTTCAGCGCTTCCGGGTTGACGATGTTCGTCGGCTCGCTCTTGATGAAGTTCAGGATGTTGTCGAACGCGGCGTTGAAATACAGCTCGTAGCTGTCCTGCTCGACATAGCCGATGTGCGGCGTGCAGACGGCGTTCTCCAGGCGCAGCAGGGGGTGGCCTTGCAGGATGGGCTCGCTCTCGAACACGTCGATGGCGGCCATGCCGGGGCGGCCGCGGTTGAGGGCCGAGACCAGGGCGCCATCGGTCAGCAGCTCGGCCCGCGAGGTGTTGACCAGCAGGGCGGTCGGCTTCATGCGGGCCAGGTCTTCGGGGGTGATCATGCCGCGGGTGGCCTCGCACAGGCGCAGATGCAGGCTCAGCACATCGCTGCTGGCAAAAAATGCTTCGCGGCTCTCAGCCGCAATGAGCCCGTCGCTCTGCGCACGCAGGCGCGAGGCTTCGCTGCCCCAGACCTGCACCTGCATGCCAAAGGCGCGGCCATAGCCGGCCAGGATCTGGCCGATCTTGCCGTAGCCCCAGATGCCCAGGGTCTTGCCGCGCAAAACCATGCCGACGCCGAAATTGGGCGGCATGGACGCGGCCTTGAGCCCGGCCTGTTGCCAGGCGCCATGCTTGAGGTTGCCGATGTACTGGGGCAGGCGACGCATCGAGGCCATGATCAAGGCCCAGGTCAGCTCGGCCGGCGCCACCGGCGAGCCCACACCTTCGGCCACCGCAATGCCAAGCCTGGTGCAGGCTTCGATGTCGATGTGGTTGCCGACGCGCCCGGTCTGGGCAATCAGCTTGAGCTTGGGCAGCTTCTCCAGCAGCTGGCGCGGGAATTGGGTGCGCTCGCGGATCAGCACCAGCACTTCGGCGTCACGCAGCCGTATCGACAACTGGCCGATGCCCTTCACCGTGTTGGTGAAGACCTTGGCATTGAGGTGCTCCAGCTTGGCCGCGCAGTGCAGCTTGCGCACCGCGTCCTGGTAGTCGTCGAGGATGATGATGTTCATGCGTGGGGCCTATTTTGCACCGAGCCGCACGACTCCTCGGGGCATGGTGGAACCGGGCAAGGCCTCAGAGGCTGGGGCGTTCCGGGTAGGCCTCTTGCAAGGCTGCGTGCAGGGCTTCCTTCAGGCGGTCGCTGTGCATCAGGCCAGACTCGCCTGCGCGTTCCAGCGCAGCCAGCAGGCTGCCCCGAATCAGCCACAGCTCGATCGGCTCGCTGGCCTGGCGAACCAGGGTTTGCAGATGTTCGCCGCTGACGCCGCGCAGCTCGGCTGCGGCCCGCATGAAGCACAGCTTGAGTGCCACAAAGCTGCGGCGGGCCGCGATGCGGCCGCGGCGCTCATCCGTTTGGGTCGTGCAGGCAAAGGCCCAAGGTGGAGGGAAGTGGGGGATGTCACGCAAGGTCAGTTCCATGGCGTTGCTCGGCCTCTCGCCAGCCTCTTCGTCTTCTTGGCATGAATCAATGCGCGGTGCAGGGTTCGGACAGAGTGGCCACCAAGGTGTCAGCGCTCAGTGCCTGCGCGGATTGGGCCTTGGCGTCCTTCTGGGCGCTGCGGGCCTGACGCATGCGCGCCAGCGTTTCCGCATGGGCTTGCGCTTGCAGCTTGGCCTGCACGCGAGCCTGGGTCTGTGCCAGCAGGCGTTGCTGCTCGGCATTCAGGGGCTGTGAGCTGCCGCCCTGGAACAAGGCGTCCAGGCGTTGCAGGCGCTGCTCGGCCTCGTGTTGCGAGAACTGGCGGGCCACTTCGGTGTACAGCCAGGTGCGCAAGTGCCAGAGGTCGCGCAGGCTGCGGGCGCGGCGGATGCTGCGCTGCAACTCACGCACGCTGTCGACCTGCGGGGGCGTGCCAGGCTCGGCGCCGCAGGCGGCCGGTGGGCTGTACAGCCCGACCATGCAGGCCTGGAACTCGGCGCGTGCGCTGGCAAGATTTTGGCTGGCGGCCGGGGAGGGGGGCTGGCTGGCGCCCCAGGGGTCGCTGTCGCCCGGGATCCAGCGCAAGAGGCTTTGCCAGATGGAATCATTGCCGCTCAGCGAGATGCGGCTGCTGGCCGCGCCGCTGCGGGTCGGTGGCAAGGTGCTCTGGCGGCTGGCGATGCTGTTGTGTTGTCCGCGCGAGGGCGATGCTGCGCGGCTCCTGGCCCAACGAGTCAGAAATGCGTTCCACATTTTTTTGCTCTAGTTTGGCGGCCTCACTCATGGCCGCTCGCTCCCCCTCCAACAGGGTTCAAGCCATTTTCGGCAGCGGGCGAGTGCGGCTGAAGCGAGAAAAGGCCCGGCTTTGCCCAGCATTCCCGCTGCGATCGGGCCGCAGGGCCCAGACCGCGAGGGGCGTGCTCCATGCGGGGAACAGGCCAGGCTTTCCCGCCCTAATCGAGCGGCCCGGTCGGGGCCGTCGCTCCTAACATCAGGTCGTGCGTCAATCCGCCCCGGGCCACTGCGCTGCCGGGCGGACCTGAGTCGCCGTTTTCCTCGTTCCTTGTCGTCACGTCGCCCAACTCTCAGCCGCCTTGCCCGCGGTCTGCACAGCCATGGATCTGTCCACCCCGCCGACCCAAACGCCGAATACCGCCATCCCCGAGGTGGAGCAACTGCTGGCCCGCGCCCGCAGCGGCCAGATGGGCTTGCCCGAGCTGATGGACCGCAGCAGCCATCTGCAGCAGGCCGGCATGCTGGAAGCGGCGGCCTTGCTCTACCAGGTCTGGGTGGAGACCACCCCGTCGCCGCTGGCCCATGTGGCCTGCTACAACTGGGGCACGCTGCTGGGGGCGATGAACCGCCATGCCGAAGCCGAGCAGGTCTACCGCAAGGCCTTGGCCTTCAACGAGAATTTTGTCCAGGCCCGCCTCAACCTGGGCCATCAGCTGGAGCAGCTCGGCCGCCAGGAGGAGGCGCTGGAGCAATGGCGCCTGGTCTACGACGATCTGCGCGTGCAGGCCAAGGGACGCGATGGCGAGGAACTGCTGCTCCACGCCCTGAACAACGGCGCCCGCCTGCTGGAAAACCTCAAGCGCTACGACGAATCGCAGGCACTGATGGTGCGCAGCCTGGAGATCAACCCGCGCCAGGGCAGTGTGCTGCAGCACTATGTGCACATCCGCCAGAAGCAATGCGCCTGGCCGGTGTACCAGCCGGTCGGTGAGGTGACGCTCAACCAATTGCTGGTCGGCACCTCGCTGCTGGCCATGCTGAGCGCCAGCGACGACCCGGCGCTGCAGCTGATGGTGGCGCAGCGCTTTGTCCATGAAAAGGTGATCGACTACAAGGACCGCCCCCTGCACGAGCTGGCCGCGGCCCAGCGCCCGCGTGACGGGCGCATCCGCATCGGCTACCTGTCGGGCGATCTGTGCATGCACGCCGTCGGCCTGATGACGGCCGAGCTCTACGAGCTGCACGACCGCAGCCGCTTCGAGGTCTTCGGCTTTTGCTGGAGCCGGGACGACGGCACGCCGCTGCGCGAGCGCATCGTCAAGTCCTTTGACCACCATGTGCGCTTGCACGGCATGGACGACCTGACGGCGGCGCGCACGATTGCCGCCGCGGGCATCGATGTGCTGATCGACCTGCAAGGCCTGACCAACGGTGCCCGGCCCAATATCCTGGCCTACCGACCCGCGCCCATTCAGGCCTGCTGGATGGGGCTGCCGGCGACCTCGGCCCTGCCGGGGGTGGACTGGATGATTGCCGACCGCTTCGTCATGCCCACCGAGTACCTGCCCTACTGCACCGAGAAGCCCATCTACCTGGACCGCTGCTACCAGATCAGCGACCGCAAGCGCCTGGTCGGCCCCGAGCCCACCCGCGCCCAGTACCAGCTGCCGGAAGACGCTTTTGTCTTCTGCTCCTTCAACAACAACCACAAGTTCAGCGAAGAGATGTTCCACGCCTGGATGCGTGTGCTCAAGCAGGTGGAGGGCAGCGTGCTCTGGCTGCTGGCCGACAACCCCTGGTCGCATGCCAATATGCTCAAGGTGGCGGCCTCGCACGGCATTGCGCCCGAGCGCCTGATCTTTGCGCCGCGTGTGGCGCCGCCGGAGTACGTGGCGCGCTTTGCCTTGGCCGATCTGGTGCTGGACACCTTCCCCTACAACGCCGGCACCACGGCCAGCGACTGCTTGTGGGTGGGCACGCCCATCCTGACCCGCTCGGGCCGCACCTACATCTCGCGCATGGCCGGCAGCCTGCTGACCCATGTCGGCCTGCCCGATCTGGTGACCCATTCGCTGGAAGAGTACGAGCAGCGTGCGGTGCAGATCGGCCAGAACCCGGCCCGCGCCCGCTCCTACAAGCGCTTCTTGCGCGAACAAGGGCGCGAGTCCACACTGTTCGACATTCCGGGCCTGGTGCGCGATCTTGAAAACAAGCTCGAAACCATGGCGGTGGCGCAGCGCCAGAAGCAGAAAAAGGCCTGAAGGCGTGGCTGAAGGACGACAGTGACTCAGCGACACGATTCATTCTTCGACGGCGGCCGTCCGGCCGCGCAGCCCGGGATCTACCTGGCTGTGGATCGCAGCGCGTCTGCCGAAGAAGCCAACGGGCCCGACGACAGCTGGCAGGACCAGGCCGCGTCCGACATCGGCAACCCCTTGCTCCATGCCCTGGTCTGGATGACCCAGCACCATGGCCGGGCCCGCTCGGCCGAATCGCTGTGCGCCGGGCTGACCGGCGGTGGCCCGCTGAGCCCCGATCAAGCCCTGCGCGTGATGCGCGAAGCCGGCTACAGCGCCGGCCTGGTGCGCAAGAAGATCGAGGATGTGAACCCGCTGTTGCTGCCGGCGGTGATGTTGCTCAATGGCGGCGATGCCTGTGTGTTGGTGCGGCGCCTGGATCCGGCCCAACCGGGTGGGGACTACCAGTTCGAGGTGGTATTCCCGGGCGCCGATGCCAATGTCTGCACGGCTTCGGCTTCGGAACTGGAGGCCGAGTACAGCGGCTTCCTGATGCTGCTGACCCTGCCCGAAACCTCACAGGCGCAGAACCGCGGCGAGCCGCTGCTGCGCACCGATGGCAGCCACTGGCTCTGGGGCACGCTCAAGCGTTTCATTCCCTACTACCGCGCCGCCATGGTGGCAGCCCTGCTCAGCAATGTGCTGATGTTGGTCACCGGCCTGGTGACCACGGTGATCTACGACAAGGTCATTCCCAACCAGTCATTCGTGACGCTGTGGACTCTGGCCATTGGTGCGGGATTGGCCGTGGTGTTTGACCTCAGCGCGCGGCAGTTGCGCGCTCATCTGATCGACATCGCCGGGCGCAAGGCCGACCTCATCATCGGCTCCAAGCTCTTCCGCCAGACCCTGGGTGTGCGCATGGAGCACCGCCCGGCCTCGGCCGGCTCTTACGCCAGCACGATCGGCCAGATCGAGGTGGTGCGCGACTTCTTCGCCTCGGCCAGCGTCACGGTGGTGACCGATCTGCCCTTCATCGTGCTTTTCGTGGCCATGTGTTTTGTGGTCGGTGGGCCGTTGGGCTGGGTGATCGTGCTGGCCATTCCTCTGGTGCTGGGCTTGACCTTTGCGATCAAGAACCAGATGCGCAAGGCCGTGCGCACGCACATGAATGAATCGGCCGACCTGCAGGGCACGCTGGTCGAGGCCATCGAAGGCCTGGAAGATCTCAAGACCGCTGGCGCTGAAGGCCGTTTCCTGCAGCGCTACGAGGTCAGCACGGCGATTGCCGCCGAAGCCTCCATGCGCAGCCGCGGCCTGCACAGCCTGAGCAGCAATATCGCCATGAGCATGCAGCAGGTGATCACCCTGGTCATGCTGGTCTGGGGCGTCTACTTGATTGAAGACGGCATCATCAGCGCCGGGGCGCTGATGGGCGCCATCATGTTCGCCGGCCGCGCGATCGCGCCGCTGAACAGTGTGGTGGGGCTGGCGGCGCGGTATCAGAGCGCGCAAGCGGCCTTCATTGCGCTGAATCAGCTGATGTCACGCCCGACCGAGCGCGATGCCAGCCGCAACTATGTGCCGCTGTCGCGCGTCTCGGGCAGCCTGGGCATGCATGACGTGAGCTTCTCCTACCCGATGGAAGGCGAGGGCAACGCGCCGCGCGTGCTGCGCTCGGTCAGCCTGCGGCTCAAGGCCGGTGAGCGGGTGGCCGTGCTGGGCCGCATCGGCAGTGGCAAGTCCACGGTGCTGCGCATGCTGGCGGGCCTGTACCTGCCGTCCGAAGGCATGGTGGAGGTCGATGGCATCGACCTGCGCCAGATCGACCCGGCCGAGTTCCGTGCCCGGGTCGGCTTTGTGTCGCAGGACCCACGCCTGTTCCACGGCACGCTGCGCGACAACGTGCTGATGGGCCGCGCCCATGTGGATGCTTCACGACTCGTGGAAGTGGCGCGCCTGACCGGCCTGGACCGTGTGGTGGCCGGCCACCCCATGGGCTGGGATCTGCCCGTGGGTGAAATGGGCAGCCTGCTCTCGGGCGGCCAGAGGCAGCTGGTGGCGCTTGCGCGCAGCCTGGTCACGAAACCGCAGATTCTCTTGATGGACGAGCCGACCAGCTCCATGGACGCTCAGTCCGAGGTCGCGTTCCTGCGCCAGCTGCGCGACGCCGCCGGCGAGTGCACCCTGGTGGTGGTGACGCACCGCCCGGCCGTGCTGGAACTGGTCACGCGCATCATGGTCATGGATTCTGGCCGCCTGGTCATGGATGGCCCGCGTGACCAGGTGCTGGCCGCGCTCTCGGGCGTGCGTCCGGCCCAGCCGGCGGCGGCCGGCGCCGAGGCTGCCTCCAATCTGCACATGCACCCGGCCGCGCAGCCGGTGCAGCGCTCGGCCTCGGTCTGAGGCTGAGTGACGGTGTCTTTTGAGTTTTTCATGACAAGCAGCTTCAGCGACAACAGCAACATCAAGGGCAGGGGATGGCTGCGATGAATACAGCCCGCGGCGACCAAGAGTTTTTGAGCAGCCTGGCGGCGGCTCATATCGATGAGCCCTTGCCGCGGGTCACCTGGGCGCTTTACCTGCTGCTGGCGGCGGTGGTGATTGCCATCATCTGGGCGGGCCTGACCCAGGTCGACCAGCTCAGCCGCAGCGACGGCGTCGTGGTGCCCGATGGGCGCGAGCAGGTGATCGCCAGCATGGAGATCGGCATCTTGCGCGAGCTCTTGGTGCGCGAGGGCGAGGAGGTGGAGGAAGGCCAGGTGCTGGCCAAGCTCGACCCGACCCGGGTGGAGGCGCAACAGAGCGAAGGCAATGTCAAACGCTTGGCCTCCAAGGCCACGGTCGCCCGCCTGACCGCCGAAGCCAACAACCAGGCGCTGAGTTTTCCCGAGGAACTCAAGGCCGTGCCCGCCATCGTGGCGGCCGAGACCGGTGCGTATCAGGCCCGCCAGCGCCTGCTCAGCGAGGCGGTGGCCAGCCTGGAGCGCAGCATCGGCATGCTGGCGCGCGAGCTCAAGATCTCGCAGGACATGGCGGCAAAGGGCTTGATGTCGAATGTGGAGGTCATGCATCTCTCGCGCCAGATCAACGAGCTGCAGCAGCAGCGCAGCGAGCGCATCAGCCGCTTCCGCCAGGAGGCCAGCTCCGAGCTGGTCAAGCTGCAGAACGATCTCGCACTCCAGGACGAGCAAATGGTGTTGCGCGAAGACGCCATCAAACGCACCGTACTGACTTCGCCCGTTCACGGCCTGGTCAAAAACATCCGGGCCAACACCTTGGGCGGCGTCATCACCACCGGCGCGCCCATCATGGAAATCGTGCCCTTGACCGACGAGGTATTGATCGAGACCCGCATCAAGCCGGCTGAGGTCGGCTATCTGCGCGTCGGCCAGAAGGCCAAGGTCAAGCTACAGGGCTTTGACTACAACATCTACGGGGGCCTGGAGGGCCGGGTCGAGTACATCAGCCCCGATGCCCTGGGTGAGTCTGACAAGGCCGGAGGCTCGGGCCGCTACTACCGCGCGCTGGTGCGCTCCGAACGCAGCACCCTGCGCTACAAAGGTGAGGCGGTGCAGGTGATCCCGGGCATGAGCGCAACCGTCGAGATCAAGACCGGTGAACGTTCGGTGCTGAGCTTCCTGCTGCGCCCCATGCTCAAGGCGCGCGAGGCGATGAGCGAACGCTGAGCCGACGCTGAGCCGACGCTGACGCCGAGTGCGGCGCAAGTGCTCGTTCCAGGCTGCCCGAGGGAACCGTCGATTTGCGGCGTCATGCGAGCGCTGTTCCAGGCTTCGCGATGAGGCCGCTGTGATGAAGTAGCGGTCATGCTGACCGAACCTCTTCAGACCGCCTTGCACCCTCCCGCACGCCGAGCCTTGCACCGTCTCGTCCTGCCCTTGCTGGCCGGCCTGACGCTGGTCTTGGGCCCATCCGGCATGGTGGGAGCCGCACCGAACGGCAAGGCCGCGGGCAAAGCCCCGGCCAAGACGAGCAAAGCCGCGACGGCGCCCACGGCGCCGGCCGCGGCAGAGAAACCTGCCAACCAAAGCCAGTGCGGCGAAGAAGACGCCCTGCCCAGCAGCAGTGGTCGCGACACCCGCATGGTGGACACCCAGTTCATCGACCCGCGCAGCCAGCTGCAGGAGTTGGTGGACCTGACCCTCAAGCGCAGCCAGGCGCTGGGCGCAGCCACCATGCTGGCCCAGGCTGCACGACTCGATTGGGAAGAGGCCCGTGCCGCGCGCATGCCGCAGGTCAATCTCTCGGGCAGCTTGGCCCATGTGGGTGTCAAGGCCGGCGATCTGCCGGTCAGCCACGGCAATCAGGGCCGTGCAAGCCTCACGGTCAGCGCTCCGCTCTACGACTTTGGCCGCAACAGCATGCTGGCCAACTGGCGCAACCAACTGGCCGAGTCGGCTCGCTTGGGTCTGGTCAATGCCGAGCAGCAGCTGGCCTTGCAGACCGTGTCATTGGCCATGGATCGCAGCCGCTACCAGCTGCAAGGTCAGGTCTATGCCCAGTACGTTCGCAAGATGGTCTGCCTGGTCGAGGCGCTGGACACCATCGTCAAGGCCGATCGCGGCCGTGCCAGCGAGTTGGTGCAGGCGGTCAAGAATCGCCAGCAGGCCGAGCTGGCCGTGCAGCAGACCCAATCGGCCCTGACGCAGACCGAGGCCCGGCTGCGCCGCCTGGTCGGCGACAACCTGCCACCGAGCGCCAGCTACTCGGCCCTGCTGACCCAGGTGCCGGATCTGGAAGAGATGCAGCGCGATGTGGTCAGCGCGCCCGATGTGGCCCAGCTCGATGCCCAGGCCAAGGCCCAGTCCAGCTACGCCGACTCGGTGGCGGCCAGCTTCAAACCCCAGATCAATGTCACCGGCACCGGCGCAGCCATCGCCGGCTTTGGCAAGGGCGCGGAATGGTCGGCGGGCCTCAGTGTCTCCATGCCCATTTACAACGCCACGGCCGAGCCGGCCATCAACTCGGCCCGCAAGCGCGCCGAGGCCGCCCGTCTGCAGCGCGAGGATGCCATCGAGGCACGGCGTTACCGACTGATCGACATCCACGAATCGGCCGTGTCGTCCTTCGACCGTGCGCGCCGCATCGTCGACATCCTGCGCAACAGCGACCGCCTGCGTGTCTCTACCCTGCAGCAGTGGCAGCAGCTGGGCCGTCGCTCGCTCTTCGATGTGATGGGCAGCGAGTCGGACTACTTCTCCTTGCGCGTGGCCCATGTCAATGCCTTGTTCGACGGCCAGCAGGCGGTGGCCATGATGTGGTCCATGGGTCGCGGCGTGATGACGCCGCTGCGCTGAACGGCCTTGCGCCTCACCGACTGACACAATCCCGCCCATGACGACGCCCCAAGCTCGACGCCCCCGCCTGGTCATCTACACCGTGCTCACGGGATCCAAGGAGCCGCTGGGTGACCCGCTGGCCGAGTTGGAGCGTGCGCGCGATGACACCGATCTCGACATTGGCTTCGTCTGCTTCACCGACAACCGCGCGCTGCGCAGCCCGGTCTGGGAGTTCCGCTACCTCGACGACACCCCCCTGCCACCGGAGAAGCTCTCGCGCCGCCCCAAGGCCTTGCCGCATGAGTACCTGCCGGACTGGGAGTACAGCCTCTACGTCGACAACATCGTGCGCTTCAAGCGCATGCCCCGGGCGGCCGATCTGCAGTGCGCCAGCCCCTACGCTTTTCGCACTTTCCGCCACACCACGCGCAGCAACCCGCGCCAGGAGGCCGAGGCCATCGTGCAGCTGGGCTATGAATCGGTCGATCGCTTGAGCGCCCAGCTGGATTTCTACGCCAGCCGCATGCCGCTCAGCGACATCACGCCGCTGAGCACCTGCACCGTCATCCTGCGTCAGCACATGCACCCGGTGCTGGTGAAGTTCGGCGTCATCTGGTGGGAGCAGATCCTGAATTTCTGCAAGCGCGATCAGATGTCGTTCGACTTTGCCATCCACTGCGCTCAGGCCCAGATCGACTACCTGCCCGGGCTCAAGCATGACAACGACCTGATCCAGAACAGCGCCAACATCCAGCCCAACCGCGTGCATGCCAACTTCGACGCGGTGCGCTACGCCTGGATGCACCGCCAGGACCCGGCGGCGCGCGCCAATCCGCGCCAGCATTACCTGGACCACGGCCGCTTCGAGGGTCGCAGCTACAACGCACGCCTGGAGCTGTTCGAGTACCTCTGCTACCAGGCCGGTTCCAGCCTGGGTGCCCAGGTGGCACCGCGCCGCCAGGTGGCAGCCACGCTCAACGACTGGCTGACGCCCTGGCGCGGCAAGCCCGGGCGTTTGCTGTTGGTGAGCATCACCGGCGCCGAGCCCGCGGCATTCGAGGCCGAGGAGCGCGCGCGGGCTGAGGCGGCGCTCTGCGCCTTTTTGCCCGGCTGCGTCGGCACCCGCATCGAGCTGCGGGCCGAGCAGCTGGCAGGCGGCGAGCTGGCCTTCCGCCCCGACGATGGCGGCTTTGACCTGATCGTGGTGCTGGGTGCCTCGGGCCGCCTGCTCAAGCCCATGCTGAGCCTGGTGGCGGGAGCCTTCAAGCCGCAAGGGCAGATGCTGGTGCTGGCCTCGGAATCCGCGCCGCTGGCCGATGTGGCGGCGCTGGAGTCGGCCATTGCTCTCAAGACGGGCGCGCCTTGCCGCGCCCGGGTGCAGGGCAGCCGGCATGACAGCCTGGATGCCGGCCTGCCCAACAGCCTGCTCGGCTTCGAGTGGGGGCCGTGAGCCGGCCGCCCGGCGCCCGGGGCAGGGCTGCCGTGACGGAATGCCGTTTTTGAAAGGCCGGGCTTGTCCCGGCTTTTTGCTGCTTCGCACCGTGACGGCGCCGGGATACTGCGGGGATACCCCCTGGAATCGCACGGAGACCCGAGCATGGCTGACAAGTTCTTCATCGCCTACTGCACCAGTGGCCTGGGCAATCGCCTGCGCCCCCTGGCCGCGGCCATTGCCTACTGCCGTCTGACCGGGCGCAAGCTGCGCGTCTACTGGGATTCGATCACCCCCAACGGCTGCCTGACGCCGCTGGAGCGCCTGTACCAGAACCAGTTCGAGCCCATCAGCCTGGCCGAAATCGAGGCTCTGGCTGGCCGCAGTGTGGCCTTGTTCACCGAGAAGGGGCCCGGCCATGGGGTCACGCGCGAGGCCGAGCGTTTCGGGCGCGATCAGCTGCTGAAGGTCTCCCAATTCTCGACGCCCCAGCATGCCCAGGCGCTCAGGCTCGACGATCCGCATGAGACCGTGATCGTCTACGACAACGACTATCTGGACTGCGTGCCGCGGGAGTTGTCGATCGCCGCCTTGCGCAGCCTGGTGCCGGCCGAAGACATCCGCGACCAGGTGCTGGCTCAGGCGGCCGAGCACGGCCTGACCCTGCAGACCAAGGGCGTGCATGCCCGCGGCACTGACTTCGGGCTCAAGGACGCGCTCGATCTCTACAGCGGCCTGATCCGCGACCGCATCGGCGTGGACCGCGGCGAAAAGTTCTTCCTCTCGACCGAAGACGCGCAGCTGGAGCAGGGCTTGCGTGAGCTGTTCCCCAGCCAGCTGATGAGCCGCCACGACCGCCTGCATCTGCAGCTCAACGAGGGCAAGGCAGTCTGGGGCGATCCGGACAGCTACACCGTCAGCGCCGACCATGGTGTCGATGCGCTCAAGGACATCTACCTGCTGTCCTGCGTCAATCTGGTGGTGTTCCACCCGGGCAGCACCTTTGCCGAGATTTCGCGTCATCTGCACGGCGTGCTGCAAGAGGCGGCTGCGCCTGTGGCCGCCACGGTGGCCGCGCCGGCTGCTGCGCCGCTCTCGGCCCTGGAGCAGGTCAACAGCCTGTTTGTGCAGCGCTGCACCCAGATGCTGCCGCGCGGCGGCGCCAAGTTTCCGCTCAGCGCCGTTCAGGGTGAGCCCGGACCGGCGCCGTTGGAAACCGTGCCGCCCGATTTCATCTACTGGGAGACCCTGGGCTACAAGACCCCCATCCTGGAGCGCATGATCATGGTCAGCAGCTCGACGCCGGTGCTGCACTGGGATGCCGAGCGTTTCAATCAATGGGTGGAGGCCGGGCTGTCGCGCTTCACCGAGGCCGATTTCCGCACCCTGTGCCCCTACCCGGAGGCCCTGTCCCAGATCGCCAAGCTGCAAAGCCATATCCGCGGCAGCAAGATCCTGGTGATTGGTTCCGAGACCTACTGGCTCGAGCTGCTGTGCTGCCTGTTCGGCGCGGCCGAAGTCACCACGGTCGAGTACCGCGAGATCCATTGGGACGGCGAGTTGCGCAGCCCGACCCCCGTGCGCACCATCACCTGGGACCAGTACCTGCAGGAGCTGGATCGTCATGAGCAGGCCTATGACATGGTGCTGTCCTACAGCTCCATCGAGCACTCGGGCCTGGGCCGTTACGGCGACCGCTTCATGCCGCTGGGCGACCTCTACACCTTCTTGCTGATGTCGCGTTGCATTGCACCGCATGGCATGTGCGCCGTCGCCGTGCCGGTGGGGCAGGACCTGACCCATTTCAATGCCCATCGCATCTATGGCGTCACCCGCATGCGGGCGCTGGAGCAGGTCGGTGAAATGAAGCTGATCGGCATGGCCACGCCCGACGAGGCCTATCTGGCCAGCCATGAGACCGAGGCGGGCCTGCGCGCCGGCTGGTCGATCGCCTCGCTCGCCACCTTGCCCCTGGGCAAGCTGCGCCAGCCGGTGTTGTGTTTCGGCCAGGCCAGCTTCAGCAATGAGAACTTTGCCGCCCACCGCATGGGGCGTGTGCCGGCAGGCTTTGGTGCCGCGCATGCCACCGCTGCCGCAGCCGAGGCGCCGCAGCCGGCCAGCACGGCCGTGGCCGGCCGTCCGGCCGACCCGCATCAGATCGCGCTGCAGGCCAGTGCCCAGGCCATCGGTGGCGCCCGCTTTGTCGAGGTGACCCATGTGCGGCCCTTCGGTTTCAGCGAGCTGGAGGTTCAACGCGTCAACGTTTCTGTCGATGAAGCCCTGGCGGCCGATCCGGCCCAGTTCGCCGGTATCCAACATTGCTTCCTGCATGTGCTGCTGGGCTGTGGCGTGCCGCAGGCACGTTTCATCCAGACCTTGCGCTGGGCGCTGCAGCATTTCGAGCAGGTCCACATCTTGGAGCACAACGCGGCCAGCAGCGACTGGGAGGTCAGCGAAGCGGTGCGCATCGATCATTGCATCGCCAATTGCCTGAACAGCGAGCAGCTCTACAGCATGGCCCGCCTGCTGAGCTTGCAGGTTTCGCCGCTGCAGCGACTGCCGGGCTGGCAGTCGCCCGAGCGCAATGTGCTCTTCACCCTGGCCGGCAAGAGCCAGGCCTTGCGCTGGGACGATGTGGCCGGCTTCTACGGCCAGGTGGGCCTGACGGCGCAAATGGGCGGCAAACATTCCTTCCAAAGCTGGAACGATGTCTACCTGGGCACGGCCGAGGCCGTCAGTCTGGTGCAGCGCCACATCCAGCAGCTTCACGCGGCCCGCGGCCGCTATGTGGGCAAGAGCCTGTTTGCCAGCTGCGGCGGCTTTTTCAGCCTCGATCAGATGCAGGCCTGCAGCGGCCAGGGCCTGGCCGAGCTGGTGCTGTTCGATGTCAACCCCTTCACCGTCAGCTTTGCCCAGACGGTGCACCGCTTGATCAAGGGCGCGCCGAGCCGGCGTGATTTCCTGCAGGCCTATCTGCTGGCCAAGGTCGAGGCCTTGCCAGGTGATCGATTCCAGATCGATGCGCGCACGCCCTTCGAGGCGCGCCTGCGCCAGGCGGCCGAAGTGGGCGCGCTGTACGGCGAGGACATCTTCAACATCCTGCGCAGCCTTTTGTTTGCCCGCCTTCAAAGCAGCGGCCTGCAGGTCTGGGGCATGCGCAATGTCGGCGACAACCGCATCGATGTGGCGGCGCGCCTGGACCTCCATGCCAATCAGGAGCGCTTCATCGATTCCAACTGCCTGATCAACGGCGAGGGCTCCTGGCTGTCCAGCGAGGGCGCCTACCTGCAGGTGCGCAATCTGCTGCTGAACACGCCGACCCGCTATGTGGTGGCCAGCATCGAGGCCCTGGACAGCAAGCCTGGCGACTTGATGTTGGCCTCCAATATCTTTGACTTTGTGCCTCCGGCGGTGCGCCAGAAGATCGCGGCCGATGTGCTCTGAGGCCGCATCCGATGCCGAGCTCAGCCCCATGATTTCGAGTCTCAGGAGGGCTCTGACATGATCGAAACCCGTACGGTGACCCTGGGCGACCAGAGCGCAACCGTCAGCCTGCGCGCCGACAAGTACGAGATTCCGCTGTTTGAACAGATCTTCGGTGCGCAGGTCTTTTCCGTGGCCCGCCTCAAACGTGCGGCCGAGCTGAACAAGTTCTACAACTTTGCGGTGCAGATGGGCTGGACGCCCTTGATCATCGATCTGGGCGCAAATGTGGGGCTCAGCGCCTTGTACTTCAGTCTGCAGTGGCCCAAGGCCAAGGTGCTGGCGGTGGAGCCGGAAGCCAGCAACTTTGATTGCCTGGTGGCCAACACCTTGTCGCGCCCGCAGATCACGGCCTTCCAGCGCGCCGCCAGCTGCCGCCAGGAGGCGGTGGAGATCAGCAACCCCGACACCGATCCCGTGGGTTTTCAGACCCGCGCCGCCGCGGGCGGTGGCATTGCCACCATCACGGTGCCCGAGCTCTTGCAGCAGTACCCGATGTCGGCCGGTTTCCTGCCGTTCATGATCAAGGTGGACATCGAAGGCTATGAGTCGGTGCTGTTCGAAGAGAACGTCGACTGGATCGATGCCTTCCCCTTGATGACCATCGAGTTGCACGACTGGGCCCTGCCGGGCCAGGGGACCTCGAAGAACTTCCTCAAGGCGATCGCCGGGCGCGACCGTGATTTTGTCTACCTGGGTGAGAACGTCTTCTCGATCCCGTACCGCCTGAGCTTGCCGATCTGAAGCGGCCGGCGACGGGTCTTTCAATCAAAAGGGCCACGCGGTTTGCGCCGCGTGGCCCTTGTGTTTTTGTTGCGGGCGAGGCCTCGTGGCCCCGATCGCTCAGCCCAGATAGAAGCTGCGGACGCTTTGGCAGATGCGCTCGATCTGCGCGTCACTCAGCTGGATCATGGACGGCAGCCACAGGCCCGAACGGCCGATTTCCTCGGCGACCGGGTGATGGCCAGGCAAGGCATAGGCCTTTTGTTGGTGGATGGGCGGGTACATGGTGCGGGTGCCGATGCCCTGGGCCTTGAGATGGGCGGCCAGGGCATCGCGGCGCTCGGCGCGGCAGTCGATGAACCAGGGCGTGCACAGGCTCAGGTCATGGGCGAAGAGCTGGATGCCGGGGATGCCGGCCAGGCCTTCGGCATAGCGACGCCAGATTTCTTTCTTGCGCTCGATGCGGCCGGGCAGCTGGCGCATCTGGGCCAGGCCGACGCAGGCTTGCAGCTCGGTGAACTTGAAGTTGTAGCCGATGCTGTCGTGCACATCGGTGCCGCCGGCGGCGCGGCCGAAGTCCTTCAGGCGGCGCAGCTTGTCGGCCAGGGCATCGTCGTCGGTGATCAGGGCGCCGCCCTGGCCGGTGGAGATGATCTTGGGGGCCGAGAAAGAGAAGCTGCCGATGGCGCCGGCGCGGCCGATGTGGCGGCCGTCAGGGTAGACCGAGCCCAGGGACTGGGCGGCATCTTCGATCAGGGCCACGCCGGTTTCGCGCGCCAGGGCCTCGAAAGCCGCAATGCCGCAGGCCGGCGCGCGGCCGTTGGCCGAAACCAGCATGATGGCGCGGGTCTTGGGCGTGATGGCGGCGCGCGTGGCGGCCAGGTCCAGGATCAGGGTGTCGGGGTCGACATCGACGAACACCGGCTGCGCGCCCAGCATCTTCACTGAGTTGGGCGTGGCGATCATGGTGTAGTCGGGCACGATGACTTCATCGCCCGGGCCCACGCCCACGGCGATGGCGGCCAGGGTCAGCGAGACCGTGCCGTTGTTGACGACGATGCAGTGGCGCGCGCCGGTGAACTCGGCGATCTGGCGCTCGAAGGCCTCGGTCTTCTTGAACTCGGTGAAGAAGCCGTCTTCGTCGAGGTAGGCCATCAGCTCGGCCTTTTCCTCGCCGCCGAACAGCGGCCGCATCTGGGGGATGAATTCTTGTGTGTCGCTCATGATGGCGGGGTCAGGTGGGCTTGCGCGCCTGCAAGTTGAGTGACACCAGGATGCCGGTGTCCTTTTGCATATGGGGAAAGTAGGCCTGCGAGTGGTCGTCCACCGCGGCATGCTCGGTCTGGCGCCAGTCCCAGCGCTCGGGAGCGACAAAGCCGCAGGCTTCGAGCAGGGTGCTCAGGCTGGCCTGGTCGTAGGTGGTCTTGTGGTACAGGGTGGCCGGGCCTTGCTCGGTCTGGATGGCCATCTTGCCGTAGAGCGGGCCCAGCACCCGGGCCAGCTCGCCGGTTTGCTGGTAGACCTGGATCAGGGCCTGGAAATCCGGTACGGCCAGGCGCAGCACGCCGCCCGGGGCCAGCACCCGGTGCCACTCTTTCAGCACCTCCCTGGCCTGGTCGCGGTCGAAATACTCCAGCGCATGGCTGCAGTAGATCAGCGAGGCAGAGTTGTCGGCCAAGAAGGGCAGGGCGTCGATGCCGGATTTGTGGTCGATGTGCGGCATGTCGCACAGGTCCACATGGACGAAGCCGGGGATGACCCGGTGCCAGCAGCCCAGATGGACCTTGATCAGCGCGCCCGTCTCGCCCATTGCTGCCGCGCTCACAGCCGCCTCCGGTCCGCGTCGGCGCCGACATAGGGGCCGTTCTTGATCTCCAGCACCTGGGTGCCGTTCTCCAGGATGTGATAGCCGTGGCCGCCGCGCAGCAGCACGAGGATGTCACCGGCGCCGGCCTCCAGCTCGGCCACTTTCTGATCGGCCGTGTCGTAGATCTCGGCGCGCACGCGGCCGGCGCGGATGTAGAGCACTTCCTGCGTCCACAGCACCTCGCGGCTCACTTCATTGTGGCTGTGGGCCAGCAAGGTCTTGCCCTGCTCATAGCCCCAGGTGCCTACCTGCTGGTAGTCGCCCTCGGGGGAAAAAAACTGCAGGTCGCCGCTCCAGGCCACGCTGGCCGGGATGTGGCGGGCCAGCACCAGCTCGCCTTGCTTGATTTCAGTGACTGCCATGGGCTTCTTGCTCCAGATACCAGCGGATGGTGGCGCGCACGCCGTCTTCAAAATCGATCTCGGGGGACCAGTTCAGCAGGGCCTGGCCGCGGCTGCCGTCCACCGTCTTGTAAGGGGCACCGTCGGGCTTGCTCGGGTCCAGCACCAGATGGCCGGTGTAGCCGATCTCGCGCTGGATCATCTCGGCCATGGCCAGGATGGAGATGCCGCGGCCGACGCCGATGTTCACCGGCTGATCGCAGCGCGGCGCGGCCAGGCCGCGGACCAGGGCTTGCGCGCCATCGTCCACATGCAGCCATTCGCGCACCGGCATGCCGCTGCCCCAGACCACCACCTCGGGCAGGCCCAGCTTCTTGGCCCGGGCGAACTTCATCACCAGGGCGCCCAGGGCATGGGAACGTTCTTCCTCGAAATGATCCTCGGGGCCGTACATATTCGACAGGATCAGGTTGATCACATCGAGCCCGTACTGCTGGGCATAGGCTTGCGCGCCGACCCAGGAGGCCTTGCGCACAAAGCCGTAGACCATGACGGAGTCATGCAGGGGGCCGTCCCAGAACTCGTCTTCCTTGAAGAGCGTGGCCTTGGCGGGGTAGGCGCAGTTGGAGATCGGGTTGACGATGCGCTGCACGCCGTGGCGCTGGGCGCTGGCGAGCAGATTCAGCGTCATCTGCAGGTTGTTGTGAAAGAGCTCGGCCGAATGCTTGTAGCCGAACTGGATGCCGCCGACAAAGGCCGCGCAGTGGATCACCTGGCTGGGCTTGTGGGCGGCAAAAAAGGCCTCCGTGGCGATGGGGTCGCGCAGGTCCAGACCCAGAGACAGGGAGGTCTTCAGATGGGGCTGGCCCTGGGCGTCGAGCAGGCGGCAGACGCGCCGACCCAGAAAACCGGTGGCGCCGGTGACCAGAATCATGGCTCATGGCCTCCGTAGGTTTCGTTCTTCAGGTCGTACTGCACCATCATGCGCACCAGGTCGCGGATCGAGGTCTTGGAGGTCCAGCCCAGCTTTTCGCGCGCCTTGCTGGCGTCGCCCCAGAGCAGGTCCACCTCGGCTGGGCGGAAGTAGCGAGGGTCGATCACCACCAGGGGGCGGCCGGTGCGGCGGTCCAGGCCGCGCTCGTTCACGCCTTCGCCTTGCCAGTCCAGCTCGATGCCCACTTCGGCAAAGGCCATGTCCACAAACTGGCGCACGGTGTAGGTTTCGCCCGAGGCGATCACATAGTCATCGGCCTTTTCCTGCTGCAGCATCAGCCACATGGCTTCCACATAGTCCTTGGCATAACCCCAGTCCCGCTTGGCATCGAGGTTGCCGAGGCTGAGCACGGCCTGGCGGCCTTGGGAGATGCGGGCCACGGCCTTGGTGATCTTCTTGGTCACAAAGGTCTCGCCGCGGCGCGGCGATTCGTGGTTGAACAGGATGCCGTTGCAGGCATAGAGGCCATGGCTCTCGCGGTAATTGACCACGATCCAGTAGGCATAGAGCTTGGCCGCGCCGTAGGGCGACTTGGGGTAGAAGGGCGTCTTCTCGCTTTGCGGCGCGGTCTCGGGCAAGCCGCCGAAAAGCTCGGAGGTCGAGGCCTGGTAGAAGCGCGGCTTGATGCCCAGGTCCTTGATGGCATTGAGCAGGCGGATGGTGCCCAGGGCATCGACCTCGGCGGTGTACTCGGGCACCTCGAAGGACACGGCCACATGGGACTGGGCGCCCAGGTTGTAGATCTCGTCGGGCTGAATCTTGGACAGCAGGGTGTGCAGATTGCTGGAGTCGGTCAGGTCACCGTGGTAGGTCTTGAAGCGTTGGTGCTCGAGCAGGTGGTCGATGCGCGCCGAGGTGAAGACCGAGCTGCGGCGCAGGGTGGCATGCACCTCGTAGCCTTTGGCCAGCAGGGATTCCGCCAGGTAGGAGCCATCCTGCCCCGTCACACCGGTGATGAACGCTTTTTTCATGGGTGTTTGCACTTTCGCTGGTTCAATTTCTCGCTGGAGCGTCCGAAAACGCGTGCGCCACAGCCTTGGCTTGCATTGGAGCGCAAGCCCGCGGGGCCCAAACGCTGGATTCAGCCGGGATTCGCTCCCTAAACCTGAGTCTATAGGGTGTGCCGTCTGCCACCGCGTCACTGGCATTGGGGTAAACAGCCGGGCTCCAGCCCGCTTTGTCGTAGCTTCCTTGGACAGCGCATCCAGTATCCTGCGCAGCATCGGGTGCGGCGTCGGCCGTGTCCCTGAAGACCCAAGCGCGACCAGCCAGCCGGGAGTGAGCCGCAACGTGAATGCACCGATCTTGACCCCTGAACCGCAATCGCCGCCAGGCGTCTATGTCCACCCCATGGCCTTGCTGGAAAGCGCGGCGGTGGGCGAGGGCAGCCGCATCTGGGCTTTCAGCCATGTGCTGCCCGGTGCCCGCATCGGCCGCGATGCCAATATCTGCGACCACGTCTTCATCGAGAACGATGTCGAAGTCGGTGACCGGGTGACGATCAAATGCGGCGTGCAGCTCTGGGACGGGGTGCGCATCGAAGACGATGTCTTCGTCGGTCCCAACGTCACCTTTTCTAACGATCCCTTCCCGCGCAGCAAGCAGCGGCCCGAGGCCTTTGTGCAAACCCGGGTGCGTCAGGGCGCCAGCATCGGCTCAGGCGCCACGATTCGCCCGGGTGTGACCATCGGCGCACGTGCCCTGGTGACGGATGGCGCGGTCGTCAGCCGTGATGTGCCACCCAATGCCATCGTCGCCGGCAACCCCGCCCACATCACCGGTTATGTGGACACCCCCCACGTGGACCTGCCGGGCCAGGTTTCATCGGCCGCGCGGGCCGCAGCCCTGCCGGCCGACAGCCTGCCCCAGCTCAGCGTGGCGCGCGCCACCTTGCACCGCCTGCCCAAGATCGTCGATCTGCGCGGCGCCCTCAGCTTTGGCGAGATCGGCAGTCATCTGCCGTTCCAGCCGCAGCGCTTCTTCATGGTCTACGACGTGCCCAGCCGCGAGGTGCGTGGCGAGCATGCCCACCGCGCCTGCCACCAGTTCCTGGTCTGCGTGAAAGGCTCGGTCGGCATCGTCGTCGATGACGGCCAGCACCGCGACGAGATCCTGCTCGACAGCGCCCGCCTGGGCCTGCACATCCCGCCCATGGTCTGGGGCATCCAGTACCAGTTTTCGCCCGACGCCGTCCTGCTCGTGCTGGCTTCGGACACTTACAGCGCCGAAGACTACATCCGCAACTACGACGAGTTCCTGGCTGCGGTGATGGAAGCCAAGGCCGCCGCGGGAGCCCAGGCATGAGCGAGACCGCGAAGATCCCGTTCCTCAATCTGCAGCCCGCCTACCGCAGCGCCCAGGCCGAGATCGACGCGGCCCTCCTGCGCGTGGCCGGCAGCGGCTGGTTCCTGCTCGGCCAGGAGCTGCAGCAGTTCGAGGCGGCCTACGCGCGCTTTTGCCAGACCCAGCATTGCGCCGGTGTCGCCAACGGCCTGGATGCGCTGACCCTGTCCCTGCGCGCCCTTGGCGTGGGCCCGGGTGACGAGGTCATCGTGCCCAGCAACACCTATGTGGCAACCTGGCTGGCGGTCAGCCAGTGCGGCGCCCGGCCGGTGCCGGTGGAGCCCGATCCGCAGACCTACAACCTCGACCCGGCCCGCGTCGAGGCGGCGATCACGCCCCGTACCAAGGTGCTGCTGCCAGTGCATCTCTACGGCCTGCCGGCCGAGATGGATGCCTTGATGGCCCTGGCGCGCCGCCACGGCCTCAAGGTGTTGGACGACTGCGCCCAAGCCCATGCGGCCGAGTACCGCGGCCGCCTCGTCGGCAGCCTGGCGGACATTTCGGCCTGGAGCTTCTACCCGGGCAAGAACCTCGGTGCCATGGGCGATGGCGGCGGTGTCACCACGGCCGATGCGGCGCTTGATGCCCAGCTGCGCGTGCTGCGCAACTACGGCTCGCGCATCAAGTACCACAACGAAGTCAAGGGCATCAACTCGCGCCTGGACGAGATCCAGGCCGCCGTGCTGGCCGCCAAGCTGCCGCATTTGCAGGCGGCCACCGACGAGCGCCGCCGCCTGGCGGCGCAGCTGCGCGATGGCCTGTCCGGCCTGCCGCTGCAGCTGCCGGTCGAGCCCGAGGGACTGCGCTCGGCTTGGCATCTCTTTGTGGTGCAGCATGAGGCGCGCGACCGCCTGGCCGCCGCGCTCGAGGCCCAGGGCGTGGGCAGCCTGATCCACTACCCGGTGCCGCCGCATCTGCAGCCGGCCTATGCCGAGCTGGGCTATGGCCCCGGTGACTTTCCCATCGCCGAGGCCATCCATGCCCGGGTGCTGAGCCTGCCGCTGTGGCCGGGCATGAGTGAGGCCCAGGTCGAGCGCCTGATCCAGGTCGTTCGAGCCAGCGTGTGATGCCTGCCCGGGCCTGAAGGCTCAGGCCGGTGCCGGTCCGCGGGAGCGGGCCGGGTTGCCCACCCACAACTCGCCCGCGGGCACATCGCGGGTCACCACGCTGCCGGCGCCGATCAAGGCGCCTGCCCCAATCGTCACGCCGCCGAGGATGGTGGCATTGGCCCCGATCGAGGCGCCGCGCTCGATGCGGGTGCGCTGGAACTCGGCCGGGTAGCGCTTGGAGCGCGGCGTGCGGTCGTTGGTGAAGCTGACATTGGGCCCGATGAAGACATCGTCGGCCACGCTCAGCCCATCCCAGAGCTGCACGCCGCATTTCACCGTCACCCGGTCGCCCAGGCAGACATCGTTTTCCACAAACACCTGGGCATTGAGATTGCAGTCCGCGCCGATGCGCGCGCCGGCCAGCACCACACAGAACTGCCAGATCTGCGTGCCGGCGCCGATGTGCGGGCTTTGCACATCGGCCAGGGCGTGGATGCGGGGCGCACGAGGATCGGTGGCAGGCGTGTCGGACATGGCAGGGATTGAGGCGGCGTGGATCGGATGTCGGGGGAGCATAAAGCAAGCGAGCCCCGAGTGAGGGCGCCGTGGAGGGCGCCCCGCTCGGGGCTCGCAGCCCCGCGGTGTGCGGGGCGACCCGGCCCCGGGGTCGGGTCCGGGTCCAGGCTGATCGATCAGATCAGCGGGTTCATGCGCTGCAGCTCGTCGTCGTCGGGACGCTGCTTGATGAACAGGTGCTGCTGGCTCACCTGCGCGTTCTGGCTGTGATCCAGATCGCTGCCCTTGACCGCGGCCCCTTCGCCGAGCAGGGTGCCAGCCGGTCCGGCCAGCACATCCCCCAGCTGCGGCGCGGGAGCTGCGGCCTGGCTGTTGTCCTTGGCGAACCAGACGTCGGCCATGGTGTGGGTCTGACCGTCGCTGGTCGTGTAGCCCGACACCAGTCCCACCAGATTGCCCTGGTCGATCGTGCTGTTGGCTTGCGCCGCCAGGTTCATCTCGGTGATGCCCAGCTCTTGCAAGGATTTCAGCTCGCCGCCATCGGTTTGGCCGTCGCTGTCCGCATCGACCCAGACCTTGAGCTCGCCGAAGCTCTGATCCAGCGCATTGAGCTTGCCGTCGTGGTTGAGATCCAGCTCGCGCATCGCGGCATAGCCGTCGGTGGCGCGTTGACCAGAGCCCAGTTCCGTGCCCGAGCCGAACAACTCCTTGCCGCTGTTGATGATGCCGTCACCATTCAGGTCGCGCACCAGCAGGCCGTCGTTGCCGCCAACCCAGCCCCACTTCTGGCTGGTGTTGCCGGTGCCGTTGACGTCAAAGTTCACGCCGTCGGCCGCGCTCAGCGTGCTGATGCCGTTGCCGTCCAGGTCCAGCACGATCGGGGTGGCCAGATAGAGACCGTCCAACTGGGCTGCTGTCAGCGCCGCCAGAGATTCGGTGGCGAAGGACAGGACCTGAGCCATGTTCAGCTTGGCCAGATCCTCGGCGTCGAAGCCCTTGATCTGATCCGAGGTGATGCTGTGGATCTGCTCCGTGGTCAGGCCCGCCATCTGGGCCGTGGTGAAGGCCTTGATGTCCTCGGACACAAACTTGGAGAACTGCTCCGTGCTCAGGCTGCCAATCTGGATCGAGCTGAAGGTCGCGACCTGGGTGGTTGTCAGCGCCACCATGTCATCGGTGCTCAGGGTGTCGAGCTGGTTGACAGTGATGGACTGGAACTGCTGGGTCGTGAAGTTCACCAGATGCTCGGTGGTCAGGGCCTCGAACTGCTCGGTGCTGAAGTTGCGCAGCGCCGAGGTGGTCAAGGCACGCAGGTCATCGGTGGCCAGCTTGGACATCTGCTCGGTCGTGAAACCTCCCACTTGCGAACTGTTCAAGGCATTGGCCTGCTGCGTGGTCAGCGCGATCACCTGGTCGGTGGTCAGCGCGCCCAACTGCCCGGCCGTCAGGCCGCGGAAGCCCGCGGTGCCGATGGACGAGAAGTCTTCTGTCGTCAGCGTCTTGATCTGGTCGGTGCTGATGGCGCCGACCTGGGTCGAGCTCATGGCGCGGAACTGGGCCGTGGTGAAGGCATTCAGATCATCGCTGGCCAGGCCTTGGATCTGGCCTGCGGTCAAGGCATTGACCTGTGTGGTGCTCAGAGCGCCCAGCTGATCGGAGCCCAGGGCGCCGAGCTGGTCAGTGCTCAGGTTGCGCAGCGCGCCGGTGTTGATCGCCTGCAGGTCATCCGTGGCCAGCTTGCTCATCTGCTCGGTGCCGAAGCCAGCGACCTGAGCGCTGTTCAATGCAGCCGCCTGGGTGGTGGTCAGGGCGATGATCTGGTCGGTCGTCAGCACACCCAGCTGGCCGGCGCTCAGGCCGCGCAGACCGCTGGTGCCGATGGCGGCCAGGTCCTCGGTGGTCAGGGTCTTGATCTGATCCGTGGAGATGGCGGCCACCTGGCCTGAACTCATGGCGCGGAACTGCGCCGTGGTGAAGGCGTTCAGGTCGTCGCTGGACAGGCCTTGGATCTGTGCATTGGTCAAGGCATTGACCTGTGCCGTGCTGAGGGCGCCGAGTTGGTCGGAGGCCAGTGCGCCGAGTTGTTCGGTGCTCAGGGCTCGCAGGGCACTGGTGTTCAGCGCTTGCAGATCATCCGTCGCCAGCTTGGAGACCTGTTCGGTGCTCAGTCCCACGATCTGAACGCTGTTCAGCGTCGCCGCTTGGGCCGTGGTCAGCGCGACCACCTGGTCGGTGGTCAATGCGCCTACCTGGCCGGCCGTCAAGCCACGCAGACCCGCCGTGCCGATGGAAGACAGGTCTTCCGTCGTCAGCGTCTTGATCTGATCGGTGCTGATGGCCGCGACCTGGCCCGAGCTCATGGCGCGGAATTGGGCCGTGGTGAAGGCGTTCAGGTCGTCGCTGGACAGGCCCTGGATCTGGCTGGCGGTCAGCGCGTTGACTTGTGCGGTGGTCAGGGCGCCGAGCTGGTCGGACGCCAAGGCACCCAATTGCTCGGTGTTGAAGGCGCGCAAGGCACTGCTGTTGATGGCTTGCAGGTCGTCGGTGGCCAGCTTGGACATTTGCTCCGTGCCCAGACCGGCGACTTGCACGCTGTTCAGGACGGCCATCTGCTGGGTGCTCAGGGCGATCACCTGGTCCGTGGTCAGAGCGGAGACTTGACCGGCTGTCAGGCCGCGCAGGCCCGCGGTGCCGATGGACGCCAGGTCCTCGGTGGTCAGGGTCTTGACCTGATCCGTGGAGATGGCCGCCACCTGGCTCGAGCTCATGGCGCGGAACTGGGCCGTGGTGAAGGCGTTCAGGTCGTCACTGGACAGACCCTGGATCTGGCCGGCGGTCAGGGCATTGACTTGCGTGGTGGTCAGGGCGCCGAGCTGGTCGGATGCCAAGGCTCCCAGCTGCTCGGTCGTCAGATTGCGCAGGGCGCTGGTGTTGATGGCTTGCAGGTCATCGGTGGCCAGCTTGGAGACTTGTTCCGTGCCCAGGCCGGCGATCTGCACGCTGTTGAGCGTGGCGGCTTGCTGGGTGGTCAGGGCGACGATTTGGTCGGTCGTCAGCACGCCGACCTGGCCGGCCGTCAGGCCACGTAGACCGCCCGTGCCGATGGCGGCAAAGTCCTCGGTCGTCAGGGTCTTGACCTGGTCGGTGGTGATGGCACCGACCTGGGCCGAGCTCATGGCGCGGAACTGGGCCGTGGTGAAGGCGTTCAGGTCGTCACTCGACAGGGTCTGGATCTGGCCGGCGGTCAGGGCATTGACCTGGTTGGTGCTCAGAGCTCCCAGCTGGTCCGAAGCCAAGGCACCAAGCTGCTCGCTGTTGAGGTTGCGCAGGGCGCTGGTGTTGATGGCTTGCAGGTCCTCGGTGGCAATCTTGGACATCTGCTCGGTGCCGAAGCCCACCACCTGGACGCTGTTCAGCGCAGCGAACTGGGTGGTGCTCAGCGCAATCACCTGGTCCGTGGTCAGGGCGCCGAGCTGGCCGGCCGTCAGGCCACGCAGGCCGCCCGTGCCGATGGAAGACAGATCCTCCGTCGTCAGGGTCTTGACCTGGTCGGTGGTGATGGCGCCGACCTGTGTCGAGCTCATGGCGCGGAACTGGGCCGTGGTGAAGGCGTTCAGGTCATCGCTGGACAGACCTTGGATCTGGCCGGCCGTCAGTGCGTTGACTTGCGCGGTGGTCAGGGCGCCGAGCTGGTCGGATGCCAGGGCACC
>NZ_JBXAGJ010000031.1:0-42816 GCF_058794035.1 Roseateles sp. GW835-FHT13E02
AAGTCGGCCCGGCAGGGCCGACCCCGGAACCATGAGCCCGGTGGCGGCACGGGCTGCAGGGCCTCACGAGCAAAACCCGAAATCTGCTTCGTGCCGATTTCAGCCCCTGTCATGCCCCTGCCATCCGCATCGCAGACCATGGGACTGGTTCCTCCTGTCCTTTGTGCCTTCTTGCTGCGCGGGCCCGCCATGAACAACGCCGACACCGATCTGGTCGAAAACCTGACCTTTGACGAACTGCAGATTGGCCAGAGCGCCCGCCTGATGCGCACGCTCAGCGCCCAGGACATCGCGGCCTTTGCCGCGGTCTCGGGCGACAGCAACCCCGCGCATCTGGACACCGGCGAGGCCGGCACACCGCTGATGCATGAGGTGGTGGGTCATGGCATGTGGAGCGGCGCCTTGATCTCGGCTCTGTTGGGCACCCAGTTCCCGGGCGCCGGCACCCGCTACTTGGACCAGAGCCTGCACTTCATCCAGCCGGTGCGCATCGGCGACACCTTGAGCGTCAGCGTGACCGTGACGGCCAAGGACCGCAGCCGCGGCGCCGTGGACCTGGCCTGCGAGCTGCTCAATCAGCGCGGCGATCGCGTGGCGCAAGGCCTGGCGCGCGTGCTGGCGCCCACCGAGAAGATTCGCCTGCCGCGCCGCACACGGCCCGAGATCCATCTCTTCGACCCGCAAGCGCGCTTTCAGGCCTTGCTGGCCCTGGGGCAGGGCATGCCTGCCGTGCGCTGTGCCGTGGTTCACCCTTGCGATGAGGCCTCGCTGACCGGTGCCGTCGATGCCGCGCGCCAGGGCCTGCTGGAGCCCTTGCTGATCGGCCCCGAAGCGCGTATCCGCGCCGTCGCCGAGGCCTGCGGGCTGGATCTGGGCGGCTTGCCGATCGTGCACATGGCCCACAGCCACGCTGCCGCCGAGCATGCGGCCGAGCTCGCCGTCAGCGGCGCCGTGGCCAGCCTGATGAAGGGCAGCCTGCACACCGACGAGCTGATCCACGCCGTGCTGGCGCGCAAGGAGCTGCGCACCGGCCGGCGCATGTCCCATGTGTTCCGCTTCGATGTGCCGCTCTACAGCAAGCCTTTGCTGATCACCGACGCCGCGCTCAACATCCGGCCGACCCTGGACGAAAAGCGCGACATCGTGCAGAACGCCATCGACTTCGCCCGCATCCTCGGCGTCGATCGGCCCCATGTGGCCCTGCTCTCGGCCGTAGAGACCGTCAACGCCAACATCCCCTCGACCCTGGACGCGGCCGCGCTGTGCAAGATGGCCGACCGCGGCCAGATCCGCGGCGGCGTGCTCGATGGCCCGCTGGCCTTTGACAACGCCATCTCGGCCGACGCGGCCCGCATCAAGGGCATTGCCTCGCCGGTGGCCGGCCAGGCCGACATCCTGGCCGTGCCCGACCTGGAAAGCGGCAATATGCTGGCCAAGCAGCTCGAATACCTGGCCGGTGCCACCGGGGCCGGCATCGTGCTCGGCGCCCGCGTGCCCATCGCCCTGACCAGCCGGGCCGACGGGCCGATGGCGCGGGCCTCCTCGGCGCTGCTGGTGCAGCTGGTGGCACGGGCAGCGACACGCTGAAGCAGCCGCAAGTTGCAGAAAATCCTTGAGCAGAACGCCGCAGGGCTACTTCAACCCCTTCGGCTTCCTCGTGTGGTGGCACCACTCCTTTGCGGTCGCCTTGTCGTCCGGTTCAATCTTGGGATCAAGCGCATCGAGTTCGGCCATGACCTTTGCGTTCATCCGGTACCTTTTCTTCAGGCTGGCGAGTTGCGCGTCCGTCCCTTGGCAGGCCTGACAGCTCGCCCACGCGATCTCAGCCTTGCGCTCCTCGTTGTAGCCGTCCTCGCCCCGCCAATGGTCGCAGGTCGCTCGACGCGAAAGGAAGCCGCTGACGTCCTTGGCGCAAGCCAACGGTTTTGCTCGGCATAGGACAGCGACGATGGCCAACAAAGGTGCGAATGCTTTTGGCTTGATTGCTGAGACACGGCACATCTGCAGCCAAGCCCAATCAAACATCGCTCTACAGTGCATGCTCGCTGTGAGGGCTGGACTTGCAGTCAGCTAATCCAAAGCTGCTGGACCTTGACGATCTTCCACCCACCACTGCTACGCCGCATAAACACAAGCTCACCACTTCCACATAGCCCCGCGCAAGCTACGCTCACAAAGAAGACAGCCTGGTCGAAACCTTCGCTGTAGCCAATATCCGAGAAGCCCAAAATGCGCGAAGCGCCTTGAAACTGCTCGCTGAGCTTTTTCCACGGCGCAAGAGGATCTCCACCGTCCCTATCGAGTACACGTCTTACGTCCCTACGGGAGGGTTGAAGCACTCGTAGAGAGGAACCTAGTAAACCCAATGGGACCACTATGTCCCGCTTACGAGGAACTTGAGCGAGTAAATCTAAAGCGGCGGTTCGACTTAGGCCGGGCAAGGCACTTTGCACCGACTCAGCTGAGTGAATGCTTGCCGAACGTCTAATGTCCAAAGACTCCTTCTCGACAATGATCGTCACGATGGACTTGGACTGAAGCGAAGTTTCTTTGAGGTAGGCAACCCGAACGCCAACATCATCTTGGCCATACGGAGCTCCGACAGCTATCTGGCACAGCGCCGTGAAGAGGAAGGTGAGACAGATCGAGGAGCAAGTTCTCATGATGGATATCGCGACCGTCCAGCAACCCAGAATCCGCAGCAGCCGGAACCGAAATTCGCACCCATGATCGCATTTCGTGAGTTCTCGATTCAGGGCTGAACTTGAACCCCTAAGGCTGAACCTGTTGGTGGCCAAGGCGGATTGTGCCGCGTAGGCGTCCCGTTATCGAATCCTAGTTTCCCCGATACCGAAGCAGCATCTCACGCCATATGGTGCAGCCCCCCATCCACATACAGCGTGTCCCCCGTCATCCCCGACGCACCGCCGCCGACCAGAAAGGCAACCAGGCGGCCGACTTCGGCGATGTCGACCAGGCGATGGGCGGGCGCGCGGGTGACGGCCATGTCGATCAGCGCGTCGAAGTGGTCAATGCCGGAAGCAGCACGGGTGCGCAGCGGACCCGGTGAGACGGCGAAGACGCGAACCTGGCGCTCGGCCAGCTCGCTGGCCAGGTAGCGCACGCTGGACTGCAGCGCGGCCTTGACCGGGCCCATCAGGTTGTAGTGGTCCACGACCTTGTCGGCGCCGTGGTAGCTCATGGTGATCAGCGCGCCGCCGGGGTTCATCAAGGGCTCGGCATAACGCGCCATTTCGATGAAGGAATGGCAGGACACCTGCATGGCTTGCAGAAATCCGGCCTGCGAGCAATCGATCACCCGACCGTGCAGGTCCTCGCGCGGCGCAAAGGCGATCGAGTGGATGACGAAGTCCAGCGTTCCCCATGCTTCACGCAGCTGTTCGAACACGGCCTGCATCTGACCGGGCTGGCTGACGTCCAGCGGCATCAGCAGGCGCGCGTCGAGGGCCTCGGCCAGGGGCGCGACATGGGGCCGGGCTTTGTCATTGAGGTAGGTGAGCGCGATCTCGGCGCCAAAGGCGCGCAGCTTGGCAGCGCAGCCGAAGGCGATGCTGTCGCCATTGGCCACACCGACCACCAGGCCGCGCTTGCCCTTGAGCATGTCGCCGATGCGGCTGTCCTCGTCCCAGATCTTGGGCAGGGGATCGCGGGCGCTGTTGTCGTGGCTCATGGTTTCAGGCCTCCTCTGCATGGGTGAGCGCCTGCGGCGCGGGAGAAGTCGCTGGCGCGGCGAGTTCAAACAGCTCGCGCATGCGCTGCAGCAGGGCGACCGTGCGGGGCTCCATCTCGCGGACGTCGCCGAGGATGTACTCGACCACTTGCAAGGCCGCCACCCGCTCCTCGCGCTGCGGCAGCAGGCGCGGCAGGGCGGCCAGCGCGGCCTCGGGTTCGAACTCGATGATGACCGACTGCTCACGGATCATGGCCGCGAGCCGCTCGGGCGTCAGCGAGGCAAAGGGCTCGCGCTGGGTCAGCACCTCGGCCGAGCGCTCCAGGCGGTCGCGCCGCACCGAACCGCGCGATTCGGCCAGCAGAATCAGCATGCGGATCACCGTGCTGCGGTAGCCGCCGTTGTCCAGGCCCAGCAGCATGGCTTGCACCTCGGGCAGGTAGCGCAGCTCGGCCGGGTCCTTGTGGATGCGTTCGCGCGCGAAGGGCTGGCCCAGCCACTGCATGAAGGGCGTGCCGTAGATCGCCAGAAAGCTGTTCTCGTAGGCCGCGTCGCGCAGATCGCGCAGCAGGTCCATGCCCTGCATCAGGCCCTGGGCCGAAAGCTGCTCCAGCGCCAGCCAGGGGTTGTCGGGCGCGGCCGGCCGGCGGTTGGCCTGCAGCTGGGGTGCCATCTGGCCCAGCCACTTCATGGCCGGGTTGTGCGAGTCGGCAAAGGCCCGGCGACTGATGCGTGCAGGATGGGAGTCACGGATCAGCTGGGCCAGCTGCGGCGTGACCAGGGCCTGCACCGCGGGGCGCAGGGCCAGCTCGTAGGCATCGGTGCCCAGGGCGGACAGGCGGGCCACGGCGGCGAAGTCATGCTCCTGCTCGCGCCCTTCGTGGGCCTCGCTCTCGACAATATCGCTGAGCCGGCGCTCGTGGAAGCTGACGGTGAAATGCTCGGCATGGCCCTCGCCCTGCACCGCATCGATGGTCATCTCGTACAGACCGGGCGGCAGGGACTCGATGGTCTTGAGCGTCGAGGCCATCTCGGTGTGCTCTTTGTTGGCGATCGAGGAAGACACAAAGATGCCCAGATGCCCGACCTTGTCGTGGACCATGTAGAGGATGCGCTGGCCGCGGATGCGGATCTCGTGCTCATCGGCATAGGTGTCGACGATCCAGTTCAGCGCCTGCTGCGGCGGCGTGATGTTGTCGCCGCGGCTGGCGAACACGATGATGGGCGAGCGGATCGCCTTCAGGTCCAGGTGGCGGCCCGGTTCCAGCTGGGCCTCGCCGCGCGACAGACGGTTGCCAACAAAGAGCTGCTCGACGATCCAGCGGATCTCGGCTTCGTTGGAGAAATGAAAGCCGCCCCACCAGCGCTCGAACTCCAGAAAGCTCTGGCGCCGCGTGTCCACCTCGCGGTAGAGATCGAAGTACTTGCCGAAGAAATTGCGGCTGGGGTTGAGCTGCTCGAAGTTGGAGACCAGATGGGCGCCGTCGAACTCGCCATGGCCCAGGTCCGACATCAGCAGCGCCGGCAGGGCGCCGCCAAGCAGGCCGCCGTTGTAGCGCATCGGGTTCTCGCCCAGCTTGCCCGACCAGGTGGCCACCGGCGCGCCATTGATGACCAGGGGCCCCGAGATCTCGGGGTTGGCCGCCGCCAGCACCAGGGTGGCCCAGCCGCCCTGGCAGTTGCCCACCACCACCGGCTTGGGTGCCTCGGGGTGCAGGCGGCGGATCTCCTGGATGAAGCCGGCCTCGGCGCGCATCACATCGGCCAGGGTCTGACCCGGCTCGGGGTGCTGGCGGAAGACGACGAAGTAGACCGGGTGGCCGGCGCGCAGGGCGACGCCCACCTGGCTGTCATGCTTGAAGCCGCCGATGCCGGCGCCATGGCCGGCGCGCGGGTCGATGATCATGTAGGGCCGCTTCCAGTCCATCACCTCGACGCCGGCCGGTGGCGTGATGCGCAAGAGGCGGTAGTTGACCGGGCGCGGCAGCTGGCGGCCGTCGACCACTTCCTCGTAGTCATAGTCCAGCACCGGCGGCGTGCCGGCGGCCTCGTGGGCTTGGTCCTGGTTGCCACGCTCACGCAGGGTGTCCAGGGTCAGGCACAGGCGCTGCGCCGCATCCACCGCATAGCTGCCGGCCTGCTGCGGCAGCTGGCCACCCAGGGCCATGGCCCAGAAGGACTGGGCCAGGCTCAAGCCTTGATCCCAGAGGGCCTGGCTGCGCGCCAGATGGCTGTGGCGCATGCGCTCGGTCTGGCGCTGCTGCGCCTGGGCCAGACGTTCCGTCAGGCGCGACCAGGTGGCCAGCTCCTCGCGGTGGCGCTGTGCGGCATGGCTGACACTGAATTTGGGGCTCATGGCTAGTCCAGGGAACAGGTGAGTTCGGGGGGCGGGGTGGCGCCGGCCTCGCCGGCCAGCAGTTCCAGCGCATGCTCGGCCAGCATGCGTTCTTCGTCGGTGGGCATGACCCGCACGCAAACGGGCGAGCTCGGGCTGCTGATCACGGCGGCGTTCTCGCGGTTGGCCTCGGGGTCCAGATGGATGCCCATCCAGGCCAGATCGCGCAGCAAGGCAGCGCGCACGCCCACGGCGTTCTCGCCGATGCCGCCGGTCAGCACCAGGGCGTCCAGTCCGCCCAGGCAGGACGTCATGCCGGCCAGCTCGCGCCGCGCGCGATCGACGAAATAGGCCAGGGCCTCGCGCGCCGCGGCCGAGCCCGAGGCCTCCAGCACCCGCACATCGTGCGACTCACCGGACAAGCCTTTGAGCCCCGCATTCGTGTACAGCAGCTCGCTGATCTCGGCGGCGCTCATGCCCTGCTCGCTCATCAGGTACAGCAGCACGCCGGGGTCCAGCTGGCCGCAGCGCGTGCCCATGGGCAGGCCATCGAGCGCGGTGAAGCCCATGGTGGAGGCCACCGAACGGCCGTTCAGCAAGGCGCACATGGACGCGCCATTGCCCAGATGCGCCACCACCACCCGGCCTTGCGCCCGCAGCGGGTCCGCCTCGCGCAGGCGCCGGGCGATGTACTCGTAGGACAGGCCGTGGAAGCCGTAGCGCCGCACCCCTTGCTCGTAGAAGCGGCGCGGCAGCGCAAAGGTGTCGGCCACAAACGGGTGGCTGCGATGGAAGGCCGTGTCGAAACAAGCCACTTGCACGGCGGCGGGAAAGGCCGCCTGCGCCGCGCGCACGCCCGCCAGGTTGTGGGGCTGATGCAAAGGCGCCAGCGGCGAGAAGGCCGCCAAGGCATGCAGCAGCGCCGCATCGAGACGCACCGGCTGCGCGAACTCAGGCCCGCCATGCACCACCCGGTGGCTGACGGCGCGCACCTTGCGCCGCGGGAACTGCGCCTGCAGCAGCGCCAGCAAGGCATCGAGCGCGGTGTCATGGTCGGGGCGACCCGCCTGATGCGCCAGGGCCTGCGTGTGACGCTCACCATCGGCCAGGCTGACATGCAGGCGGGGGCGTTGTTCATCACCCAGGCCTTCCACCTGGCCATGCGCCAGCAAGGGCAGCGCCTGGCTCAGGCCGTAGAGCGCGAATTTGAGCGAAGACGAGCCGGCATTCAGCGTCAGGAGCAGATCGGTCGCAGCCATGGTCATGACCCGGGCAGCGCCAGCCGCCCCATCGATGCAGATGCCTGGACGCTATCCAGCCCGCATGACCCACCCGTGACTGCAGCTTGCCGTCTTCGTGACAGCCGCCCTGATCCGATCGGTCAAACTCTCATTTCTCAGGCCTGGCGCTGCTCGCTGCGCAGCCGTGCCAGCTCGCGCGCCATCAGCTGCTGGCGCAGGTTCGGACCGCGCAGCTTGGCCAAGGTGGCCAGGCCGTGGATGGCCAGACCCAGGCCCCAGCCCCAGAGCGGGAAGAAGCTCCAATAGCTCTGCTGCAGGCCGCTGAGCAGGAACAGGCCGGCGTTGACGGCCAGAAACACCATCAAGTGGCCGAGGAAACCCATCTGGGCATCGACGCGCTCGCGGGCTTCGCGCAGCAAGCGAGTCTCTGGGGTGTCGACCGCGTCGCTGGCGTCGATGCAAGAGGAAGGCAGGCTGTGGTTCATGATGCGGGGCTCCTGGGCTGTGAGTGCTGATGTGGCGCCATCGTCGCGGCGGGGCCGACACCGAGCCACTGTCATGAGACCAAGTGCGGGCTGCGGGCGCGAATCGACACTGAGGCCGACCAATGACAGCGGTGCCCAGGCCGCGCTGTCCATGCAGCAATGTCCAGGCCGCGATGTCCTCGCAGCTCAGTCCGCCGCCAGCCCCTGCGCCAGATGCTCCACCAGCGCCCGCACCCGCTGCGGCAGAAAGCGCTGGCTGGGCATGAGGGCGTGCAGGGGCATGAAGTCGCCCTGCCAGTCGGGGAAGAGGTCGACCAGCTCACCGCGGGCCAGGCTCAGGCGCACATCGAGGGCGCTCTTGTAGATCACGCCCAGGCCCTGGATCGCCCAGAGATGGGCGATGGATGCGTCATCGCAGCTGCGCAGGCCCTGCACCGCCACCACCAGGGGCGCGGCGGCCTCCTGCCCGCGCGGACGAAAGCGCCAGCTACGCTCCAGCCGGTTGCGGATCTTGAAGCTCAGGCAGGCGTGCTGGCTCAGCTCGCTCGGATGGCGGGGCCGGCCATGGCGCTCCAGATAGGCCGGGCTGGCCACGGCCATGCGGTGGACCGAAGCCAGGCGGCGCGCCACCAGGCCCGAGTCGGGCAGCTGGCCGTAGCGCAGGGCCAGATCGACCTCGTCCTTGAGCAGGTCCAGCACGGAATCGCTGACGCTCAGCTGCAGCTCCACCGCCGGATGGCGCGCCAGAAACTCGTCGAACAAGGGCAGCAGCAGCTGGCGGGTCAGATCGCTGGGCGCCGAGACGCGGATGCGGCCGCGCAGGCGCGGGGTGTCGGAGCCCGCGGCACGGCTGCCGGCGGCGGCCACCGGGTCGGCCTCCAGCGCCAGCGCCAGGCCTTCGTCCAGCAACTCCAGCGCACGCTGGCCATGCTCGCGCAGCTGCTCACCGGCCTGGGTCAGGCGCAGGGCGCGGGTGCTGCGCTCGACCAGGCGCAGGCCCAGGCGCGCTTCCAGCTTCTTGAGCATGGCGCTGGCCGCCGCGGGCGTGATGTCCATGACCTTGGACGCGGCCGTCAGGCTGCCCCCGCGGGCGCATTCCAGCAGCAGGCGCAGCTCGTCGGTATTTTCAATTTTCATTTGAAACAGTCGCTTCGATTCATGGCTTTTTCAGAAAGCCAATCAGGCGGAGGATAGCGTCCATCGCCGGGATGGTCCCGGCCTCACCGGAGTCATCCCATGAAAGCTGTTGGCTATTTTCAGAACCTGCCCCTCACGGCCCCCGAGTCCTTGCTGGACCTGGAGCTGCCCCGCCCCACCCCCGGCCCGCGTGACCTGCTGGTCGAGGTGAGCGCCATCGCCGTCAACCCGGTCGATGTGAAAGTGCGCCTGAGCCGGCCGGCCGCCGATGCGCAGACGCCCGTGCTGCTGGGATGGGATGCGGTGGGCATCGTCCGCGAGGTCGGGACCGAGGTGCAGGGCTTCCAGCCGGGCGACCGGGTCTGGTACGCCGGCGAGATCAACCGGCCGGGCAGCTATGCCCAGTTCCAGGCCGTGGACCACCGCCTGGCTGCGCGGGCACCGGCCTCGCTCAGCGACGCCGAGGCGGCCGCCCTGCCGCTGACCGCCATCACCGCCTGGGAGCTGCTGTTCGACCGCCTGCAGGTGCAACACCAGCCCGAGCGCCCGGTCAGCCTGCTGGTCACGGCGGCCAATGGCGGGGTGGGTTCCATCCTCTTGCAACTGGCCCGCCAACTGCCTCACCTGACCCTGATCGCCAGCACCAGCCGCCCCGACACCGCCGCCCGCCTGCAAGCCCTGGGCGCCCACCATGTGGTGGACCACCGCCAGCCCCTGGCGCCACAGCTGAAGCAGCTGGTGAGCCAGCACCAACTTCCTCCGATCCGCTACGCCGCCAGCCTGAGCCACACCGGCCAGCATTTCGCCGACCTGGTCGAGGCACTCGAGGTGCAGGGCCGGCTGGGCCTGATCGACGATTTCCCGCCCGAGGCCGTCAATGTGATGGCGCTCAAGGGCAAGGCCCTGTCCCTGCACTGGGAGATGATGTTCGCCCGCGCCCTGCACGCCAGCCATGATGTGGCCGAGGTCGGCGCCCTGCTGGCCGAGGTGGCACGGCGGGTGGATGCCGGCGTACTGCGCAGCACCCTGTCCGAAGTGCTGGGCCCGATCTCGGCCGCCACACTCAAGCAGGCCCACCAGCGCCTGGAAGGCCAGCACACCGAGGGCAAGCTGGTGCTGGAAGGCTGGCCGGGCTGAAACCCCGGAGGCCATGGGCCGGCATGAAAAAAGGCGGGCCTTGCGGCCCGCCTTTTCTTCTTCATTCACGCCCACCAGCAGGTGGACGGATCAAGCCCGATCGCTCAGGGCGCCAGCTGCGGCCAGCAGGCCTCGCTGTGCTGGTGGCCGAAGCGGCCTTCTTCGTCCAGGCCCGGGCGGGCCACCGGCAGGGCGGCTGCGCTGGCCGTGGCGGCAGAAGCGCGCGGGTCCAGGGCCTTGCCAGCCAGATCGGCCAGCTCGTCCAAGTGGGCCTTGATCACGCGGTCCCCGGCCGAAGCGGCCTTGGCGCTGAACAGCGACTTCAGGCCCTTGAGCTCGGCACGCACCGCCGGGCGGCCCTCTTCCGCACCGGAGGCACCGGGCGCCGCCAGGCGCTCGGCCAGCAGCTCCACATAAGCGCGCTGCAGATTGCGGCGCGGCACGCTGACCTTGGCGGCGCCGGCGTTCAGCTCGCTGAAGACACCGCTGCGCAGATCCGCGAGCAGCTCGTCCAGGCGGTAAGCCTTGCCCTCGGGCGCGGCGGCTTCCTGGGCCAGCAATCGGGCGCTGCGGCTGCGATCCAGCAGGGCACGCAAGGTGTTGCGCTGAGCGCTCAGCAGCATGTTCGCGGGTTCCGAGGGCTTGACGCGCTCCAGGATGGCGGGCTCGAACAACCAGCTCGGGGTCTTGAACAGCTGCTCGTTCAGGAAAGCCACGGCCTGGGCCTGCTTGGCCTTGGAGGCCGGGCTGTGGACGGCGCCGGCCTGGCCGCCATGCTTGTTGTGATAGTTGTAGCCGCCGACGATGGCGGTCACATGGCCCAGCTCGCGGCCCCACTGGCCCCAGCTGGCGCGGTACAGGTCTTCCAAGTTCTTGTCGCTGTCGCCATCCTTGAGCGCGAACTTGGGCAGCTGCTTGACGATGCGCTGCAGGTTCTTGATGCCCAGGCCGGTGGAGTACACGGCATCGGCGTCGCCCACGGCTTCGGTGGTGTCACCGTACTCGCCTTCGCCCTTGGGCGAGGTGAAGCGCAGCCAGGGCTTGCTGTCCTGCTCGCGGATCCAGCTGTCCAGCACCGGTTTCTCGGCCGCCGCGGTCTTGGCCTCGGGAATGGGCGCATAGCCCCATTTGGTGGCGAAGATGTCGTAGGGGCCGATCTTGGGGATCAAGAGGGCCGGGTCGATCTTGTCCTCGGGCTGCACCACGTAGTTGATGCGGCTGTAGTCCATCAAGGTGGGCACATGGCCCATTTCCTTGAGCCATTTGGCATCGCGCAGCTTGTCGACCGGGTAGGTCGAGCTGGCCTTCATATTGTGCGGAAAGCCCAGGGAGTGGCCGACTTCGTGCGTCACCACATAGCCGACCAGCTCGCCCATCAGATCGTCGGGCAGCGGCAGCTGCTGGGCGCGCGGATCGACGGCACCGGCTTGGGTGATGTACCAGTCGCGCTGCAGCTGCATGATGTTGTGATACATCACGATGTTGGCGTTCAGGATCTCGCCGCTGCGCGGGTCGCTGAGGTGGGGACCGTAGGCATTGGCAATCGGGCTCGGCACCCAGCGGATGATGCTGTAGCGCACATCGGCGGGGTCGAATTCGGGGTCTTCTTCCTTGCTCGGGAAGGTGCGCGCCTGCACCGCGTTCTTGAAGCCTGCGGCTTCAAACGCCACATTCCAGGCCTCGATGCCCTTCTTCACATAGGGCACCAGATTGCTCGGGGTGGAGCTGTCGATGTACCAGACGATGGGCTTGACCGGCTCGCTCAGCGCCGCGCTCGGGTCCTTCTTCTCGAGACGCCAGCGGGTGATCAGGCGCTCGCGCTTGCTCTCTTGCGCGTCGCTGCCGAAGTCAACGCGGGCGATGCTGAAAAAACCCACACGGTCGTCCATGATGCGCGGCTGCATCGGCACTTCAGGCAGCTGCACCAGGTTGTAGGCCACATTGACGCTGGCGAACTTGGGCGGCTGCGGCGGCAACTGGAAGCCCGGCGGAAGGCCCGGGGGCAGAGTGACCGGCGTGGGCGTCACGCCGTAGGTGTGCACCGCGTCAATGCGCAGGCTGCCGGCAAAGGCCTTGGTGCTGTCGATATAGCTGCGGCTCGGGTCCACCGAGTTGCCGCGCACGATGCCACGAGCCGAGAAATCACCGACCTCGCTGTTGAACAGACGGGTGACCTCGATCACCGGCGCGCCGCTCTTGGCAAAAGCCTCGACCGGGAAGCTCAGCACGATGGTGTCACGCTGCGAGGCGTCCACCGAAGGTGCAATCGGCCGGCTCGGGTCGGCCACGAAGGCATGCGACATCACCTGCAGATAGACCCGGTTGCCTTGCAGGGTGAAACGCACCACCTCGGTGTTCAGCTCCTTGCCGACATGGTCCACATTGGCCGGCACCGCGGTGGCCGTGGCCACCATCAGCAGGGGCTTGGACAGCAGGGCTTTGGGAATCTCGAAATAGGTCTTGCCCTTGAGGCTGTGGATGTTGAACAAGCCGGTCTGGCTCTTGGCCTCGGCCGTGATGACCTTGTCAAAGGGCTTGGGTTCGCTGGCGTCGGGCGCAGCCGGTGGGGTGGCCGGACGGGCAGCCGAGGCTGCGGGCGCGGCCGCGCCGGCCGGGGCCTCGGGCGCTTGCTTGGGGTCGGCGGCCAGAGCCGGCAGGGCGGCGATGGCCAGGGCAATCGCGGAGGCAGTGGCAGTGGCCACGGGGCCAGGGAATTTCAAGGACATGGATGGTTTCCTTTGCGGGGGCGGTGGCCCCGGGTCTGTTCAGGGCCCCGGCGACGTGCCTGCCAGTGGCGGCGCGCACAGACAAACAGGGTGACTCCTGATCTCGGAATTGTGTCGTGCGGGCGCGCGCGCGTCGGAAGTCATCGACCCGGTGAAAACCCGGGGGGCGGCAGCCAGCCCCGCCATTGATACGGCTCATCTGTCGATTGATCGCAAAAATCGCTTCGCATGCTTCCCCGCCCTCGCCTTCGCGGTTAGAAAGCCGCCATGGCACTTTCCAACACGCTCAAAAAACTCTTTGCCCGGCGCAGCGTCGTCGCCCTCGTGGTCCTCGGTCTGGCCGGCGCCGGCTGGGTGGCCTTCAACCGCGGTGAGCACAAGCCGCCGCCGGAGCGCTTCCGCAGCACCGCCATCGACGAGGGCGCCATCACCCAAGTCGTGATGGCCAATGGCAATCTGCAGCCGGTGACCACGGTGGTGGTCGGCGCGGCGGTCAGCGGCACGGTGGCCGAACGCCTGGTCGATTTCAACGACACGGTCAAAAAGGGTCAGGTCTTGCTGCGCATCGACCCGGCCAATTTCCAGGCCCGGGTGCGCCAGGCCAAGGCCCAGCTGGCCTCGGCCGAGGCCCAGGTGGCGTTTGCCCGCGGCAATCTGGAGCGCAACGAGGCGCTCAAGGCCCAGGGCTATATCGCCGCGCCGCAGCGCGACCAGAGCCTGCGAGAGCTGGAGGTGGCGCGCGGCAACCTGGGCATTGCCCGTGCCCAGCTTGATGCGGCCGAGACCGACCTCGGCAACACCGTGATCCGCGCCCCGGTGGACGGGGTGGTGATCAAGCGCAGCGTCGATGTCGGCCAGACCGTGGCCGCCAGCTTCCAGACGCCCGAGCTCTTCCTGATCGCCAAGGACTTGCGCGAAATGGTCATCCAGACCAATGTCAGCGAGGCCGATGCCGGCCTGATCCAGACCGGCCAGGTGGTGCGCTTCGTGGTCGATGCCCACCCCAACCGCGAGTTCGAAGGCAAGGTCGAGCAGTTCCGCCTGAACGCCACCAACACCCAGGGCGTGGTCACCTACACCGTGATCGTGAACGTGCCCAACCCCGACGGCATCCTCAAGCCCGGCATGACGGCGCAGACCCGCATCGTGGTGGCCAGCAAAGGCAAAACCCTGCGCCTGCCCACGGCCGCCCTGCGCTTCAAGCCCGATGAAGACGACCTCAAGCCGCAGGGCAAGGCCGCCAAAGCAGCGGCATCGGCCGCTTCCGCGGCCTCAGCCGCCAAGACCGAGGCCGCCCGCCCCGACGACGACGGCGTGCTCAGCAATCTGCGCGGCAATGCCCGTGTCTACAAGGTCTACACCGTGGACGCTGAGCAAAACCTCAAGGCGCACGAGATCACGGTCGGCATCTCCAACACCCGCTTCACCGAGCTGCTCAGCGGCGACCTGAAGCGCGGCGATGCCGTGGTGACCCGGCGCGCCTCCAAGGACAAGAAGGAGGAGCTGTGAGCCACGGCGCCGCCCCGGTGCTGGAGCTGCGCGGCATCACCAAGAGCTACCTCAGCGGCGATGTGCGAACGCCGGTTTTGCACGGCATCGACCTGACCGTGCAGCGCGGTGACTACCTGGCCTTGATGGGCTCCAGCGGCTCGGGCAAGAGCACGCTGATGAACCTGATGGGCCTGCTCGACCGCTGCGACAGCGGCCAGCTGCTGCTGCAGGGCCGCGATGTCAGCCAGCTGAGCGCCACCGAGCACGCCACCCTGCGCAACCGCGAGATCGGCTTTGTGTTCCAGAGCTTCAACCTGCTCAAGCGCATGAGCGTGCTCGAGAACGTGGCCCTGCCCCTGATCTACGGCGGGCGCAGCCGCAGCGAGGCCAAGGCGCGGGCGCAGACCTTGCTGGAAGCCGTGGGCCTGGGCGCCCTGGCCAAGCGCATGCCCAACCAGCTCAGCGGCGGCCAGCAGCAGCGGGTGGCCATCGCCCGCAGCCTGGCCAATGAAGCGCCCCTGCTGCTGGCCGACGAGCCCACCGGCAACCTCGACACCCAGACCACGGTCGAAGTGCTGGCCGTGCTGGAAAAACTCAACCGTGAACAAGGCCTGACCATCGTGCTGGTGACCCATGAACCCGATGTGGCCCTGCATGCCAAACGGCTGGTGCGTCTGAAAGACGGCCGCGTCGCCTTCGATGGCCTGCCTTCCGAACAGGCGCACGCATGAACCCGATGCAGATTTTTCTCGAGGCCCTGCGTTCCCTGAACGCCAACCGCCTGCGCAGCGCCCTGACCATGCTGGGCGTGGTGATCGGCATCGCCTCGGTGCTGTTGATGCTCAGCGTCGGCGACGCCGTGCGCGCCTTCATCGACAAGGAGCTGGCCGTGCTGGGCAGCAACCAGCTGATCGTGCAGAACGGCACGCCGGTGGACGGCGGCGGCGTCAAGCGCCGCACCGGCGAGGTGCCGGCCCTGACGGTCGCCGACGCGCGCGCCCTGGCCGAGCTGCCCAGCCTCAAGGGCGCGGCGCCGGCGCTGCAGGGCTTTTTCCAGGTGCAGTACGGCGAGAGCAACAGCAACCAGACGGTGCTGGGCACCACGCCGGCCATGCTGGCCCTGCGCAGCTGGCAGGTGGAGCAGGGCGTGCCGCTGGATGAACGCGATGTGCAGGCCGCCGCCCGGGTGGCGGTGATCGGCTCCAAGCTGGCGGCCGACCATTTCAGCAACCGCAACCCCCTGGGCCAAACCGTGCGCCTGGACGGACAGCCCTTCACCGTCATCGGCGTGCTGGGCGGCAGCGGCCGCACCCTGGACGGCACCGAGCTGGGCGAGCTGATCCTGGTGCCCATCAGCGCCATGCCCATGCGCTTGCAGCGCCCGGGCAGCGTGCACTACATCAGCGTGCAGTCCCACAGCGCCGCCGGCCTGGCCGAGGCCCAGCTCGATGTGGAAGAACTGCTGCGCGACCGCCACCGCATCACCGGCGACAAGCCCGACGACTTCGCCGTCACCAACCTGGCCAGCATCGCCAAATCAGGCGCGGCCATTGCCGGCGGCCTGTCCATCGGCCTGGGCCTGATCGGCGCGGTCTCGCTGCTGGTGGGCGGCATCGGCATCATGAACATCATGCTGGTCAGCGTGTCTGAGCGGGTGCGCGAGATCGGCATCCGCATGGCCATCGGCGCCAAGCCGCGCGATGTGCTCTGGCAATTCCTCGGTGAGGCGGTGGTGCTGTGCCTGCTGGGCGGCCTGATCGGCCTGAGCATCGCGGCCCTGGGCGCCTGGGCCGTCAATGCCAACACCTCGTTCGCCATGAGCCTGGCGCCCAAGCACATCATGGTGGCGATCGGTTTTGCCAGCGGCGTGGGCCTGTTCTTCGGCTACTACCCGGCGCGGCGCGCTTCACGCCTGCTGCCGATCGAGTGCTTGCGGCAGGATTGAGCCTGAGCCTGAGGCTGAAGCTCAGGGGCGATAGACGCCGCCCCGGCCGCCCATCTGCGAGCGATTCAGCTGACGCGCTTGGGCGCGCCAGTAGCCCAGACCGGCGCGCAGGATCAAGAGACTGAGCACCAGGCCAATGGCCCAGGGCGTGATCTCTTCGATCATGCGCTTGATCATCACCGAGATCAGGATGTCGTCTCGCTCCAGCTCCGCCGCTGAGCGCGGGCGGTAGCTGGAGTTGGCGGCCCCGCCGCCATACCCCGTGGCACCACCGGGCCCGTCCACCCGCTCGCGGGCGCTGCGGCGCTGTGCCAGCTCTTCTTCACTGGGGGTTTCGAAAAGAAAGCCGTCGCGAAACTTGTTGACCCCGGCATTGGCATCGCGCCACAGCTCTTTCAGGTCCTTGAACTCGTGGGTGTCATGCAGCTCGCGCAAGGCCTCGCCAAACAGGCCGTCATCGACCGCCATGGGGCGATTCACGGCCGGCGCAGCCTTGGCGCCCCCTTGTGCATCGGGTCGGGCCGAGCCGCGCGCCTCGACGGCACCGGACGGGCGCGGCTTGCTGGCGTTCTGCTCCTCGGCTCGGGCATCGTCGGCCGCGTTGCCACTCGGGTTCCATTCCGCGCCGCCGCCGGCGGCGCTGAGGCCGAACACGGTCTTGGGCAACCAGGTTCGGGCGTTCTCGCCCACCCCCATGCCCAGACCCGTTCCGGGAACCAAGCCCGTTTGCGGCGCCTGCAGCAGCTTGCTCATGTCCAACGGCGCCAGAGCCGGGTTCACCACCGGGTCTGCGGAAGACACCCCCAGGGTGCAGGCAAGCAGCAGCCCGACCAGGGGTCGCGCGTGGACTGCGAGGGCATTTCTCTGCCGGCCCGAGCTGCTTGGCTTCACCGTGAACTTCCTCTACGCCTCTTGGCTACAAAACACCAGACCACAAATACGTGTTCGGTCTTGTTCACATTCTCTCTGGCTCAGGCGGTTTTTTCATCGGCATCGGCCCCATACCCCCCGCCTCCGGGGGTGCGAATGACGAAAACATCGCCGGCCTGCATCTCGGCCTGGCCGATGTGAGGCAACACTTCGCGCCGGCCGTCGACCCGCTCGACCCAGTTGGCACCCGGCACACCTGCACCACCACCGGCCAGGCCGAAGGCGCCACGCTCGCGGCCATTGCTCAAGATGCCCGCCGTCATCGGCTCCAAGAAACGGATGCGGCGCTCGCCGCCATTGCCGCCGCGCCAGCGGCCCGCGCCGCCGCTGCAGGGCACGATCTCGTAGCCGTCCAGGCGCACCGGGAAGCGGAACTCCAGCACCTCGGGGTCGGTCAGCCGCGAGTTGGTCATGTGGGTCTGCACCACGCTGGTCCCGTCAAAGCCCGGGCCGGCGCCGGAACCGCCGGAAATCGTCTCGTAGTACTGGTGGCGCGCGTTGCCGAAGGTGAAGTTGTTCATGGTGCACTGGCTGGCCGCCAGCACGCCCAGGGCACCGTAGATCGCATTGGTCACGCAGCTGGAGGTCTCGACATTGCCGGCCACCACGGCCGCAGGTGCGCGCGGGTTGAGCATGCAGCCCTCGGGCACGATCACCTGCAGGGGCTTCAGGCAACCGGCATTGAGCGGAATCTGGTCGTCCACCAGGGTGCGGAAAACATAAAGCACCGCCGCCATGGTGATGGCCTTGGGTGCGTTGAAATTGTTCGTCAGCTGCTGCGGGCTGCTGCCGCTGAAGTCGATGCAGGCGCTGCGCTCGGCGGCATTGACGCGCACCGCCACCTGGATCTGGGCGCCATTGTCCAGGCTCAGGGTGAAGTGACCATCACGCAAGGCCGTGATGACGCGGCGCACCGATTCCTCGGCGTTGTCCTGCACATGCAGCATGTACGCGGCCACGGTGGCGCGGCCGTACTGGGCCACCATGGCACGCAACTCCTGCGCCCCCTTCTCATTGGCCGCGATCTGGGCGCGCAGGTCGGCCAGGTTCTGCTGAGGGTTGCGCGAAGGATGCGGGCCGCTGGCCAGCAGGGCCAGCAACTCGGCCTCGCGCAGGCGGCCGGCCTCCACCAGCTTGAAGTTGTCGATCAGCACGCCTTCCTGCTCGATGGCGGTGGAAAACGGCGGCATGGAGCCAGGGCTGATGCCGCCGATGTCGGCATGGTGGCCGCGCGAAGCGACGTAGAAGTCAGGCCGAGCATCGGAAACAGCCGTCTCGAGATAGACGGGGGTCACCACGGTGATATCCGGCAGGTGGGTGCCGCCGTGATACGGATCGTTGAGCACGTAGACATCCCCGGGCTTCATGTCCGGGTTGCGTTCGATCACGGTTTTGATCGACTCGCTCATCGAGCCCAGATGCACCGGCATGTGCGGCGCATTGGCGATCAGCTCACCGGCGGCGCTGAACAGGGCGCAGGAGAAATCGAGCCGCTCCTTGATGTTCACCGAGTAGGCCGTGTTCTGCAGGCGCAGACCCATCTGCTCGGCGATGTTCATGAACAGGTTGTTGAAGACCTCCAGCATCACCGGGTCGGCCTCGGTGCCGATGGCATGGGCGCTCACGCGCGGCCGCACACGGCGCAACAGCAGCAAGCCGTCGGCCTGCAGTTCGGCTTGCCAGCCGGGATCGACCACCGTCGTGGCATTGCGCTCGGCCAGGATGGCCGGGCCGGCGATGCGGGCACCGGGCTGCAGGGCTTCACGGCGGAACAGCTGGGCCGGGCGCCAGCCGGCCGGCTGCTCATCGGCCGGGCAGTACATGCGGACCTCGGCCTCGGGCTCCGGTGCCTGGGGGCGCAGCTCTTGCCCGGCCGCGGCCCGGAGCAGCGCGGCGCCCGCCGCATTGCACTCCACGGCCACCGCTTCGATCACCAGGGCGCGGCCCGGCATCAGAAAGGCATAACGCTGACGGTAGGCGGCTTCAAACGCCGCCTGCAAGCTGGTCAGCGTAGCGCCGGCCTCCAAGGAACAGCTCAGCGCCGTGTCGGTGCCCTGGTAGCGCAGCTGCAGCCGGGTGTGCTGAAGCAGCTGCTCGCCAGCCAGCCCCTGGGCCAGCAACTCGGCGCGGGCGGCTTCGTGCAGGCGCGCCGCCAGCTCCTGCGCCGCCCGCAGGCCGGCCTCATCCAGCGGCCGCTCCAGCGAGGCCTCACGCAAGGCGATCTGATCGGCCAAACCCATGCCGTAGGCGCTCAGCACGCCCGCCAGCGGGTGGGCCAGAACGACGCTCATGCCCAGGGCATCGGCCACACGGCAAGCAGCCTGGCCACCGGCGCCACCAAAGCACTGCAGGCTGTAGGCGCTGATGTCGTAGCCGCGCGCCACCGAAATCTTCTTGACCGCATTGGCCATGGCGCCGACGGCAATCTCCAGCGCGCCGCTGGCCACCTCTTCGGCCGTGATCGGTCGGCCGCTGACTGCGCTCATCTGCGCCGCCAGGTCCTCGAAGCCCGCGCGCGACGCCGCCAGATCCAGGGCCTGATCGCCCTGCGGGCCGAACAAGCGCGGGAAGTACCCGGGCTGGATGCGGCCCAGCAGCAGCTGTGCGTCGGTGGTGGTCAAGGGGCCGCCGCGCCGGTAGCAGGCCGGGCCCGGATTCGCCCCGGCCGATTCGGGGCCGACCCGCAGGCGCGCGCCATCGAAGCGCACGATGCTGCCACCGCCGGCCGCCACCGTGTGGATGCTCATCATCGGCGCGCGCATGCGCACGCCGGCCACCTCGGTGTCGAAGGCGCGCTCATAGGCCGGCGCAGCGTCCTGCTCCGGGCCGGCCGCGTAATGGCTGACATCGGTGGAGGTGCCGCCCATGTCAAAGCCGATCAGCTGGCGGTGGCCAGCCGCCAGGGCGGTGCGCACCATGCCGACGATGCCGCCGGCCGGGCCGGAGAGGATGGCGTCCTTGCCCTGAAAGCGCCGCGCCTCGGTCAGGCCGCCCGAGCTTTGCATGAAGAACAGCGGCACACCCGGCATCTGCGAAGCCACCTGCTCGACATAACGCCGCAGAATGGGTGACAGATAGGCATCGACCACGGTGGTGTCGCCACGCGGCACCAGCTTCATCAGCGGGCTGACCTCGTGCGAGACCGAAACCTGGCTGAAGCCAATCTCGCGCGCCAGGGAGGCCGCACGCTGCTCATGCGCCGGGTAGCGATAGGCATGCATGAAGACGATGGCGCAGGCGCGCAGGCCGGCATCGAAGGCCGCCTGCAGCTGCAGGCGCAAATCGGCCTCGTCCAGGGCCTGCACCGTCTGGCCGTCGGCCGCCATGCGTTCCTGCGCCTCGATCACGCGGCTGTAGAGCAGCTCGGGCAGCACGATCTGGCGCGCAAACAGCTGCGGCCGGGCCTGGGTGGCAATGCGCAAGGCGTCGCGAAAGCCACGGGTGGTCAGCAGCAGGGTCGGGTCGCCCTTGCGCTCGAGCAGGGCATTGGTGGCCACCGTCGTACCCATCTTCACGCACTCCAGGCGGGCCGGCGTGATCAACTCGCCGGGCTGCAGGCCCAGCAGGCGGCGTATGCCCTCGACCGCGGCGTCGCGGTACTGCTCGGGGTTTTCGGACAGCAGCTTGAGCGTGTGCAGCTGGCCATCCGGCGCGCGGCCGACCAGGTCGGTGAAGGTGCCACCGCGGTCGATCCAGACCTGCCAGCGCGCCGGGGCTGGGGCGGCTGTGTCATCGGTGGAAGGCAGGCAGGCGGCAGCGGTCATGGCGCAACGGAGGGCGATGAATGAAGACGATGCGCGATTGGAACAGAGCGCGGGCCCCGACCGCACCGAAGGGCGCGATTGCGCCCGAAGCTGGCAGCCGCTCAGGCCCGCTGACTGGCCTGGCGCAGGGTCTGGTCCAGCAAGTCGCCGACCAAGTCCAGCATGCGGCTCGGTGGCATGCGGGCGGCGCTGCTGCGAGCCGCAGCGCCGGGCAAGGCATCACCCAGCAGCTGGTGAAAGGGCAGGCCGGCGCTGATGCCCACCCCGGGCGCGCCACCAGCGTGCTCCACCCAAAGCGGTGGGTTCGGCGAGGCCGGCCGGTCGCTGAGATCGATCATGGTGCCCACCATGCGCACGGCTTCGCCCCGCGCATCACGCTCAAGCACACGCCCGCGCGACAACATGAGCCGGTAGCCGGAACCATTGCTGCGCAGGCGAAACCGCGCCTCGTAATCGGGCCGGCTGCCATCCAGATGCGCCCGCAAGGCCTGCAACATGGCCGCCTGATCGTCCGGATGAACGCGGCAGCGCCAGAAGGCCGTGTGATCGGCCGAGCGGGCATAGGGAAAACCGAGATGCTCCTTCCAGCGCGGCGAGTAGTGCACGGTGTCCTGCAAGGCGTCCAGGTCCCAAACGCCGAAGCAGCCCTGCTGCACGGCACGACGCCAACGCTCAACTTCCATGACGGTGGACAACATAGCGAACCATCTTGGCGAGGGCCCCAAACCGGGTCAAGGCTCCGGGGCCGGTGCAGGCCCGCCAAATGCCAAATCTGCACGCACTGACCATGCTCCGGTGCCGAAACAACAAAGCCCCGGTTCCTGAGAAACCGAGGCCTGGGCTTCAAATCGAGCGGGGGTGGCCGGGTTCAGCGGGCTTGTGTTGACCTTTGCGCTGTAAACAAGCGAAAATTCGTGAGGTGACAACCACTTATGCGATTTTGATATTTGCAAGTGGCAACGACTATACGGGGGGAGGGCGCGGTACTTCCAGTCTTTATCGTATGTAGGACGTGCCCACTTCAGTGTGGCTGGTGTCAAGCTGCAAACTGAACGGCATCTTCTATCAACTCTATTGTCTTGGCCGCTGTGTGGCGATCCGCAATTGCGGTAACGCGCAGTTGGGGTCTACCAAACATATGAAATTTGGCAAGGAGCTGTGACATGACGGCTTTGCTTGCGGGCGCGTCATACAGTACAAACTCACCCACTCGTCGGAGATCCATGCCAACAAGCATGGCGGTTGTCATGACGAGCACTTGGCCTTGTTCCTGAAGAACGCGATCCATCCGCGAGTAAATTTCCTGCGGAGGCATGGCGCCATATACAAGTACGGACGGAATGCCTTCATCCTCAAGCGCGGCGTGAAGATATACACCTGTATCCCTGTATCGTACAAAAACCGCGATTGATTGCTCGGGGTCACGTTTTCGCAAGTGTTCAAGTAAGTTGTTTAGCTTGGGATCAAAATGAAGCTCATCTAGTTGGAGGAGGCAGTTGCTTATGATTTGCAGAGGGAGCGCAGGATCGCCTCTCGTTGTCAAATCTTTTTCCAAGGGTAAATCAACGCCGTCGACATCCTCAACAGAGGCTTCCCAAATGGGCCACTCCGTCCTTAAATCCGACTCCAGTTTTCGCAGGCCATTTTCAAGCGCAGCAGGGCTGGATAACCAGCGCGTATGCATCGAGGCAGCAAGGCGTTCAACGCTTGTACCTTTTGTTGTTGTGATAAGTTGCTCAATAAGAGAGGAGATTTCATATTCACGTTCTGAGTATCCGCTCTCGTGAATGCGAATTTCTACTGAAGGCCCCTCTCCTTCGGGAACTCCTTGTTCTCGCATTAGATCTCTTACGGACAAATGGTCAATATCCCATATTGAGGCATCCAGCGTGGAGGGGTCAGTGCCAGGACGCAGCTTCCAGAGGACTCTTTTGGTATTAACGGAGAGATCTTCTAGGATTTTTTTGCTTGTTGAGTTCGGGGTGTCGATTAGGATCAGGAAATCCCAAGCCTGTCTTTGTAGGCTGGATGCAATATCCGTTTGCGATGCCATCGCAGAAGTCAAGGCGTAGACTCGGCTGGTGTTCCAGCTTGAAGAAGCTCCTCCTGTCTCGCTTTCCAATGCTCTGTATGTGTACCTATCGATGACACAAGTTTGCACTCCCGCTGTGCCTTGTCGGTGAGCGAACTGTTGAACAATGTCTTGGCGGTCGGCAATCACTAAGGTGCGCCAATTTTTATCTAAGCGCTCGACCATGGCGCAAAGCGTTCCAATCGCACCCGCACCAGCAGGCCAGACCATTGCAGCTTTGGATGGCGAAGTCGAAAACCATCGCTCAATAAGACGCTTCTGATGTGCCATCAAAGGGGTGGACATCGATTCATTCATTTTCTCGGCCTTCACTTCTGTGGTTCACTTGCTCAACCCGATTTAGCAGCCAATCTCGAACTTGCTCAATCTTTTGGATTTCATCTTCGGAAATTGGCCGCTTGAAGTGAAATAATATGTTTCGCAGCTCTCCCGTATCTTTTAGCTTTCCGCTTACGCGCTCCCTTGAGCCTCCGAAAGCATGTTGAAAGCGCGGCCATGTGTCTCCGCTTGCGACAATAAGTCTGTAATTGTCAAAGCTCATCTCCTCAAGAGATTTTGGAATGTCTGCATCTTTGCCAAATTGGCGTTTTAGTACATATTCTGTAATGGCGCCTATTTCTTGCTCTGTGGCCGCGCTGCGGATAATTGTTCTGAGTGAAAGTTCTATTTCTGACAACGAGACAAATGGGCTGGCCACTCTGTAAAAATACCTTAGGACATCCATTGGGGTAAGGATGGCTAGCATGCTGTTGGGGGCGCCAACAAATACGGAATTGTCGCGTTCTAAATTGTCGAAGTGCCTATTCAAATCATCGGTTAGGTCAGCATAGTTTGCTTTTTCCATGCATTCTTCGACGGTTAGATCTCCAGGCGAATGCTTGTGCTTAGCTAGGTCTTCAAGCGAATATTCTGCGGTCTTTCTTGCGAAAGACCTGAAGGAGAACACTCCGAGAACCTTGCTGCCAATGACTACCGGTGCTTGAGAAAAGTACTTATCTCCAAGGAGCTTGATCGCATCTCTGGCCAACATGTCTGGCGAGAATGCAAGTATTTTTTGATCCGATGGAATGGCGCGATTGATGCGATGGAATAGTTCATCCACGCCGTTAGGTGCCTTTGCAAAATCCACCGCAGGGCCGCCACTCATGTACAACCTCTCGTGTGATCAGAGAGAAATGTTTGTCGAAAAAGCATGTTGTCGTGGATGTTTGGTGCCTATGCTTCTTGATTCGTTCCAAAGGGCCGTGTGCGGTGCTTCTCCATAGTAACGGCTGGAAGTATTCTTCTCTAGCGGCACACTTGATCAACAGAAATCGTCAGCTACTTGGTTTTGCATTCTGCAGGCAGAAGTAGCGCGCTCACATCCAACCCCATCGCATTCGCCAGTGCCTCCATGTTGTCCACGGCGATGTTGCGCTCCCCGCGCTCCACAGACCCCACATAGGTGCGATGCAGCCCAGCCAGCTTAGCCAGGGCCTCCTGGCTGATGCCTCTGAGCAGTTCGTGGTCTGGCTGTACAACGCGCAGATCAGGGGTGTCGGCCAAGCGGAGCTTTGCCGACCGTTGCCACGGGTGGATAGGGGGCAGACCAAGGCTGAGCTGAGAGTCGTGGACAACGGGCGGCAGACTTGTCGGAAGTAAGGTGAAAGGTTGGGGGGGCAACCGGGCTTTTTGCTTGATTTTTGACCAGCCAGATGGGAGAGGTTGACATGTCAACCTTGTTTTCACGACCGCAATGCTCGTCTCCCCTTCAAGGCCAGACAACTTCCATAAAGCGCACGCGTTGCTTTGCAGCCCAGTCTGGTTCGATCTGCCCCGCGTAGGCCAAAAGTCCGCCTATATGGTGTCTCAGGCCAGTAACAGATGCGAATTTACGCGCACTCGCGTGCTTTACCGGGCCAACCTCAGGATGCACAAGATAGTGGATGTGCTGTCGTAGTAGGTCTTTGAAATGCCGGGTCAGCCTGGGCGTTTCCTCCTCCACGCTCAACCCGAGCACAATCTTGCACGCTGAGGGGGGAACGATGGCTGTTTTGGCTCTGTTGGGGCAAAGACCTTGGCGAGAAAGCTCTCGATAGACCAGTTGGATCAGCGCCTTTGCCATCTCGCGCCCGAAGTTCAGATCTGATGAGGAAAAGGTTAGGTCGTCGGCATAGCGGGTGTAGCTGAGATTTCGCTCCTCAGCGATCGTCGCCAGCCGTTCGTCAAGCTCGCGACAGACCAAGTTGGCCAGCATGGGGCTTGTGGGCGCGCCTTGCGGGAGGTGGCCTTGAGCGCCATGCGTGTACTGCTCAATGACGTAAGGCGTGGCCACGCCATAGCTTTCACCTTGCTCTTTCTCATGTCGTGCATCATCTGGGGCACGCGTGCACAACCTTGCCATTTCAAAGGCAATGAGCGGCTCGAAACCCAGACTTTCGAAAAGCCGGTACACGCTTGCCTCGGAGATGGACTCAAAGAAGCCCTGCACATCAATTTTGACTAGCCACTTAGCTCGGCAGTGCGGTTCTACAGCTTTGTAAAGGGTGTTGCCCTTAGAGAAGGCGACGCTGCCATTGTGAGTGGGCACATGAGCAAGGATGTTTTGCGTGATCCAACGCTGTGCCTTCATCAGGCCGGGCGAAGGTACACATATCGTCCGGTACTGCGGCATCAGGCTCTCTGCCACGCGCTTTCTTATCCGAAACTCGGTGTATGAGTCCGTTCGTCGTGCCACTGTTTGCCGCAGAAAACCATAGTCGACATCGCTCAGCGCTGCCAAATGCCTCAAAGTGAAGACTGGTTGGACATCTTGGTGGACCAGCGTGATGCGTCTGCCGACCCTCAACAGATGTGCCAGCAGTTCGGGTTTCACACCCGATGCCTGCTTGCGAAAAAGTTGAGGGTTCCAGCGTTGCATCTACCTTTGATACCCGAAGGGTAAGTCACGCCACGCTGTGAAGGCGAGGCACCGAGCCGCCCCTTTAGGGTCACAGCGCGGCGCGATTTGCCTCAAGCGGGGGCTCATGCGTGAGGCGACAGTAGTCTGTGCCCCCTCTTCGATGACAAAAGTCATCGTCCGACCAACGTCTTACGACGCCGGCATCACTAGACAGTCACACTGACACCCTCAGGGTAGAAGGATAGTACGACTTTGCACTGTCGCTGCTAGTCGGGGCGACGCGACGCTTTTTCTTTGCAGCGCGCAGGTGGGCTTGCCCGGTATCGGTCAGCCTGTACTCCTTGTCGATCCAGCCGTTGGTTGAAGCCTTGCGAACTATGGCTTCGACCTCGAGTAAGGTCAGGCCAGTGCGTCTAGCAACAACTTCGATTCGCCTTGGCCGGTGTGATAGTGCCGCCAGCACCAGGTAGGTCTCCATGGTGCCGTTGGGGGCTCGGCCCCAAACGTAGCCATCCGACAGGCGTTTGTGACGCATGTTTATGAGTTGTTGCTGGACTTGCTCTGTATCCAACTCTTCATTGAATTCGGATCGCGTATGAGCGGTGACTCGACGCGCGAACAATGGAGACCATCCATTGCTGCTCGCATGCAGGATGCGTGGGCAATTGTTGGGAGCTCCGTGTGCGAACGCGATGAGGGCCCCGGTACCCTGATAGCCGAGGGGGTCCGATCCGGTCGTTCTTGGGTTGTACTGGACGCAAACGCGCTTGATAGCGTTCGAGTCCTCCTCGTTGAATGCCTTGTCGATGGTCGGGCAATGGGCGACAAGTCTGACCTGAGGGTTCAGACGATGGCGCTGAACTCGCTCCAGTCCGGCTTCAGTTGCGGCATACGCAACCACTTCAAATGACAAGCCTTTGGTATGCCGACTTGACCACCAGCTTTTGACTGAGAAGACGCCCCAGGCGGCATCAAGGTAACGTTCGGCGCGCTGTCCACTGCCGATGAGGTCTGTTACCAAGATGAACTTTCTGACCGGGTTTTTGCGACACCTAATCTGGTCGGGACTTGGATGGCTTACAAAGCGTTGCGGCATTTCGCGGCACAGTTCGGACACGAGCTGCGCCACGATGCCCTCACTACCGACATCGCCAGGTTGTTTCTCATCTGGTTCTATAGGGCGAGGTCCAGGACCAGTTGCACGTCTTGGACGCTCTAGTGGCTGTGAAAACATGGGTGCGACCGGAGCGTTCTTTGGCGGCATCTCGCGCTCTACATACAGCCCTATTCGACCAGAAGTCGCGTGAGCGGCCTCAAGTAGTCGTATACGTAGCGAGTCGGCGAATCTGTTTCGATTTACCAGGCGCATTGCCTTCAGCATCGCGACCATAAGGCGCTGCGAGTCCGGGTCGAACTGACCTAGCCATGCCTGAGCGGGTGCGGATTCGATGAATCGTTTGTTGCCAGGCACTAAGCACTCCTTTTGTTCTGAATTGCGCAATCGCGGTGCACGACCGTCACCTGACCGGCCGCTGCCAGTTATGTGTAGATTTTTGCCTGCCGCATCGACGCGATTGCTGCCCGTCCTGGGCAAAGCTCCAACATCTGCCAACCGAAACAATCAATGACCGTTACCTCGCTGGCAAGTATTGTTCGGTGCCAATGATGGTCAAGGACTTGGACCCGTAAGCTTCCCTGTCAAGCAGGCAGTTGATTCCTAGAGTCCGCGGCGGTTGTGGTGATCAGTCGGGGCATGAACTGCTTGGGCGGCACGCCACCCAGCGAGTCATGCGGTCGGTATTCGTTGTACTGGGTCAACCAGTCGTCGGCGATGGCCTGTACTTGCTCGATGGAGTTGAACAGGTAAGCATCGAGCACCTCGGTTCGGAACGTCCGGTTGAAGCGCTCGATGTAGGCGTTCTGGTTGGGCTCACCGGGTTCGATGTAGTTCAAAGCAATGCCTTTGCGCTGCGCCCACTCGACGAAGTCGTGGCTGGTCATCTCCGGCCCGTTGTCCATGCGAATCGACAGCGGCGGGCCGTACCAGTCCACCAGGCGGTCCATGGTTCGAATCAGCATTGAGGCCGGCAACGACTGGGCCACCTGGATGGCCAGCGCCTCGCGATTGGCCTCGTCGATGACGTTGAGCGTTCGGAATCTGCGACCGTCATAGAGCACGTCGTGCATGAAGTCCAAGGCCCAGCCCTGGTTGACGAACGAGCCCGCTGCCAGTGGCACCTGCTCGCGCTTGGGGATGCGGCGCTTCGTGCGACGGGGAATGTTCAGCCCCAACTCGCAATACACCCGCCAGACCCGTTTGTGGTTCCACGCTCGGCCATCCAGGCGCAGCCGATCGAAGCACTTCCAAAAACCCCAGCGGCCATTGCGCTCGACCACGCAGTTGAGCGCGTCGATCACCTCGGCATCCCTCTCAAGTGGCAGCGCTGGAACCTTGTAATACGCCGCCCGCGACAAGCCTGCAACTCCGCAGGCTCGCGTGATCGGCAAGCGGTGCTCGGTCACCATGACCTCGACCACCTGCCGCTTCGCGGACGGCGTCAGAATTTTTTTGTCACCACGTCCTTGATCGCAGCATTCTCCAGCGCCAGGTCGGCATACATGCGCTTGAGTCGGGCGTTCTCCACTTCCAGCTCGCGCATGCGTGTCAGGTCCGACACCGTGGCACCCGCGTACTTGCTTTTCCAGGCGTAGTAGGTCGGTGCGCTGATGCCGTGCTTGCGGCTCACCTCGGCCACCGGCACGCCGGCTTCGCCCTCCTTGAGGATCGCCACGATCTGGCTCTCTGTGAACTTGCTCTCTCTCATCGGCCTCTTCCTTTTGGCTTGGGCCGCATTCTCTGATTTCAGCTGTCTACTTGGTGGGGGAGCTTACGCTTTCACCCCGCGAAAGTTCCTGATGGCAATTTTTCTGATTTTCACCGCTCTGAGTCCTCCAGAACTGCGTTTATGTAAGTGGGCGACATTGTGATTGTTCTGGTGCACTCGCCCAAGTGCGGCTGAGAGGTGTCCTGTCGCCGTCGGTCTCGCATCATAGATACGCCTCACCACGATGCCACCCAAGAAAGGTACGAAGGTAGGCTCAGAGGAGGAGTGCGTCGTTCGGTCGATTCGGCTTGCGAGTTCATCTGCCACTCCCGACACAGCTAGTCGGTTGTCAACGGACGCACGATCGTCAGGTTCCTTCCTCTAGCAGGTGTACATCCAGGTCTGAGGGGTACCTTAGTCAGATTGCAAGCATCTGTATTGGTGCAGCGCATGGAGGATTGTTTACAAGTCTTGAAAAGTAGCTTGTAGCCTGCAGAACACCCCAAGCACCTAGAACCACGTCAAGAAGAAAAAAGCCCCAAGTGACAAGCACTTAGGGCCTCTTGTTTACCATCTAGGCAAAGGTAAATCCTAGAACGGGATGTCGTCATCCATATCGTCAAAGCCGGTCGCCGGGCGCGGAGCCGGGGCGGGCGCCGGGCGGGCGGCTGCCGGAGGGCGTGCAGGCGGGCGGGCCGGAGCGCGCGGGGCCGGGGCGTCGCCGTAGTCGTCGCCACCGCCGTAGCCGCCAGCACCGCCGCCACCACCACGGGCTTCGCGGGCGCCGTAGCCACCACCACCGCCACCACCACCTTCATCACCGGAATCGCGGCCGCCGAGCAGCTGCATTTCATTGGCGATGATTTCGGTGGTGTAGACGTCCTTGCCTTCCTTGTCGGTCCACTTGCGGGTGCGCAGGCGGCCTTCGACGTAGAGCGGGCGGCCCTTCTTGCAGTACTGGCCGACGATCTCAGCCAGCTTGTCGTTGAACACCACACGGTGCCATTCGGTTTCTTCCTGCTTTTCGCCGGTCTCGCGGTTCTTCCAATTGCGCGTGGTGGCCAGGCTGATGGTGCAGAAGGCGACGCCGCTGGGGTTGTAGCGCAACTCGGGGTCGCGCCCCAGGTTGCCGATGAGAATGACTTTATTGACCGAGGCCATAGGCGCTGCTCCGCAAGCTGCTGATATCCAAACCCCCGGATTATGCCGCCCCGGCCGCGGCGCCCGGGCCGGGCATGCCCCAGGAAGCCCCGGCCGGCCGCCCCCGTTCCGGCCGGCCCGGGGGCGCCGCAGTTGGCGCCCCGCTTCTTGCACTTAGTCAGGCCGGGCGGCGGGCCGACACAAGCCATGCCTAAGATGACGCCATGGATCGCGCCACCTCCTCGCCCCAGAATCCGAGCCAGAGCTGGAACACCGGCAGCCGCCGGCGTTTCTGGCTGGCCTACGGCGGCGCCTGCCTCCTGACCTGGCTGCTTTACGTGGTGGCCGGGCTCGATTACCAGCGCGGCCAGCAGGGCGTGTGGCAGCTCTGGTCGGCGATTTACGAAGCGACGCTGACGCTGTGGGCGCCCATGCTGATGGGGGTGCTGGTCTATCCCTGGGCGCAGTGGCTGCAGGAGCGCGAGTTCGGCCTGCTCAGCCTGGCCGGCCTGCACGGTGCGGCGGCGCTGCTGTTCAGCGGCGGCTGGATGGCCAGCGATTTTGTGCTCGCCAGCCTGCTCTTCGGCCCCGAGCATGCCGAGGCCACGCTGATGCAGACGGCGCTCTGGCGCGCCATCACCGGCGTGTTTGTCTACGTGCCGGTGGCCACCGGCTTCACCGCGGTGCTGAACGCACGCCGGGCGCGCCGCAATGCCGTGGCCGCCGCCCAGGCCGAGAGCGCCCTGGCCCGCGCCGAGCTGGCCGCCATCAGCGGCAAGCTGAACCCGCATTTCCTCTTCAACACCCTCAACTCCCTGATCGCCCTGACCCGCAAGGATGCCAAAGCGGCCGAGCAAGGCCTGCTGCGCTTTTCCGACATGCTGCGCTATGTGCTAGACAGCAAACGCGCCGTCAGCGACCGGGTGACGCTGGAAGAAGAGCTGGGCTTTGTGCGCGACTATCTGGCCCTGGAGTCGCTGCGCCTGGGCCAGCGCCTGAGCGTGGAATGGGCGCTGGACCCGGACACGCTGCAGGACGAGATCCCGCCCCTGACCCTGCAACCGCTGGTGGAGAACTCCATCATCCACGGCATCTCGCCCAGCGTGAAGGGTGGCTGCATCAGCATCAGCTCGCGCCGCGATGCGCTGACGCAAGCCCTGGCGCTGACCGTCAAAGACGACGGTGCCGGCTGCGAACCGGCGCGGCTGAACCAACCCGAGGCGGGCGACAAGTCCGACGCCAACGGCCTTGCCCCCAGCGGCCACCGCAGCGGTGGCATCGGCCTGGGCGCCCTGCGCCGCCGCTTCGCGCTCGATTTCAACGGCCGCGCCCGCATGCACATCCACACCGCCCCGGGTGCGGGATTTCGCGTCGACCTGTGGATTCCCCAGGCCCCGCTTGCTTGACCCTTTTGCTTGACCCTCATGAACGCCACTGCCATGCCCCGCATCCGCACCCTGATTGCCGAAGACGAGCCCCTGGCCAGCGAGGCCCTGGCCGACTGGGTGGCCCAGCTGCCGCAGCTGGAGCTGGTGGCCAGCTGCGCCGACGGCCTGAGCGCGCTGGAGCAGATCCGCAGCCTGCGCCCCGAGCTGGTTTTCATGGACATCAATATGCCGGGCCTGACCGGGCTGCAGGTGCTGCGCGCCCTGGCCGAGGATGGGGCCAAGGGCGAGGGCGCCGTGCCGCGGGTGATCTTCACCACCGCCTACAACGAGCACGCCATCACCGCCTTCGAGCTGCATGCGGCCGATTACCTGCTCAAGCCCTTCTCGCAAGAGCGCTTCAATGAGGCAGTGCAACACGCCCTGCAGCGCAGCGGCAGCGAGGGCAGCGCCCAGCCCAGCAGCACCCAGGCGCTGGAAGCGGCGGCCAAGCCCGACACCTCGCCCATGACCCGGCTGCTGGTGCGCGACCAGGGCAAGATCTTTCCCATCCAGGTGGACACGGTCGAGTACCTGCGCTCGGATATCAAGTACACGGCCGTGGCCAGCGGCGGCCGCCAGTACCTGGTCAACCTGCCCATCACCGCCTTCGAGCAGCGCCTGGACCCCGGCCGCTTCATCAAGCTGCAGCGCAGCTGCATCGTCAACCTCGATTTCGTGGTGTCGATGACACCCGACGAGAACTCGCAACTGATCGTGCAGATGCAGGACGGCACCCGCTTCACCGCCAACCGTGATGTGTCCAAGAAACTGAGGGAGCAATCGATATGAGCTGGAAGCTGCTGAGTTCAGGCCTGCTGGCCTGTTTGATGAGCGAGCTGGTGATGGCCCAGCCCGGTGCGGCGCCGGTGGCCCCCGTCAGCCCTGCGGCGCCCGCAGCGCCCGCCCCCAATGCAGCCCCCGCAGCAGCGGCCGCGCCGGCGGCCGAGGGCAAGCTCTACATCTCACGCCCCTTCGAGCGGCTGGAACTGTCGGGCACAGCCAATGTGCGCCTGATCCAGGGCGAGCGCGACCAGGTCTTCGTGGCCGGCGACGCCGAGGCGCAGAAGCAGATCGAGCTCGACTACAGCGGCGACAGGCTGCAGATCCGCTCGGTCGACGGCTGGAAGATGTGGCGCAGCCAGCGCCCGCAGATCGACGTGACCCTGCGCCGACTCAACCACCTGATCCTGTCCGGCGCCGGTGATCTGCACGCGCCCGGCGCCTTCCGCTGCGCCCAGCTGACCATCACCATCTCGGGCGCCGGCAGCGCGCGCTTCGACGAACTCACAGCCGACAAGCTGAACTTCGGCATCTCGGGCGCCGGCACCGGCCGCATCAGCGGCCAGGCCCATGAGCTGACCCTGCGCGTCTCCGGCAAGGGCCGGCTGCAGGCCGAGAACCTGCAAGTGGCCCGCGCCGGCATCAGCATCAGCGGCATCGGCGACGCCGAGGTCTGGGCCACCGAGCAGCTGGCGGTGTCGGTCTCCGGTTTCGGCCAGGTCGATTTCTGGGGCCGGCCCGAGGTGCAGCGCCAATCGTCGGGCATCTCGCGCATCAACGCCCGCGGCGACAAGCCAGCGCTGACCAACGCCAAAGCGGCGGCCAGCAGCAATGGCGGCGGCAACAACGAGGGTCGCGCGCCGCTCGATCTTCAGGGCTCGCCGTCCCAGTAATCGAGGCCATTGTCTCGGCGCTGGATGAAGGCCGGGCCTTTCGAGAACACCGCGAGCTTGCCTGAATCGGGGTACTCGCAGACCTCGGGCCGCTCCTGGGTGCTGATGCTCAGGTACTTGAGCTCGGCCTCCGAGGTGTTGAGGATGTGGTGCGGGTATTCAGGCCCACAGGGGATGAAGATCACATCGCCGGCCTGGATGGGCAGCCGCTCACCGGCCACCCGCAGCGTGCCCTGGCCCTCGAGGATGATGAACATCTCCTCTTGCGTGTGATGGAAGTGGTAAGGGCAGCTCTGCTGCCCCGGCGCCACCGTGTCGATGCCGCAACCGAGCTTGCGCGCCAGCGTGCCGTCCGAGACGGCACCGACCAGGCTGTCGTACAGCGGCGGGCGCGTGTAGCGCTCGCGCGGCACCTGGTTGAAATTGCGGATCAGCTTGTGCCGCAAATCTGCGGCCTTGTCGTGCGAGTCCTCAGCCATCGGGCGCCTTCCTTGCAGATGCGGGGTGAGCCATCTTGACGGAAAACCCTGCGCGCTCCAATGACCGCAAGGGGCCAACAGCCCCTTGCGAATCCAAGCGAAGCGAAAGCGCCGCTCAGGCCTGTGGGCGGCGACGCTGAGCCCAGGCCAGCAGCAGACCCAGGCCGCCGAGCAAGAGCGCCGCGCTTTGCGGCTCCGGCACCGGGGTGGCGAAGCTGAGCTCGTCGAGGCTGACGTTGCTGCCGGCGACGCTGAAGCCGTAGATGTCAGCCTGAGCTCGCACAAAGCCCAGGAACTTGCCTTCGTTGTAGCTGTCGAAGGCGGTCTGGATGCTGTAGCTGAAGGACTCGAGCACGGCACCGTTCTGACCGTAGGCGGTCAGCAGCAGGCTCGGGGCTTCGCCTTCGAGGCGGAACTGATTCAGATAGGCACCGACGCTCTGCACGGCTTCGCCGAAGCTGAAGTGCAGCGGGCCGCTGCTGCTGGCCAGGAAGTTGCCGCTGCCGGTGGGCGTGGGCGTCAGGCCATCCAGCGGGTTGCCGCGGGCGCCCCACAGGCCGTTCTCGCCCAGATCGCGCGCGTTGGCGCCAATTTCCGTGCCCTCGCCCGGGTTCAGCACCACGCGGCGGCCGGTTTCGGCCAGGCCCAGCTCCACGGGGTCGCGGGTGATCAGGCCGTCAAAGCCGTTGAAGCTCACGCGCAGGGCCGAGCCGAAAGCCGCATCGGAATCGACCGCATCGGCATGGGCGCCGCCGGCCAGAAAGCAGGCCGCCAGGGCCAGGGTCTTGAGACAGGTTTTCATGAAATGACTTGCTCCATGGGAGAGATGAGATGCACGGCTGGGCAACAAGGCCGGCCGCCACCAGGCGACCGGCGCTGGCGCCTCAGCTGCCGATGACGCCGCCGTCGTCCTTGGTGATGACCACCACGGCGGAACGCGGGCGGCCGAAGGGCAGGGAGGTCACACCGTCAGACTCCACGCCCCATTGGTTGGCCGGCCAGCGCGACTTCAACTCGGGATTGCTCGGCGTGGCGTCTTCGCCAGGGTGCTGAACACCGACCCACATGGTCTTGCCATCCGGGCTCATGGCGATGCCTGTCACTTCGCAGCCATTGGGGCCGGTCAGGAAACGGCGAGCCATGCCGGTGTTGGGGTCAGCGCAGACCATGCAGTTGGCACCGATGTTCTTCCAGTCGCCCGAGGCATCGCCGATCTGGTCGGTCTGCACCCAGAGGCGGCCGAACGGGTCGAACCACAAACCGTCCGGCGCGCCGAAATCGGCGCTTCCGTAGGGATCGGCCACGATATTGCCCTTGTAGTTGTTGGTGGCCTTGGCCGGCTTGGTGGTCTTGGTGTCACCGGCTTGCAGGAACAAGCTCCAGGCGAAGGTGGTGGCCTTGACCGTGTCGCCGGTCTCTTGCCAGCGAATGATGTGGCCGTAGATGTTGTCTTCGCGCGGATTGGCGGCGTCGACGGCGGGGCGGGCCGAGCCGGCGGCTGTCGTGCCATCGGCCTTGTTCGACGAAGGCGTGGCGCTGCTGCCGCGACGGTTGTTGTTGGTCAGCGTGCAGTAGATCTCGATCTTGTTGAAGCCGCCGATGCGCGGACGGGCGCCGGTCCATTCCGGGCGGTCCATCATCGTGGCGCCAACAGCGTCGGCGGCCATGCGAGTCTTGATCAGGATCTTGGCCAGCACCTCGGCATCATTGGCACCGGCGAAGTTCGGGTTGTCGCGCAGGGCCACGCCGTCCACACCCACGGTGCCCGGCAGCAGGGGCAACCATTGGCCGCTCAGATCGGCGTCGAACTTGGCGACGTAGAGCACGCCGTCATCGAGCAGATTGCGGTTGGCCACGCGATCGGCCGGGTTGAACTTGCCGGCGCTGACGAATTTGTAGATGTACTCGTTGCGCTCGTCGTCACCCATGTAGACGGCCAGATGGCCTTGCGCATCGACCACATACTGGGCGCTTTCGTGCTTGAAACGACCCAGGGCCGTGCGCTTGACCGGCACGCTCTTCGGATCGTAGGGATCCACTTCCACCACCCAGCCAAACAGATTGGCTTCGTTGGGGTTGACGTTCAGATCAAAACGCGGATCCTGGGTGTGCCACTTGTAGTTGAAGCCGTCCTTGGTCAGACCGTATCGGTTGAACATCTTGCCGACTTCGCCGGCGGTGGGCGCAGGCACCGCGGTGTTGGAACCGAAGTTGCCGTTGAAGTTCTCTTCACAGGTCAGGTAGGTGCCCCAGGGCGTCACGCCGTTGGCGCAGTTGTTGATGGTGCCGTAGGCGGTGAACCCATCCGTCTGACGACCGGTGGCTTGGCTGCCGGTGTCGCTGATCAGGTACTCGTTGGCCTTCATCAGGGCATGGCCGGCGGCCGGGCCCGAGATGCGGGTCTTGGTGTTGGCGGTCAGGCGGCGGCCGTAGACGGAGTTCTTGACCACCATCCACTTGCCGTTGCGGCGGCGGGCTTCCAGGATGGACACCCCATGGGCGGCCTGCGACTTGCGCACCGCGGCCAGGTTGGCGCCAGCAATGCCGGCGGGGGTCAGGATCTCTTCAGGCGTGTACTCGTTGTTGATGGCCAGGATGCCGCGGTCCACGCTGGGCCGGCCGTCCGTGCCCACAAAGGGGAAGAAGGCCATGCCGTCGTTGTGGGCACCGAACTGCTTGGCCTGCTCGGCGGCGGTGTTGCTGGCGTCCGAGGCAAAAGGCACGCCGCCGGGCATGATGGGGTCGCCCCAGGCGACGAACAGCTCGGCGGTATAGCCCGCGGGCACGGTGATGCGGTCGGCCACAGCCGATGCAGCCGGTGCGCTGGTCACCGACACGCTGGCCGGCACGCTTTCGAAACCGATGCCAGGGAAGCCCAGGCCCGCGGGCACGGGACCGGCCTGGACGGTGTTGACCAGACCCGAGAGGGTCAGGCCGCCTGCGGCCTGCAAGGCGGCCACGCCGACACTGCCTTTGACGAAGTTGCGGCGCTTGCTGTCGACGCGATCGATCACATCGTAGATGGACGCATTGCCGGACGGGTTGATCGTCTCGTCATTGCGGGGGTGTTTGATGCCCTTCATGGCTGGCTCCTGCTGCGTTCTGTGGGGTGAGCTTGAAAAGGATGGCTCACGGGGGTGATGGCCGGTTCCAACCGGCGCAGCGCGGAATGTGCAGAACTCAAACGACAGGGCCATGACGGCACAAGGCCTAACGGATCATGGGGAGCCGGGGGCGTACCATTGCGGCCTCAATGAAATCAGCCGACCTTTCCTCCGACGCCCGCCCGCAGCAGATCCTGCATGAAGTCTTCGGCTACAGCGCCTTCCGTGGCGCGCAGGCCGACATCGTGGACCATGTGGTGGCTGGCGGCGACGCCCTGGTGCTGATGCCCACCGGCGGCGGCAAAAGCCTCTGCTACCAGATCCCCGCCATCGCCCGGCACCGCAGCCAGCAAGGCGTGACCGTGGTGGTCAGCCCCCTGATCGCCCTGATGCACGACCAGGTCGGCGCGCTGGAAGAAGCCGGCGTGCACGCCGCCTTTTTGAACAGCAGCCTGAGCGGCGAGCAGGCCGCCCATGTCGAGCGCGAGATGATGAGCGGCCGCCTGGTCATGCTCTACGCTGCGCCCGAGCGCATCACCAACCCGCGCTTCCTGGCCCAGCTCGATTCGCTGCAGGAGCGCGGCCTGCTGAGCCTGTTCGCCATCGATGAGGCGCATTGCGTCAGCCAGTGGGGCCATGACTTCCGCAGCGAGTACCTGGCGCTCAGCCTGCTGCACGAGCGCTACCCCGAGGTGCCGCGCATCGCGCTGACCGCGACCGCTGACGACCTGACCCGCGCCGACATCATCGAGCGCCTGCGCCTGGAAGAGGCGCGCATCTTCATCAGCAGCTTCGACCGGCCCAACATCCGCTACACCATCGTCGAGAAGGACAGCAAGCCGCGCGATCAGCTGCTGCGCTTCATCCAGGATGAGCACGGCGAAGACGCCGGCGTTGTCTACTGCCAGAGCCGCAAGAAGGTGGACGAGACGGCCGACTGGCTGGTCAGCGCCGGCATCAAGGCCCTGCCCTACCACGCCGGCCTGGACGCCGCCGTGCGCCAGCGCCACCAGGACCGCTTTCTGCGCGAAGACAGCATCGTCATGGTGGCCACCATCGCATTCGGCATGGGCATCGACAAGCCCGATGTGCGCTTCGTCGCCCACCTGGACCTGCCCAAGAACATCGAGAGCTACTACCAGGAGACCGGCCGCGCCGGCCGCGACGGCGCGCCGGCCGACGCCTGGATGACCTACGGCCTGGCCGATGTGGTGAACCAGCGCCGCATGATCGACGAGAGCCCGGCCGGCGAAGAGTTCAAGAAAGGCCAGCGCGGCAAGCTCGACGCCTTGCTGGCCCTGGCGGAAGCGACCGACTGCCGGCGCGTGCGCCTGCTGGCCTATTTTGGTGAGATGAGCAGCGCTTGTGGGAATTGCGACAACTGCCTGGTGCCGCCCGCCACCTGGGACGGCACCGATGCCGCCCGCAAGCTGCTCAGCTGCATCTACCGCTTTCACCAGAACGGCGGCCAGCGCTTTGGTGCCGGCCACCTGATCGATGTGCTGCGCGGCAAGGTCACCGACAAGGTCACGCAGTACGGCCACCAAAGCCTGTCCACCTGGGGCATTGGCGCTGACCTGCCGGAAACCCAGTGGCGCGCCGTGCTGCGCCAGCTGATCGCCCTGGGCCATGTCTTCACCGAAGGCGAGTACATGACCCTGGCCCTGGCCGACAGCGCCCGCGCCGTGCTCAAGGGCGAGGTGCAGCTGCTGCTGCGCGTGCCCAGCGTGGCGCCCAAGCGCGGCAAGCTCAGCCGCAGCGGCGGAACTGGCAAGGGCAAGAGCACGGCTCCAATCGAGCTGGACGAGGACGCGCTGGAACGCTTCGAGCAGCTCAAGAGCTGGCGTGCCGAGGTGGCCAAGGAACATGGCCTGCCGGCCTATGTGATCTTCCAGAACGTCACCCTGGCCGAGATGGCGCGCCAGAACCCGCAAAGTCTGGACGAGCTGGCCGGCATCAGCGGCGTGGGCGCCAAGAAGCTGGAAGCCTACGGAGAGGAAATCCTGCGCGTTCTGGGCTGAGACCCGCGCGATCACGCAGGCATCGAAGCCGTGCCAGTGCGCAAGCTGTAACAATCCGCGCATGAAGCGCCGCCACCTGCTGCTGGGTACCCTGGGCCTGCCGACCGGACGGGTGCTGGCGCAGCCGATGGCGCCTCCGGTCGCTGAAGCTTTGTTCAATCCGCCGCCCGCCTTGGTGGCAGCCGCCCGCGCCGAGGGCCGGCTGCACACCCTCGGCATGCCGGACCACTGGGCCAACTGGGGCGGCATCTGGGCCGATCTGAAACGGCTCTACGGCATCGAGCACAGCGACGAGAACATGAACAGCGCCGACGAGATCGAGCGCATGGCCAGCGAGGGCAGCCGCGCCACGGCCGACCTGGGCGATGTCGGCTTCGAATACGGCGCGGTGGCCCGTGGGCGTGGCATCAGCCGGCCGCACAAGCCCATGGTCTGGTCGCAACTGCCCGCCTGGGCGCGTGACGAGGACGGCTTCTGGGCCCTGGCCTACACCGGCACGATAGCCTTTGCCGTCAACACCCGGCGCACCGGTGGCCGGGTGCCGGGCAGCTGGCGCGCCCTGTTCGAGGGACCGTACACCGTGCAGGTGGGCGGCGTCGGCAGCTCGGCCCAGGCCAGCGCCAATGTGCTGGCCGCCGCCATTGCCCTGGGCGGGGACGAAACCCGTTTGCAGCCAGCGCTGGAGGCCTTTGCCAAGCTGGAGCGGCAAGGCCGCCTGGTGCACAGCAATGCCATGGTGTCCGATCTGCAGCGTGGCAGTGCCGATGTCTACCTGCTCTGGGATTTCGTCGCCCTGGGCCACCGCAGCCGCGTGCGCCGCCCCAGCGAGTACGAGGTGCTGATCCCCAGCGACGGCTCGGTGACCAGCGGCTACACCACCCTCATCAACCGCCACGCCCCGCACCCGAATGCCGCTCTCCTGGCGCGCGAGTACATCTTCAGCGACCCCGGCCAGCTGCAGCTGGCGCGCGGCTATGCGCGGCCCATCCGCCTGGAGCATCTGGAACTGCCGGCCGATGTGCGGCAGCGCCTGCTCGACCCGGCCCAGTACCGCCCGGCCCGCGCGCTGCGGCCTTTTGTCTGGGCCTGGGAGCTGAAAAAGCTGCGCCAGACCTGGCAGGACGAAGTGCTCAAGAAGCGCAGCCGCTGACGCTCACGAGCTTGGCGGAGAATCCCAGGCTTCGACCCCCCGCGGTCGCCAAGGATGCCTCCCCCATGCCCCCCATGTCCACGCCCCTGAAAGCCCTGCTCAGCGCCCTGAGCCTGGGCACGCTGAGCCTGCTGGCCCAAGCCCAGCAAGCGCCGGCCGACACCGTTGCCGCTGCCGCCGAGCAGCCCCTGAGCCAGTTGCCCTACACACCCAGCCTGGACCTCACGGCCATGGACCGCAGCGTCGACCCCTGCGAAGACTTCTACCAGTACGTCTGCGGCGGCTGGATGGAAAAGAACCCGGTGCCGGCCGACCAGTCGCGCTGGTCGGTCTACGCCAAGATGGCCGATGAAAACCAGCGTTATCTCTGGGGCATCCTGGAGCGGCTGAAAACCAGCCCGGCCGCCGAGCTGAACGCCAGCCAGGCCAAGATGGCCGACTACTACGCCGCCTGCATGGACGAAGGTGCGGCCGAGCGCCTGGGCCTGCAGCCCTTGCAACCCTTGCTGAACCGTATCGCCGGCATGAGCAGCAAGCAGGAGCTGCCGGCCCTGCTGGCCGCCCTGCAGCTGGCCAGCAACAACGAGCGCCTGTTCTTCTATTTCTCGTCCAGCCAGGACCTGGCCGATTCCAGCCAGCTGATCGCCTTCGCCATGGCCGGCGGCATCAGCCTGCCAGACCGCGACTACTACCTCAAGAGCGATGCGAAGTCGCTCAAGATGCGGGAAGCATTCAGCGCTCACATTGCCCGCATGTTCGAGCTCAGCGGCAGCAGCCCGGCGCAAGCCCAGGCGGCCGCTGCGCGCGTGCTGGCCATGGAGACCACCCTGGCCCGCGCCACCCTGAGCCGGGTGGACAAGCGCGATCCCTACAAGACCTTCCACAAATTCGACGCCCGTGGCCTGCAAGCCCTGACCCCCGGCTTCGACTGGGCGGCCTACCAGCAAGCCCTGGGCGTGCCGGCGGACACGCGTGTCTTCAACGTCACCGAGCCGGCCTTCTTCAAGGCCCTGGCCGGCCTGCTCAAGAAGAGCAGCCTGGACGACATCAAGACCTACCTGCGCTGGCAGACCCTGAGCAGCCAAGCGCCGCATCTGAACCAGGCGCTGGTGCAGGCCAACTTCGACTTCTTCGGCCAGACGCTCAACGGCGTGCCGCAGCTCAAGGCGCGCTGGAAGCGTTGCGTCGAGCTGGTCGATGTGCAGATGGGCGAGGCCCTGGGCCAGGAGTTCGTGGCGCGCAACTTCAGCCCCGAGCTCAAGGCCAAGACCGTGCAGATGACCGAGCAGATCGAGCGCGCCATGGCCCAGCGTGTGCAGGCGCTCGAGTGGATGAGCCCGGCCACCAAGACCCGTGCGCTGGAGAAGCTGCACAGCATCGTCAACAAGGTTGGCTACCCCGATGTCTGGCGCGACTACAGCGCGCTGCAGGTCAAGCGTGATGACTTCCTGGGCAATGTGCAGCGCGGCCATGCGTTCGAGGCCAGGCGCCAGCTGGCCAAGATCGGCAAGCCGCTGGACCGCGGCGAATGGGGCATGACACCGCAGACGGTGAACGCGTACTACAACGCGCAGATGAACGACATCAACTTCCCCGCTGGCGTGCTGCAGCCACCGCTCTTCGACACCAAGCTTGACGACGCGCCCAGCTACGGCAACACCGGCGGCACCATCGGCCATGAGCTGATCCACGGCTTCGACGACGAAGGCCGCCAGTTCGATGCCAAGGGCAATCTCAAGGACTGGTGGGCCAAGAAGGACGGCCGCGCGTTTGAGAAGCGCGCCGCCTGCGTGGTGGAGCAATACGCGCAGTACACCATCGTCGATGACATCAAGATCAACAGCCGCCTGACCCTGGGCGAAGACCTGGCCGACCTGGGCGGCATGGTGCTGGCCCTGGCCGCCTGGCGCGAGCAGACCGCCACGCAGAAGCTCGCACCCATCGACGGCCTGACGCCCGAGCAGCGTTTCTTCATCGGCTTCGGCCAGTGGGACTGCAACACCGCACGCCCCGAAGCGCTGCGTGTGCAAGCCCTGACCAACCCGCATTCGCCCGGCCGCTACCGCATCAACGGTGTGGCCGTGAACATGCCGGAGTTTGCCCAGGCTTTCGCCTGCAAGCCGGGCCAGAAAATGGTCAAGGAAGAGAGCAAGCGCTGCAAGATCTGGTGATCGCCGCCGCGGCGGCCAAAACCCACAAGGGGCGCGTTTCGCGCCCCTTTTTATTTGCATCAACCCATCGAAGTGCCGATATGTGACACGTGTAACGCTTTGCAAGGGCCAAGAAACAGGGTCAACGAGCGCTCATCGGGCGTCGTTGTGCAGGTACCTTTCGCAACCCTTGGAGAAATCCTGATGAACACCAAGTCCAACGCTCTGAAGACCGCTCTGATCCCCGCGCTGCTGGCTCTGTCCTTGGGTAGCGCCATGGCCGCCGAAGCCACCAAGCCGGTCAGCGCCAACCCCACGGCCACGGCAGCCACCACCCCTGCACCGGCTGCCACCACAACGACTGCGGCGCCCCTGGCGACCGCCACCAAGGAGGCTAACGCAAAAACCGAGCAGCACAGCGCTGCTGCGAAGACGGAGCACAAGGGCGAGCACAAGAAGGCCCACGCCCACAAAACAGCCCCGGCCGCTGCGAAGACCAGCCAGGCTGCAGCTCCGGTGACCACGGCTGCTGCCCCGGCCACGCCGGCGGTGGCCGCCGCCCCCGCGGCCAAGCCGGCCACCACGGTTGCCGCCACGCCCGCCGCAACCACCGCCCCGGTGGCGGCCACGCCCAGCCCGGTGAACAAGACCGACGGCGCCGGCCCGGCCACACCCAAGAAGCCTGCCACCGAGGCGGCCGCTACTGCGGTGACCACGCCCAGCGCCACCCCGGCCGCAACCAAGACCGAAGCCACCCCGGCCAAGTCCTGATCCGCTGCACAGAACTCCAACCCAGGTTTCCCTGGCCCGGGCGGGCCGGGCTCCGGCCCGACTCCAACACCTGCCCGGCTTCTCAAGGCGCAAGCAGCTTCAAGCGGCTTGCGCCTCTTTTTTGGTTGGCGCGAGCGGCGGCTCGCGGCACGAAGCAGCCTTTGGTTTTGCTCGTGAGGCCCTGCAGCCCGTGCCGCCACCGGGCTCATGGTTCCGGGGTC
>NZ_JBXAGJ010000032.1:0-39797 GCF_058794035.1 Roseateles sp. GW835-FHT13E02
GCCGCTGAGCCGCGGAGTGAGCAGCGAGGGAAGTCGGCTCTCAGAGCCGACCCGCGAACCATGAGCCCGGCGGCGGGCCGAGCCACCGCAGCGTGAGCGATCAGCGCACGGGACGACCGCAAAGTGCCGCAACCAGCCTGTCGAACCCTGTCCTCAGGCCGGCGCTTGCAGCAGTGCCTCAATGGTTTCCTGAACGGCCAGGCTTTCGGCGAAGCCGGGCAGGCCGTGGCGGCGGCCTTCGATCAGGGCCGCCCATTGATCGAGCTGGTCGAGGCGGCTGCGTTCGCGTTGCAACTCCGGGGCCAAAGCCTCGGCGGAGGTGCTGGTGTCCTGAATGCGGGTGAACCATTCGCCCAGTTCCAGCGTGCCGTGCTCGCCATGCCAGACCATGCGATTGAGGTCGGCTTGTTCGCCGCCGACACGGCCGCGGATGCGCAGGGGCACAGCGCCGATCTCGAGTTCAGCGGTCAGCTGGGTTTCGGCGCCTCGGCCTTCGGTGGGGAAAAACACCTCGCTGCGCAGCAGTCGGGCCGGGCCCAGCACGCGCTGGGCGGCGAAGATGAAGTGCGACAGCACCTCGCGGCTGAAGCCGCCTTCCTCACGCTCGGCCAGCCAGACGCCCGCGGCGGCCTGCCAGGGGCGGGGCCAGGCGGCAAAGGCCAGCTCCAGTTCGATGTGCTGCAAGCGGCCCAGGCTGGGTGCGCTGGCCTCAGCGCCGAAGCGTTGTTGCAGCAAGGCCAGGCCCGGCGAGGAGGCGAGGGCGAAGTTGACCGCCGCGCGCTGGCCCTCGGCCGCGATGCGGGCGATGCAGCGGCGCGCGCCGGGGAAATCCACCGTCAGCGGCTTCTCGCAGAACACGGCCAGGCCGGCGTCGAAGCCCAGTTCGCTCAAGCGCAGATGGGCCGCCGGCGGCGTGGCGATGTAGAGGCTGTGCAAGCCCGGGCTCTGGATCAAGGCCTCGGCGCTGTCGGCAACGCGCAGATGGGGGTAGCGTGCCAGGGTCTGGGCCAGGGCCGCCGGGTTGGCGTCCCAGACCCAGCTGGCGCGCAGGCGGGCGTGGCCTTGCAGCCGCTCCAGCATGCGTTGGCCCATCACGCCCAGGCCGATCACGCCCAGATTCAAAAAGTCTGCCTTGGTGCCGTCCGTGCTCATGGTGTGTGTTCGCTGTGCAAAGCCTTGGAGGCGCGCAGTGTAGGGGCGGCCGCTACACTGGCGGCGCTCCGTTTCACCAGGCATCGTCGCCGCGCGTGTGAACCTCGTCTGAGCCCGCAGCCCCTTCCATGAATCCCGAAGCCAGCCGTTTGTGGCGCGCACCCCGTTGGGCCTTGGCCGTCTTGTTGGCCGGCCTGGGCATGGTGGGCCCGTTTTCCATCGACACCTATCTGCCGGCCTTTGCGGGCATTGCCGCAGCCTTGCAGGCCACGCCGGTGGAGATGCAGCAGACCCTGTCCAGCTACCTGCTGGGCTTTGCGGTGATGAATCTGTTCCACGGCGCCTTGTCCGACAGCTTCGGCCGGCGGCCGGTGGTGCTGGTGGGCATGGCGGTGTTCACGCTGGCCTCGGTCGGTTGTGCCTTGGCTGGCAGCATCGGCCAGCTGGTGTTCTGGCGCACGGTGCAGGGCATGTCGGCCGGGGCCGGCATCGTGGTGTCGCGCGCCATCATCCGCGATATGTTCCCGCCGTCCGAGGCGCAGCGGGTGATGTCGCAGGTGACCATCTTCTTCGGTGTGGCGCCGGCGATCGCGCCCATGGTGGGCGGCTTTCTGTTCGTGCATGCCGACTGGCATTCCATCTTCTGGTTCCTGGTGCTGGTGGGCGTGGCCTTGTTGGTGGCCAACTGGCGCCTGCTGCCCGAAACCCTGCATGAGAAAGACCGCCATCGTTTCCATGTCGGCGAGCTGATGCGTGGCTACCGGCAGCTGGTCATCAACCGCCGCTTCGTGCTGCTGGCCCTGGCCAGCGGCATCCCGTTCAACGGCATGTTTCTCTACGTGCTGGCGGCGCCGGTGTTCGTGGGCGAGCATCTGCAGCTGGCGCCGACGCAGTTCTTCTGGTTCTTCTGTTTTTCCATCGGCGGCATCATGGGCGGCGCGGCGCTGAGCGGCCGCCTGGCCGGGCGCATCCAGCCCAAGCGCCAGATCCGCATCGGCTTCACCATCATGGTGCTGGTGTCGCTGCTCAATGTGACGCTCAACCTGCTGCTGCCTCCCAGCCCCTTCTGGGCCCTGCCGGTGATCTCGACCTTCTCCTTCGGCTGGGCGCTGATGGTGCCGGTGGTGACGCTGATGGTGCTCGATGTCGTGCCCGAGCGGCGCGGCATGGCGTCCTCGCTGCAGGCTTGTATCGGCAGCGCGGCCAACGGCCTGGTGGCCGGCGTGGTCGTGCCCCTGGTCATGCACTCCACGCTCGCGCTGGCCCTGGCCTCGATGGGGCTGATGAGCATCGGCCTGCTGTCCTGGCTGTGGATCAAGGGCGACGTGCCGTCCTGAACCTGGCGCAGCGTCTGCCGGATCTCAAGCCGGCGCGGTTTTGTCCGAAGACATGACGAGCAGGCCCGGTTCTCGGGCCGGGAGTTGCGCATGTCTGAATCCAAGTCTGAACTCATCACCCGGCGGCCACGGCTTCGCCCTCTCATCCTCAGTCTGTCCCTGTTGAGCCTGATGTCGCTGGCGCCGGCCCGGGCGGCCGACGAGTCGCTCGATGTGTTGCGCCAGCGTCTGGCGGAGCGACTGAGCGACAAATCCGAGTCGCCCAAAGGCATGAAAGTGACCAGCAAGGGCGGCGGCGAGGAGGGCGGCAAGAGCACCAAGGCCAAGGGTGGCAAGCCCAGCAAGGCCGAGGCCGGGCATGAGGCCAAGCATGGCGCCGCAGGTGGCCATGTGCACTGGGGTTATGCCGGCGAGGGCTCTCCCGACAAATGGGCCGAGTTGAGCCCCGAGTTCCGCCAATGCGCGGTGGGCACGCGCCAGAGCCCGATCGACATCCGCGAGGGCATTCGCGTCGATCTGGAGAAGATCCAGTTCGAGTACCGCCCCAGCAGCTTTGCCGTGCTGGACAACGGCCACACCATCCAGGTCAACGTGGCGCCGGGCAATGCGTTGCAGGTCATGGGCCGGCGTTTCGAGCTGCTGCAGTTCCACTTCCACCGCCCCAGCGAAGAGCGCATCAACGGCCGCCAGTACGACATGGTGGCCCATCTGGTGCACAAAGATGCTGAAGGCCGGCTGGCCGTGGTGGCCGTGCTGCTGGAGCGCGGTCAGGACCAGGCCTTGGTGCAAACCATCTGGAACAACCTGCCGCTGGAAAAAGGCGAGGCCTTGCCCGCGCCGGGCTTGCTGGACTTGAACCAGCTGCTGCCCGAGAACCGCGCTTACTACACCTATATGGGCTCGCTGACCACGCCGCCCTGTTCGGAGGGCGTGCTCTGGATGGTGATGCGCACGCCGGTGCAGGTCTCGCCCAACCAGATCGCCATCTTCTCGCGCCTCTACCCGATGAATGCCCGGCCCATCCAGGCCGGTTCAGGGCGCCTGATCAAGGAAAGCAACTGAGGGGCCGCGCCCTTTTTTCTGGCTGGGAATGAAGAACGGGGCCGCAAGGCCCCGTTTCTTTGGGTGGCGCAGGCGCTGCGTCAGAGCTCGGTCGGCAGCTGCAGCTGCTGCTGGGCCTGCAGGCGGCGCTGCTCGGCGCGGCGGCTCAGCCAGCTGGCCAGGGTGGCGAAGAGCTGCTCGGCCACCACGGGCTTGGCCACATGGTCGTTCATGCCAGCGTCCAGGCAGCGCTGGCGCTCCTCGGCAAAGGCATTGGCCGTCATGGCCAGAATCGGCACGTCCCGGCCCAGGGGCAGGCCGCGGATGGCACGGGTGGCGTCCAGGCCGTCCATCAGCGGCATCCGCACATCCATGAGGATGAGGGCGTAATCGAACTCGCCGGCCATGCGCAAGGCCTCCTGGCCATCGCCCGCCACATCGACCTGCAGGCCGGCGCTGCCCAGCAGGGCCACGGCCACCTCCTGGTTCACCGCGTTGTCTTCAGCCAGCAGGATGCGCGTGCCGCTGAACTGCTTGAGCTGCTCGCGCGCCGCGGTGCCGCGCGGCGGGCCGGGCAGCACCGGCAGCTCGGCCTCGCTCTTGTCCACCTGCAACGAGAACCAGAAGCGGCTGCCCTGGCCCGGCGCGCTGTGCACCCCCACCTCGCCCTGCATCAGCTCGGCCAGGCGCCGGCAGATCGCCAGGCCCAGGCCGGTGCCGCCGTAGCGGCGGGTGGTGGAGCTGTCGGCCTGCTCGAAATCCTGGAACAGGCGGGCCTGGGCTTCCTCGGCGATGCCGATGCCGCTGTCCTGCACCTCGAAGCGCAGGCGCAGGGCATGGCCCAGGTCTTCCTGCACCCGTGCGCTCAGGCGCACGAAGCCGGCCTCGGTGAACTTGACGGCATTGCCGGCGAAATTCAGCAGCACCCCGGTGATGCGCTGGGCGTCGCCCAGCAGCACCTGGGTGGACAGCAGGTCGTCCAGATCCAGCTGCACGCGCAGCTGCTTCTCGTGGGCCCGCTGGGCCAGCATGCTGGAGATGTTGTCCAGCACCTGGATGACGGTGAACTCGGTGTGCTCCAGCTGCAGCTTGCCGGCCTCGATCTTGGAGAAGTCGAGCACATTGTTGATGACGCTGAGCAGGTGCTCGGCGGCATCGGCCACCTTCTGCAGGCGCTCTTGCTGCTCGGGCTCGGTGGTGTCGCTTTGCACCAGATAGGTCAGGCCGATGATGGCGTTCATCGGCGTGCGGATCTCGTGGCTCATATTGGCCAGGAAGGCGCTCTTGGCCAGGCTGGCCGCCTGCGCCGCGTGGGTGGCCTCGGCCAGCTCGGCGGTGCGGGCCTCGACCAGCTCTTCGAGATGGTGGCGGTAGCGCAGCAGCTCCAGCGCGTCGCGGCGCTGGCGCGAGATGTCGGTCAGGAAGCCGTGCCAGAGCACGCTGCCACCTTCTTCCAGCTGGGCAATCGCGTTGCCGAAGATCCAGCGCTCGCTGCCGTCGCCGAAATGGGTGCGGAACTCCTGCTGCCAGGGCGCCAGGTGGCGGGCCGAGGCCAGCAGCGATTCGCGCACGCTGGCGCGGTCGGCCGGGTCGATCTGGGCGAACCAGGGCTCGGCGTCGTGGCTCAGGGCCGCCGCACTCAGGTGGAAATAGTCCTTCACCGCCTCGCTGACGTAGGCAAAGCTGAAGCGCCCGTCGGTGCCTAGGCGCAGCTGGTAGACCACGCCGGGCACGGTCTCGGCCATGCCGCGCAGGCGTTCGATCAGGGCCCGCTGGGCCTCGAACTGCTGCTGCAGCGCATCGCGCATGTGGCCCAGATGACCGCCCAGCAGGCCGATCTCGTCGGGCCGGCCGGGCTTGAGCTCGGCGCTGAAGCGGCCTTCGGCCAGGTCGTTGGCGAAGTCGCCCAGCTCGCGCAGCGGTCGCATCAGGCGCGAGTTGACCAGGGCCAGGATCAGGGCCAGCGAGACCAGCAGCTGGCCGCCGACGGTGGCGCCGTAAAGCCAGCGCTGGCGGGTGAGGGCGGCGGTGCTGAGGTGGTTGTCGATCTCGATCTGGATGTGGCCGATGCGGGTCAGGCCGCGGAAGATCTCGCGCTCGCCCTTGATGCTCTGCCCCTTCTTGCGCTCGGGGAAGCTCATCTCGATGAAGGGCTGGCCTTGCGAGGCGTCGCTGACGTTGACGCGCACCACATCGGGCGAAGTCATGATGGCCGAGACCACCTCGCGCGCGGCCACCGTGTCCAGGTTCCAGAGCAGCTCGGGCAGGCTGCTGACCAGCACATCGAGCTTGGCGTCCAGTTCACGCTGCTGCGCCGCCTCGGCCACCTGGGGTTCACGCAGGCCGATCAGAAAGCCGCCCACGGCCATGGCTGGCAGCAGCAGACCGATGCTGGCGCCGAGCGCAATCGCGAAAAACAGCGAGCTGGAAGCTTTTCTGCTCAATATGACCTCGTCATGCACTCAGGCGGAGCCGGCGGCCTGTCGGGCGCCTCGAACACTTTCACACGCTTGACTTTGATTTTCGACAAGCGCCTGGGAAGCTGAAGCGCATTTTGGCGGCGGAACGGCTGCGCGCAGCGCCTCGATGTGACTTGCAACAGTTTTTCTTGTTTCCAAGTTCATCTTCCACTTGCAGACAGCTTTGCAAGTCCTTCATTTTGAACGAGTTTTAGATGCGCAAAGTGTCGAGAAGTTGTTTCTAAGTGCTTGATTTCATTGGAATTTTTTGCGATTTGCCTTGACTGGCCGGGGTTCGGTTAGTAAAGTGGGGAAAAGTGCATTTTGGTGGGTCGCCGTGGCGAATTTTGTGTTTCAGGGGGCTTCAGCCTTGGCAATGGATGCCAAGGGGCGTTTGGCCGTCCCGACACGCCACCGCGAGGTGCTGCAGGCCCTGTGCGCCGGGCAGCTGACGGTTACCAAGCATCCGGAAGGTTGCTTGATGGTCTTCCCCCGCCCGGCCTGGGAGGCCTTCCGCGACCGCATCGCCGCCCTGCCCATGTCGGCGGCCGGCTGGAAGCGGGTGTTCCTCGGCAATGCCATGGATGTGGAGATCGACAGCGCCGCCCGCGTGCTGATCTCGCCCGAGCTGCGTGCCGCAGCCGGTTTGCAAAAAGACGTGATGCTGCTCGGCATGGGCAGCCACTTCGAACTCTGGGATGCCGCCACCTACGCCGCGCATGAGGCCAAGGTGATGGAATCCGAACTGCCGGACGCCCTCAAGGACTTCAGCTTCTGATGGACGCCCCACAAGACACCGCAACGCCCCAGTTCTCCCACACCACCGTGCTGCTGCACGAAACGGTGGAGGGTGTGCTCAATGACCCCAATGGCTGCTATGTCGATGGCACCTTCGGCCGCGGCGGCCACTCGCGCCTGCTGCTGTCCAAGCTCGGCGAGCAGGGGTGCCTGATCGGCATCGACCGCGATCTGGAGGCGATTGCCGCGGCCAGCAGCGGCGCCACCGCCATCACCGATGCGCGCTTTCGCATCCTGCATTCGCCGTTTGCTGACATGCGCTCGCAGCTGGCCGGTCTGGGCATCGAGCAGGTGCAGGGCGTGCTGCTGGATCTGGGTGTGTCGAGCCCGCAGATCGACAACCCCGAGCGCGGTTTCAGCTTCCGTTTCAACGGCCCGCTGGACATGCGCATGGACACCACCCGCGGCGAGAGCGCCGCGGATTTCCTGGCCCGCGCCGATGAGCGCCAGATCGCGGAAGTGATACGGAACTATGGGGAAGAACGGTTTGCTGTTCAGATTGCAAAGGCGCTTGTTGCTCGTCGGGAGAGCGAGAGTCCTGTGCGAAGCACCGATGAACTTTCCGAAGTCGTGGCTCGTGCAGTCAAAACCCGCGAAGCGGGCCAGAACCCTGCAACGCGCACATTTCAAGCTCTTCGGATTCACGTCAACGGCGAGCTTGAGGAGCTCGAGCAGGGGCTGAACGCCGCACTGCGCCTGCTCGCCCCGGGCGGCCGCCTGGCCGTGATCAGCTTCCACTCGCTGGAAGACCGCATCGTCAAGACCTTCATCGGCGCGCACAGCAAGGACATCGTCGACCGCCGCGCCCTGTTTGCCGAACCCAAGGCGCTGCCTCTGCGCGCCATTGCCCGCATCAAGCCCAGCGAGGCCGAGGTGGCCGCCAATCCGCGCGCCCGCTCCGCCGTGCTGCGCGTGGCCGAGCGCACCGACGCGCCGCTGCCGGTCGAACACCAGAAGCGGCGCCACCAACGTACGGGCGGCTGATTCCGTGGGGCGGCTGAACTTCATCCTGCTGATCGCTGTGCTGGCCAGCGGCCTGATGCTGGTGCGCAGTGCCTACGAGGCGCGCCGCCTCTTCACGGCCGTTGACCGTGAGCAGGCCGAGGGCCGCCGTCTGGAAGCGGATAGCCAGCGCCTGCAGGCCGAACGCCATGCCCAGGCCACCAACATCCGTGTCGAGAAGGTGGCGCGCGAGCGCCTGCAAATGCGCGGCATCACCCCGGCCGTGAGCCAGCAGGTGGACGATCAGCAAGGGGCTCGCGCCACTGTAGCCGCTGCAGCGGCCAGCACTGGAGCCCGGCCATGAGGAAGTGGTTCGGTGGCGGCGACCGCAGCCAGAGATCGGCGCCTGGTGCCACCCAGCGCCCGCACAAGGCCACATCGGCCAAGTCGGCCAGCCTGCGCCCGCAGAGCGCGCGCGCCGTCAGCTATTCCACCAGCCCCTTGCTGGCTTCCAAGACCCCGCCCTGGCGTTCGCGCTTTCTGGTCGGCCTGGTCGGCCTGGCCTTTTCCGGCTTGCTCGGTCGCGCGCTGTATGTGCAGGTGATCGGCACCGAGTTCTATCAAAAGCAGGGCGAGGCCCGCTTTGTGCACACGGTCGAGCTGCCCGCCAGCCGCGGCCGCATCAACGACCGCAGTGGCCAGGTCCTGGCCGCCAGCGTGGCTGTGCCCTCGATCTGGGCCATCCCCAAGGAAGTCGACGAAGACCCGGCCAAGCGCCGCGCCCTGGCCAAGATCCTGGGCATCAGCCCCGCCGAACTCGAACGCAAGCTGGACCCCAGCACCCGCTTCGTCTGGCTGCGTCGTCAGGCCGAGGATCAGGTGGCCGCCGATATCAAGGCCCTGGGCCTCAAAGGTGTGTTCCAGGACCGCGAGTACAAGCGCAAGTATCCCGAGGGCGAGGCCGCGGCCCATGTGGTCGGCTTCACCAATATCGAAGAGCGCGGCCAGGAAGGCATCGAGCTGGCCTTCCAGAAGGCGCTGCAGGGCAAGGACGGCTCGCGCTCGGTCGTGCGCGACCGCCTGGGCCGGGTCGTGGATGAAGATGTGGGCGAGCGTGTGCCCGCCGCCAACGGCCGCGACATCGATCTGTCCATCGATTCCAAAGTCCAGTTCTTCGCCTACCAGCGCATCCGTGATGCGGTGGCCGAGCACAAGGCCAAGGCCGGCTCCGTGGTGGTGCTGGACGTGCTGACCGGCGAAGTGCTGGCCCTGGCCAACTACCCCAGCTACAACCCCAGCGAGCGCAAGAACCTCAGTGGCGCCCAGCTGCGCAACCGCGCGCTGACCGACATCTTCGAACCCGGTTCCACCATGAAACCCTTCATCGCCGCGCTGGCGCTGGAGACCGGCCGGGTGACGCCGGAGACCACCATCCAGACCGCACCGGGCAGCATCGTCATCACCGGCTCCCGGATCACCGACGCCCACCCGCATGGCGAGCTCTCGGTGGCCGGGGTGATCCAGAAGTCCAGCAACGTCGGCACGGTCAAGATGGCCATGACCATGCAGCCGCGTGAGATGCACGAGATGTTCACGGCCATCGGCCTGGGCCAGCGTCCGCAGATCGATTTCCCCGGCGCCATCACCGGCAAGCTGCGCCCCTACAAGAGCTGGCGCCCGGTCGAGCAGGCCACCATGAGCTATGGCTATGGTCTCTCGGCCTCGCTGCTGCAGCTGGCGCGTGCCTACACCGTGTTCGCGCGTGATGGCGAGGTCATCCCTGTCACCATGCTGCATCAGCCCGGTGGTGAGCCGGTGCGCGGCCTCAAGGTCTTCTCGCCCAAGACCGCCTACGACGTGCGCCAGATGTTGCAGGCCGCCGCCGCCCCGGGCGGCACCGCGCCGCTGGCCATGGCCAGCGGCTACAGCGTGGGCGGCAAGTCCGGCACGGCGCACAAGCAAGAAGGCAAGGGCTATGCCGGCAACAAGTACCGCAGCTGGTTTGTCGGCCTCGCGCCGATCAGCAAGCCCCGCATCATCGTCGCGGTGATGGTGGATGAGCCCAGCAACGGCGTGTACTACGGAGGCGCCGTGGCCGGCCCGGTGTTCAGCCAGGTGGTGTCGCAAAGCCTGCGCCTGCTGGGCGTTCCCACCGATCTGGAAGTCAAGCCGATGATCGTGGCCAGCCAGAGCGCCGGCAAGCCGGCGGCTGCCCAGGCCGTGGAAGAGAGCTTCTGACCATGTGGAAGCGACTGCTCTCGCGCCGCCATCCCCACCGCCCGGCGCCGTCGCTGCGGCGCGGCCTCAGCCATGGCCACAGCCCGGTGCTGAGTACGCGCACGCCGGTCTGGCGCTCGCAGTTCCTGCTGGCCCTGGTTGGCGCCGGTCTGGCCGCCTTGCTGGGCCGGGCACTTTATGTCCAGGTGATCGGCACCGAGTTCTTCCAGAAGCAGGGTGATTCGCGCCTGGTGCGCACCCTGGAGCTGCCGGCCAGCCGCGGCCGCATCCAGGATCGCAGCGGTCAGGTGCTGGCCAGCAGCGTGGCCGTGCCCTCCTTCTGGGCCATCCCGGCCGAGGTCGATGCCAGCCCAGCCCAGCGTCGTGCGCTGGCTCAGGCCCTGAGCCTGAGCGAGGCGGAGTTGAGCGCCAAGCTCGATCCCAGCACGCGCTTCGTCTGGCTGCGCCGCCAGGTGGATGGCGAGACGGCCTCCCGCGTGCAAGCGCTCAAGCTCAAGGGCGTATTTCAGGACCGCGAGTTTCAGCGCCACTATCCCGAGGGCGAAGCTGCTGCGCATGTCGTGGGCTTCACCAATCTGGAAGAGCAGGGTCAGGAGGGCATTGAACTGGCCTTCCAGAAGGATTTGCAAGGCCGCGATGGCCAGCGCTCGGTCATGCGCGACCGCTTCGGCCGCGTGGTTGAAGCGGCGGGCGAAACCGTGCCGGCCCACAACGGCCGCGATGTGGCCCTGTCCATCGATGCCAAGACCCAGTACTTCGCCTACCAGGCCATCCGCAGCGCGGTGGCCGAGAACCAGGCCAAGGCCGGCTCGGTGGTGGTGCTCGATGCGCGCAGCGGCGAGGTTCTGGCCCTGGCCAATTTCCCCAGCTACAACCCCGCCCAGCGCAAGCATCTGAGCGGCGAGCAGCTGCGCAACCGCGCGCTGACCGATGTCTTCGAGCCGGGCTCGGTGATGAAGCCTTTCATCGCTGCCCAGGCCATGGACAGCGGCCGCGTGCGCGCCGACACCGTGATCGCCACCGACGGCGGCCGCATGACCATCACCGGCGCCACCATTCACGATTCCCACCCCAGCGATTCGCTGACCGTGGCCGAGATCATCCAGCGCTCCAGCAATGTCGGCACGGTCAAGATGGCCCTGCAGATGCCGGCCCAGGAGATGCACGGGCTCTACACCAGCCTGGGTCTGGGCCGCCGGCCGCAGATCGACTTCCCCGGGGCTGTCGCCGGCACCTTGCGTCCGGCCCACAAATGGCGGCCGATCGAGCAGGCGACCATGAGCTATGGCTATGGCCTGTCCACCTCGCTGCTGCAGCTGGCGCGCGCCTATACCGTGTTCGCGAACGACGGCGAGATCATCCCGCTGCGCATGACCAAGCTCTCGGATGGCGAGGCCGTGCAGGGCCAGCGCATCTTCAGCCCCGGCACCACTCGCCAGGTGCGCGCCATGCTGCAGACCGTGACCGAGCAGGGCGGCACCTCGCTGAAGGCGCGCAGCGAGGGCTACAGCGTCGGCGGCAAATCGGGCACGGCCTACAAGCAAGAAGGCCGTGGCTACAACAAGAACAAGTTCCGCGCCTGGTTCGTCGGCCTGGCGCCGATCGATCAGCCGCGTTTGATTGTTGCGGTGATGGTGGATGAGCCCACCGGCCGTTTCCACGACGGCGGCAAGGTGGCCGGCCCCGTGTTCAGCCAGGTGGTGGGCAAGAGCCTGCAACTGCTGGGCGTGCCGCCGGATCTGGCCGTCAGCTCCCAAATTCTGGCCACGCGACCCGCGCCGGCCCTGGACGAGATTCTCTGAAGCCATGTTGACACGACTCAAGTCTCCCGAAGCGGCCGCCCGCTGGTTGCAGGAATGGACCACCGGCGCCCTGCGCACCGACAGCCGCCAGGTGCAGGCCGGTGATGCCTTCATCGCCTGGCCCGGCTATGCCCGTGACGGCCGCGGCTTTGTGGCCGGCGCGTTGGCGGCCGGTGCCGCCACCTGCCTGGTCGAGGACGACGGCGTGGAGGCCCATGGCTTTGTCGACGCCCGCGTGGCCTCGCTCCCCGGGCTCAAGGCCCGCACCGGCCTGATCGCCGCGGCCTATTACGGCGAGCCCTCCCGGCAGTTGGCCGTGATCGCCAGCACCGGCACCAATGGCAAGACCAGCACCGCCTGGTGGACCGCGCAGGCCCTGAGCCTGCTGGGCCAGCGCTGCGGCGTGGTCGGCACCCTGGGCGTGGGCGAACCGCCCATCCCGGGCCGCGAGCTGCCAAGCCAGATCGACTACACCGGCCTGACCACCCCCGACCCGGTGCTGCTGCAGGCCGCCTTCCGGCGCATGCAGGATGAGGGTTATGGGGCTTGCGCCATTGAGGCCTCCAGCATCGGCCTGAAAGAACACCGCCTGGACGGCACGCAGATCCGCGTCGCCCTGTTCACCAATTTCACGCAGGACCACCTCGACTACCACGGCAGCATGGAGGCCTACTGGGCCGCCAAGCGCGAGCTCTTCGATCGACCGGGTCTGCAGGCTGCGGTGGTGAATCTCGACGATGCCAAGGGTGTCGAACTGGCTGCGGCCTTGCAGGGCAGCCTCGATGTCTGGACCTATGGTCTGAACCGCGAGGCACGCCTCAGCGCCATCGATCTGCATTACCGTGCCGGCGGCCTGGCGTTCACGCTCAAGGAAGCGGATCAGACGGTGCTGGTGGAAACCGGCCTGATCGGCGAATACAACGTCTCCAACCTCCTGGCCGTGATCGGTGGCCTGCGTGCCCTGGGCCATGGCCTGGCCGAGGTGGCCGCCGTGGCCGGCCTCGTCACCCCCGTGCCGGGCCGCATGCAACGGGTTGGCAACGGCCTGGAGCTGCCCCAGCTGGTGGTGGACTACGCCCACACACCCGATGCCCTGGACAAGGCACTCGGCGCCCTGGCCCCGCTGGCCCAGGCGCGCGGCGGCAAGCTGGTCTGCGTCTTCGGCTGCGGCGGTGACCGCGATCGCAGCAAGCGCCCGGCCATGGGTGCCATCGCGGCCCGCCTGGCCGACCGCGTCATCGTCACCAGCGACAACCCGCGCAGCGAAGCGCCGCAGCAGATCCTGGCCGATATTGAAGCCGGCCTGCCGGCCGGTGCCGGCCACCTCAGCGTGGTGGACCGCCGCGAAGCGATCGCCGAAGCCGTGCTGCAAGCGGGCCCGCGCGACGTCATCCTGGTGGCTGGCAAGGGCCATGAGGACTACCAGGAAATTGAGGGTCAGCGTCACCCCTTTTCCGATGTGGACGAAGCGCGCGCCGCCCTGATCCGGAGGGCCGGTCTGTGAGCGCCCAAGCCTTGATGACCCTCGGCCAGGCCCATGCTTTGTTGCTGCCGCTGCTGCCCACGGCGCGCTTGATCGGCTCGCCCGACACCGCCATCCAGCGCGTGCACAGCGACACGCGCAGCCTGGCGGCCGGTGATCTGTTTGTCACCCTGCGCGGCGAGCGCTTCGATGCGCATGACTTCCTGCCCCAGGCCGCTGCAGCCGGCGCGGTGGCGGCCCTGGCCGAGCGCGGCCTGGCCGAAGCCGGCCTGGCCGGCATCGAGGTGCCGGACAGCAAGCAGGCGCTCGGCCTGCTGGCCCAGGCCTGGCGTGCCCAGGTGCAGCTGCCCCTGATTGCCGTCACTGGCAGCAATGGCAAGACCACGGTCACCCAGATGATCGCCAGCATCCTGCGCGCCTGGCATGGCAGCAACTGCCTGGCGACCGAAGGCAATTACAACAACGACATCGGCGTGCCCCTGACCCTGCTGCGCCTGCGCCAGGACGAGGCGCTGTGGCAGCGCGCGGCCGTGGTGGAGCTGGGCATGAACCACCCCGGCGAGATCGCACCGCTGGCCGCCTTCGCCCGGCCCACCGTCGCCCTGGTCAACAACGCCCAGCGCGAGCACCAGGAATTCATGCAGACGGTGGAGGCCGCGGCGCGCGAGAACGGCGCCGTGATCGAGGCCCTGGGGGCTACCGGCGTGGCCGTGTTCCCGGCTGAGGATGCCTGCGCACCGATCTGGCTGGAGCTGGCGGGCAGCCGCCCGCATCTGAGCTTTGCCCTCCAGGGCGAGGCCGATGTCACCGGCAGCGCCCGCTGGGTGGACAGCGGCCACTGGGCCCTGGAGCTGCACACGCCGGCCGGCGTGGCGCCGGTGGCCCTGGCCGTGGCGGGTTTGCATAACGTGCGAAATGCACTGGCTGCGGCGGCCTGCGCCCTGGCCGCCGGCGCGCCGCTGGCGGTGATCGCCCGCGGCCTGGAAGACTTTCGCCCGGTCAAGGGTCGCTCGCAGCTCAAGAGCTTCGAACGCGCCGGTCAGCGCATCACCCTGATCGACGACAGCTACAACGCCAACCCCGACAGTGTGCGCGCCGCCATTGAGGTGCTGGCCGAGCTGCCCGGTGAGTCCTGGCTGCTCCTGGGCGATATGGGCGAGGTCGGCGACCAAGGCCCGGCCTTCCACCGCGAGGTGGGGGCTTATGCCGCCGAGCGCGGCCTGGCAGCGCTGTGGACCGCCGGCTCGGCCGCGGCCGATGCCGCCGCGGCTTATGGCCCAGGCGCGCGCGCCTTTGCCACTGTGGCGGACTTGCTGGCGGCGCTGGCCGAGTCCACGCCGACGGTGCAAAACATTTTGATCAAGGGATCTCGCTTCATGCGTATGGAACAAGTGGTCGCTGCCCTGCTGCAGACGGTCGACACGAAAGCGGGGGCCTGAAGACATGCTGCTGACCCTGGCTCAATGGCTGCAAGGCCTTTACCCGGATCTGGGCTTTTTGCGCCTGTTCCAGTACATCACCTTCCGCGCCGTGATGGCCGCCATGACGGCGCTGCTGATCGGCCTGGCCTTCGGCCCCTGGGTGATCCGCCGCCTGACCGAGATGAAGATCGGCCAGCCCATCCGCGAGTACGGCATCCAGCAGCATCTGGCCAAGAATGGCACGCCCACCATGGGCGGCGTGCTGATCCTGATCGGCATCGGCGTCTCGACCCTGCTGTGGTTCGACTGGAGCAACCGCTTTGTCTGGGTGGTGATGCTGGTGACCATGGGCTTTGGCGCCGTGGGCTGGGTCGATGACTGGCGCAAGGTGGTGGACAAGAACCCCGAGGGAATGCGCAGCCGCGAGAAATTCTTTTGGCAATCGCTGATCGGCCTGGTGGCCGCGCTTTACCTGGCCTTCAGCGTGTCCGAGACCTCCTTCCTGGGCGTGGTGCAGCTGTTCTTCCGCTGGATCAGCAGCGGCTTCTCGACCGATCTGCCGCCCAAGGCCGACTTGATCGTGCCCTTTTTCAAGACGGTCAGCTACCCGCTGGGCGTGTTCGGCTTCATCGCGCTGTCCTTCTTCGTCATCGTCGGCTGCAGCAATGCGGTCAACTTCACCGATGGGCTGGACGGCCTGGCCATCATGCCGGTGGTGCTGGTGGGCTCGGCCCTGGGCCTCTTCGCCTACCTGACCGGCTCCTCGGTGTTCTCCAAGTACCTGCTGCTGCCCTACATCCCGGGCGCGGGCGAGCTGCTGATTTTTTGCGCGGCCATGGCGGGGGCAGGTCTTGCCTTCCTCTGGTTCAACGCCTACCCGGCCCAGGTCTTCATGGGTGATGTGGGCGCACTGTCCCTGGGCGGGGCGCTGGGCACCCTGGCCGTGATCACGCGCCAGGAAATCGTGCTGGGCATCATGGGCGGTGTGTTCGTGGCCGAGGTGCTCTCGGTCATGTTGCAAGTGAGCTGGTTCAAGTACACCAAGAAGAAATACGGCGAGGGCCGGCGCATCTTCAAGATGGCGCCACTGCACCACCACTTCGAGAAGACCGGCTGGAAGGAAACGCAGGTGGTCGTGCGTTTCTGGATCATCACCATGCTGCTGTGCCTGGTCGGCCTGGCCAGCCTGAAGCTGCGTTGAAGCGGGCGAGGCGAGCATGAAGCATCTTCAAGGCCTGCGCGTGCTGATCCTGGGTCTCGGTGACTCGGGTCTGGCCATGGCCGCCTGGGTGGCGCGCCATGGTGCGGAGCGCATTGCGGTGTGGGACTCGCGCCCGCAGCCGCCGCAGGCTGCGGCCCTGGCCGAGCAGGTTCCGGCCGCCCGTTTCTTCAGCGGTGAGCTGTCGGCCGACGAGCTGATCGGCGTGCAGCTGGTGCTCAAGAGCCCGGGCCTGTCGCCCCTGGATGCCCGCCTGCAGCCGCTGCTGAACCAGGCGCGCCAGACCGGCGTGCCGGTGCAGGGCGAGCTGGACCTGTTCGCCCGCGCCCTGGCCGATCTCAAGTCCGAGCGCGGCTATGCGCCGGCCGTGCTGGCCATCACCGGCACCAATGGCAAGACCACCACCACCTGCATGACGGCTTTGCTGGCCGAACGTGCCGGCAAGCGCGTGGCCGTGGCCGGCAATATCGGCCCCAGCATGCTGACGACCCTGGGCGCGGCCCTGGATCTGGAGCCGGCGCCGGTGCTGCCGGAAGAGGTTCCGCAGGAGCTTGCTGCTGAAGCCGGGGTGCCCAATCCGGTGGCCGATGAAGCTGTGGCATCTGAAGCTTCACCTGAAGCTGCAACAGAAGCAGAGGCAGCCCCGGCCGAGCTGGCTGTCGAGCCCGCTGCAGAGTCTGACGCAGCTGAGCCCGTGCCGGCCGACGCAAGGCCTGCTGTTGCAAGCGCAGAAGCCGCCGAGGCGCTCAGCACCCTGGACATGGTCGAAGCCCTGCTCGACGAGGCGCCCCTGCCCATCAAGCCGCCGCCGCCCAAGGGCCCGGTCTTCGAGCACCTGCCCGAGGTCTGGGTGCTGGAGTTGTCCAGCTTCCAGCTCGATGGCGTGCAGGGCTTCGAGCCCACGGCCGGCGCGGTGCTCAACCTCACCCAAGATCACCTCGACTGGCATGGCGATATGGCCGCCTACACCCGGGCCAAGGCCTTTGTCTTCGGCCAGAACGGGCTGATGGTCATCAACCGCGACGATCCGGTGGTCGAAGGCCTGGTGCCGGCCGCCGTGATGGTCAAGCAAGGCCGCGGCCGCGCCGCCAAATCGGTGCAGCGCGCCGTGACCCGCTTCGGCCTCGACGCGCCGGACCGCCCGGGCGACTTCGGCCTGGTGGAAGAGGGCGGCATGGCCTGGTTGGTGCGCGCCCGCGAACAAGACGAAACCCTCAAGCGCCGCAAGGACGAGGAAGAGGAAATCGTGCTGCAGCGCCTGATGCCCGCCGACGCCCTGCGTGTGCGCGGTCGCCATAACGCTGCCAATGCACTGGCCGCCCTGGCCCTGGCCAGCGCCGCCGGCTGCGCGCTGGCGCCCATGTTGCACGGCTTGCGCGAGTACCGCGGCGAACCGCACCGCGTTGAGCATGTCACCACCATCAACGGTGTGGATTTCTACGACGATTCCAAGGGCACCAATGTCGGCGCCACCGTGGCCGCCATCACCGGCCTGGGAGCCGACCGTGCGCCGGCCAAGCTGGTCTTGATCCTCGGTGGCGACGGCAAGGGCCAGGATTTCAGCCCTCTGGCCGCCGGCGTGGCCCGCCATGCCCGCGCCGTGGCCCTGATCGGCCGCGATGGCCCGCAGATCGCTGCCGCCCTGGCCGATTGCGGCGTGCCTCTGCAAGCGCATGAAAGCTTGGAAGCCGCCACGGCCTGGTGCCAGGCGCAAGCGCAAAGCGGCGACAGCGTGCTGCTGAGTCCGGCCTGCGCCAGCCTGGACATGTTCCGCAACTACGCCCACCGCGCCGAGGTCTTTGTGGCCGCCGTGCAGCAGCTGGCCGAAGACCGGGGCTTGAGCCTGTGAGCCTCTCCGCCATGATCCAGCCTTGGTCCGAGCGCCTGCGTGCGCTGTGGGCAGGTCGCAAGGGCGGCGTGGAGAACGTGCCGGTGCGCGATTGGGTCAGCGTGTCGGCCGGTCAACCGACCAAGCTCAGCGGCTTTGACAGCACCCTGGTCTGGGTGGTTCTGGCCTTGATGGGCCTGGGCCTGGTGATGGTGTATTCCGCCTCCATCGCCATGCCGGACAACCCGCGCTTTGCCAAGTACCTGCCCACTCATTTCCTGACCCGTCACATCGTGGCCATTTCCTTCGGTCTGGTGGCGGCCCTGATCACGGTGCAGGTGCCGGTGTCGACCTGGGAACGTTATGCGCCCTGGATGTTTGTGCTGGCCCTGGTGCTGCTGGTGGCCGTGCTGATCCCCGGCGTGGGCAAGGTGGTCTACGGTGCGCGGCGTTGGATTCCGCTGGGCGTGATGAACTTCCAGCCCTCGGAACTGGCCAAGATGGCGATTGCCATGTATGCGGCCAGCTACATGATGCGCAAGATGGATGTGAAGGAGAACTTCTTCCAGGCGGTGTGGCCGATGGCCGTGTCGCTGGCCATCGTCGGCGTGTTGTTGCTGGCCGAGCCGGACATGGGTGCCTTCATGGTGATCGCAGCCATCGCCATGGGCATCTTGTTCCTGGGCGGTGTCAACGGCCGCATGTTCTTCCTGATCGTGGCCGTGCTGGTCGGCGCTTTCGTGCTGATGATCACCTTCAGCGAGTTCCGCCGCGAGCGCATCTTTGCCTACCTCAACCCCTGGGACGAAAAGTACGCCCAGGGCAAGGCCTACCAGCTGACGCATTCCCTGATCGCATTGGGCCGCGGCGAATGGCTGGGCCAGGGCCTGGGCAGCAGTGTCGAGAAGCTGCACTACTTGCCCGAGGCTCACACCGACTTTTTGCTCGCCGTGATCGGTGAGGAGCTGGGCTTTGTCGGCGTGGCCTTGACCATCATCGGTTTCTTCTGGCTGTCGCGCCGTCTCTTCCACATCGGCCGCCAAGCCATCGCCCTGGACCGGGTGTTCGCGGGCCTCTATGCCCAAGGCATCGGCATCTGGGTGGGTGGCCAGGCCTTCATCAATATGGGCGTGAACCTGGGTGCGCTGCCGACCAAGGGCCTGACCCTGCCGCTGATGAGCTTTGGCGGTTCGGCCATCTTGATGAACTGCGTTGCTCTGGCCATTGTTTTGAGAATCGATATTGAGAACCGACAGCTCATGCGTGGAGGCCGCGCATGAGTACAAAACACCTCGTCATCATGGCGGCGGGCACCGGCGGCCACATCATCCCGGGCCTGGCTGTGGCCGAGGAGATGAAGCGCCGCGGCTGGAGCGTCAGCTGGATGGGCACCGAGCTGGGCATGGAAAACAAGCTGGTGCCGCCCACCGGCATCCCGCTCGATCGCCTGGCCTTTGCCGGCCTGCGCGGCAAGGGGCTGCTGCACACGGTCAAGGGTGTGTTCAAGCTGGTGCAGGCCTTTGTGCAAAGCCGCCAGGTCTTTGTCACGCGCAGCGCCGATGCGGTTCTGGGCATGGGCGGTTATGTTTGCTTCCCCGGTGGATTGATGGCCTGGTTGATGCGCCGGCCTCTGATGCTGGTCAATGCCGATGCGGCCATGCTGCTGAGCAACCAGAGCCTCAAGCCCATGGCCCAGACCATTGCCTTTGGCTTTGACGGCGCGGCCGCGGCCTCGACGAGCAAGGCCGTGGTCACCGGCAACCCAGTGCGTGCCGAGATCGAAGCCCTGGCGCCGCCGGCCCAGCGCTATGCCGGCCGCAGCGGCCCGCTGCGCCTGCTGGTGGTGGGCGGCTCGCTGGGCGCGCGCGCCATCAACGATCTGCTGCCCAAGGCCCTGGCCCTGTGGCCGGCCGATCAGCCGCGCCCGCAGGTGATTCATCAAACCGGCCAGGCCAATCTGGCGGCCGTGCAGGCGGCCTACAAGGCGGCCGGCGTGCAAGCCGACATCCGGCCCTTCATCGATGACATGGCGGGCGAGCTCGCTGCGGCCGATGTGATGCTGTGCCGCGCCGGTGCGGTGACCGTCAGCGAAATCTGCGCCGCCGGCCTGGCCTCGGTGCTGGTGCCGCTGGTGGTGAGCACCACCTCGCACCAGCGCGACAACGCCCGCTTCATGGCCCAGCATGGCGCGGCCGTGCACCTGCCGCAGGACGAGATGACGGCCGAATCTCTGCAGCAGCTGCTGCAGAAGCTGGACCGCGAGCAACTGCTGGCCATGGCCGACAAGGCCCGTGCTCTGGCCCGGCCACGCGCCGCCTCACGGGTGGCCGATGAGATTGAAAAGATGACAGGGGCCTGCCCATGAAACACGCCTTGCAACGCATTCACTTCGTGGGCATCGGCGGCGCCGGCATGAGCGGCATTGCCGAGATCCTGCAGGCCCAGGGCTACCGCGTCTCGGGCTCGGATCAGTCCGACAGCGCCACCTTGCAGCGCCTGGCCAGCCTGGGCCTGCGCGTGCAGATCGGCCATGCAGCCGAGCACATCGGCGATGCCCAGGTGGTGGTCACCTCCACGGCCGTGCGCGCCGACAACCCCGAGGTGCTGGCCGCACGCGCGCGCCACATCCCGGTGGTGCAGCGCGCCGTCATGCTGGCCGAGCTGATGCGCCAGCAAAAAGGCATCGCCATCGCTGGCACCCATGGCAAGACCACGACCACCTCCCTGGTCACCGATGTGCTGATCGAAGCCGGCCAGGACCCGAGCTTTGTGATCGGCGGCAAGCTGGCCAGCGCGGGCGCCAACTCGCGCCTGGGCCGGGGCGAGTTCATCGTCGTGGAGGCCGATGAGTCCGACGCCTCCTTCCTCAAGCTGCTGCCCATGCTGGCCGTCGTCACCAATATCGACGCCGACCACATGGACACCTACGGCCATGACTTCGCCCGCCTGAAGCTGGCTTTCGTCGATTTCCTGCACCGCATGCCTTTTTACGGCGCGGCGGTGATGTGCGCCGACGATGCCGGCGTGCGCTCCATCCTGCCGCTGCTCTCGCGCCCGGTGGTGACCTACGGCTTCGACGAAGGCCTCGATGTGCGCGCGGTCGACATGCAAGCCCTGGCGGGCGGCGGCATGCGCTTCACCGTGCGGCGCCAGGGTCGGCCCAACCTGCCGGTGGTGCTGAATCTGGCGGGGCGGCATAACGTCTTGAATGCACTGGCCGCGATCGCCGTGGCCGACGAGCTGGAGCTACCGGACGCGCCGGTGCTGGCTGCGCTGGCCAAGTTCGGCGGCGTGGGCCGGCGTTTCCAGCGCTACGGCGAACTGCCGGCAGCGGGGGGCGGCCAGTTCAGCCTGGTCGACGACTACGGCCACCATCCGGTGGAGATGGCGGCGGTGCTGTCGGCCGCGCGCGGCGCCTTTCCGGGCCGCCGACTGGTGTTGGCCTTCCAGCCGCACCGCTACACCCGCACCCGCGACTGCTTCGCAGAGTTCGTGCGTGTGATCGCCGGCTTCGACGCTGTGCTGCTGACCGAGGTCTACGCCGCTGGTGAGGGCGTGATCGCCGGCGCCGATGGCCGCGCGCTGCTGTCCGCGCTGCAGAAGACCTCGCTGGCCGAGGCCGTGAGTTTTGTCGACGACGTCGCCGCCCTGCCGCAGGCCATTGCCGCGACGGCGCGTGCCGACGACGTCGTGATCGTGATGGGCGCTGGCTCCATCGGTGCCGTGCCGGCACAAACCGTGACTTTTTTGAAGGGTGTCCAAGAGTGAACGCACTGCTGACACAAGTGGGGCGGGCCGAGCGCCGGGTCGCTCCCAAGACGGACCGCATCCCCTTGGGGGATCGTTCGACGTACTCGGCGAACGAGGGGCTGTCATGAAACTGGATCTGAATATCGATCCGAAATCGCTTGGCAAAGTGGCCGTCTTGATGGGCGGCTCGTCGGCCGAGCGCGAGGTCTCGCTGACCATGTCGGGCCCGGGCGTGCTCAAGGCCTTGCGTTCGCAAGGCGTGGATGCGCATGGATTCGATCCGTCCGAGCGGCCGCTGCAAGTGCTCAAGGACGAGGGCTTCGAGCGTTGCTTCATCGCCTTGCATGGCCGCCATGGGGAAGACGGCACGGTGCAGGGTGCACTGGAGCTGCTGGGCATCCCCTACACCGGCTCGGGCGTGATGGCCTCCAGCATCGCCATCGACAAGATCATGACCAAGCGCTTGTGGCTGGCCGATGGCTTGCCCACGCCGCGCTATGTCAAGCTCAAGAAGAGCGAGATCAGCCGCGAGAACTGCATGGCCATCCCCGACGAGCTGGGTCTGCCGGTCTTCGTCAAGCCGCCGCACGAGGGCTCGACCATCGGCAGCAGCAAGGTCGAGGGCTATTCGCAGATGCAAGAAGCGGTCGAGCTGGCCGCGCGCTACGACGACGAGATCCTCTGCGAGGAGTTCATCGACGGCCCCGAGCTCACCTGCCCGGTGCTCGGTGAGGGGGCCACCGCTGTGGCCCTGCCGGTGGTGCAGATCGAAGCGGTCGGCGGTAACTACGACTACCAGAACAAGTACTTCACCGACACCACCCGCTACCTGACCGACACCCTGAGCGTCGAGCTCGAGCGCGAGGTGCGCGAGCTGACCCTGGCCGCCTACCGCTCGCTGGGCTGCCGCGGCTGGGCGCGCGCCGACGTGATGCTGCGCAAGCGCGACAACAAGCCCTTTCTGCTCGAGATCAACACCTCGCCCGGCATGACCTCTCATTCCCTGGTGCCCGTTTCGGCCAAGGCCGCTGGCATCAGCTACGAGCAGCTGTGCATGTGGGTGCTGTCTCAAGCTCGCCTGGACGGCCAGGTGCCGAGCAAGCAGGGCTGAGCCCGAACCCGCCCTCCTTTCAACCTGGAAGCTGAACCTCCTTCAACCACGCCATGCGCGCCGCCTCCGCCACCGTCAGCAGCCCGCTGCCGCCCGACATCCGCCTGATGAATGCGGTGACGGCGGTCTTGCTGCTGGGCGCGCTGCTGCTGGCCGCGGGTCTGAGCCTGCGCTGGGTGTCCCGCCTGCCGGTGTTCGCCATTCGCGCGATTCAAGTGGAGGGTGATGTTTCACGCAACAGCGCTGCGTCCTTGCGCGCCAATGCCTTGCCCCAGCTTTCGGGCTCCTTCCTGAGCATGAGCTTGCAGCAGGGGCGGGAGGCCTTTGAGGCCGTGCCCTGGGTGCGCCGCGCTGTGGTGCAGCGGGTGTGGCCGAACCAGCTCAAGGTGCAGCTGGAAGAGCACAAGCCTGCCGCCTACTGGGAAACCAAGGCCGAAGGGGCGGATGCCAACAGTGACGCCACCGTTGAGCGCCGCCTGGTCAACAGCTTCGGTGAGGTGTTCCAGGCCAACCTCGGCGATGTCGAGGATGAAGACCTGCCGGTGCTGGCCGGCCCGGCCGGCACGGCCGCCAGCATGCTGCACATGTGGCAACGCCTGCAGCAAGCCAGCCGCGCCATGGACGACAGCATCGACCGGCTCGATCTGTCCGGCCGCGGCTCCTGGCGCATCACCTTGGACAAGGGCGCGGTGATCGAGCTGGGCCGCGGTGAGGAAGACGAGGTGCTGGCCCGCTACGCGCAGCTGGTGCGCACGGTGACCCAGCTGACCTCACGCTTCCAGGCGCCGCTTTTGTCTGCCGATCTGCGTCACGCCGATGGTTATGCCGTGCGATTGCAGGGCTACTCCACCGTCGCCAAACCCGTCAAATCCAACAAACCGGCAGCCGCCGCGGCCAAACCCGCCGCAGCCGGCGCCGGAACCATAAGAAACTGAAGGAAGAACAAGCATGGCCAAGGAATACAAGGATTTGGTCGTTGGGCTCGATATCGGCACGGCCAAGATCATGGCCGTGGTGGCCGAGGTGCTGGGCAATGGTGAATTGCGCATCGCCGGCCTTGGCGTGGCCAGCTCGAATGGTTTGAAACGCGGTGTGGTGGTCAATATCGACGCCACCGTGCAATCGATCCAGCAGGCCTTGAAAGAGGCCGAAATGATGGCCGACTGCAAGATTTCCCGGGTTTACACCGGCATCACCGGCAGCCATATCCGCGGCCAGAATTCCACCGGCATGGTGATCGTGCGTGACAAGGAAGTGACGCCGGTCGATGTCGCCCGGGTCGTGGAAACCGCCAAAGCCATCAATATTCCCAACGACCAGCGCCTGTTGCTGGTCGAGCCGCAGGAATTCGTGATTGACGGCCATGAGGTCAAAGAACCCATTGGCATGAGCGGTGGCCGCCTGGAAGTGAAGGTCCATATCGTCACCGGCGCCCAAAGCGCGGCCGAAAACATCGTCAAGTGCGTGCGCCGCTGCGGCCTGGAAGTGGACCAGCTGGTTTTGAATTCCAGCGCCTCCAGCCTGGCCGCCCTGACCGCCGACGAACGCGATCTCGGAGTCGCCCTGGTCGATATTGGCGCCGGCACCACCGATGTGGCGATCTTCACCGGCGGCTCGATCCGCCATACCGCCGTCATCCCCATCGCCGGTGACCTGATCACCAGCGATATCGCCATGGCCTTGCGCACGCCGACCAAGGATGCCGAGGAAATCAAGGTCGAGTATGGCGTCGCGAAACAGATGCTGGCCGACCCGGCCGACCAGGTTGAGGTACCCGGTTTGGGCGACCGCGCGCCTCGAATGCTTTCAAAACAAGCACTTGCCGGCGTTATTGAACCCAGAGTCGAGGAAATATTCTCGCTGGTGAATCAGGTCATCCGCGAAAGCGGGTATGAGGAACTGCTGTCCTCGGGGATTGTTCTGACCGGCGGATCGGCGGTCATGCCCGGTATGGTGGAACTCGCCGAGGACATATTCCTGAAACCCGTGCGACGTGGCAACCCGACCTATGGCGGTGCTTTGTTCGACATGGTTTCCAACCCGCGTTCGGCCACCGTCATGGGTTTGCTGGAAGAGGCCCGCCTGTCACGCACCCGGGGTTTGAAGGCGGCGCAGCAGGCTGGTTCGATGAAAACCCTGTTCGGCCGGGCCAAGGATTGGTTCCTGGGTAACTTCTGAAATTCACATCTGCTTACCGCTGGGGTAAGGCAGTGATCGATTAACTGTCGGAAAACAACGGCAGCGCATGAAAAAAAGGGTCATCCCTATAGTTTTTCGGGCTTAGCAGCGGCACAATTGCTCAAGGAGAATTGATTATGGCGATCGAGATGATCGAAGAGTTTGACCAAGGCACCCAAATCAAGGTGATTGGTGTTGGCGGCGGCGGCGGCAACGCGGTGGACCACATGATCGCGCAGGGCGTGATGGGTGTGGAATTCATCTGCGCCAATACCGATGCCCAAGCCCTGAACCGATCCAAGGCGGACCAGCTCCTGCAGCTGGGCAGCACCGGCCTCGGCGCCGGCGCCAAGCCTGAAATGGGTAAAGCTGCAGCGGAAGAAGCCGAAGCACGCATCCGCGAGTCCATCCAGGGCGCGCACATGCTCTTCATCACCGCCGGCATGGGCGGTGGCACCGGCACCGGCGCCGCCCCCGTGATCGCTCGCGTGGCCAAGGACATGGGCATCCTGACTGTCGGCGTGGTGACCAAGCCCTTCGAGTTCGAAGGTGGCCGTCGCTCCAAGGCGGCTGACGCCGGCCTGGCCGAGCTGGAAGCCAATGTCGACTCGCTGATCGTTGTGCTGAACGACAAGCTGCTCGAAGTGCTGGGTGACGATGTCACGCAAGATCAAGCCTTCGCGCACGCCAATGACGTGCTGAAGAATGCGGTGGGCGGTATCTCCGACATCATCCACATCCCCGGCCTGGTCAACGTCGACTTCGAAGACGTCAAGACGGTGATGAGCGAACCCGGCAAGGCCATGATGGGCACGGCGCAAGCCAGCGGCCCGGATCGCGCCGCCAAGGCCGCCGAAGCGGCCGTGGCTTGCCCGCTGCTGGAAGGCATCGATCTGTCCGGCGCGCGTGGCGTGCTGGTGCTGATCGCGGCCAGCCGCGCCAACTTCAAGCTGAGCGAGTCCCGCAACGCGATGAACGCCATCAAGCGTTACGCCTCGGACGACGCCCATGTCATCTACGGCACGGCCTACGATGAATCGCTGGGCGACGCCCTGCGCGTGACCGTGATCGCCACCGGCCTGTCTTCGCAGCGTGCCCGCCAGCAGGCGCCGCTGCAGGTGGTGCAGCAGACGGCACAAACGCAGCTGCGCACCGGGACTTATGACGTGCCGGTCCTGACCGACCACGTCAAGATGCAGCAAGGCGCTGCCACCGTGGCGCAAGCCGGCGGTGCCGCGCTCGGCGGCATGGGTGGCATCAGCACCGGCGTGGCCTCGGGCCTGGGTGCCGATCTGGGCGGTTCGCACAGCGTCTGGCGCCATGGCCGCATGGCTGCGGCCACCAAGGTGGAAGCCCTGTCCTCCAATGGCATGGACGAGATCGAGATCCCGGCCTTCCTGCGCAAGCAAGCCGACTGATCTTGATCGACCACCGCTGCCGGTTTGGGTCAACAGGCTCCCCTTCTTGGGAGCTTGCTGCCTGAAGCCACAAGACCGGCCACAAGACCGAATTGAACGGACCCTGCGGGGTCCGTTTTTTTATGCCCTCAGGCGGCACGTCGGTGAGCGCCTGGCTCGCTGCAGGCGGCGACTTCCTCCCCGCATCGATCCGGGGGCTGTGTCCTCACGGCCTGTGGCATGCTCCAGCCTTTCGCCACGCTGAGGTGCTTTCGAGACCTCAGGTTCGACCGAGCCCCCTTGATAGAGAAGAAAAGAGGCTGCCGGGCATGCCCCCACTGCTTGTGTTTTCGTCCTTCTGGCGCCGCATCGAGCGGCTGGGCTCCGTGTCGGCCCTGGGTCTGCGCATGCGGTTGCTGCGCGCCCTCTGGCTGGGTCTGACCGGGGCCTGTCTGATCTTGCCTGCACAGGCGCAGGTGCAAGCCCTGGCGCTCGAAGACCTGCCGCCGAGCGCCGGTGGCGAACAGGCGCACAGCGCCGAGTTGGCGGTCAGCGTGTGGAGCCGCGCTGATGTGGAAGCCTGGTGGGCGGCGCTGCGTTCGATGGAGGGCACGCACGGGACGCTGCCTGCGCATCTGCAGCCGCCTGCCGATCCGGCCGCCTGGGCCACGGTGTCCCTGCCCGATGTGCGCGCCCGCACGGCCAGCGCCGCCCCGGCCGCGCCCGGCATGCCGCGCGAGTATGAGATGCGCTGGTACCGGCTGCGCTATGCCCCGCCGCAGGGGCGCTGGCCCACCAGTGTTGCGCTCTACACCCCGCGCCTGGTGTCCATGGCCGCAGCGGTGCTGGTCAAGACCGATGAGGGCTGGCGTCAAGTCTTTGACAACCAGTACGGCGCGCGCGAGCAATGGGTGCGGCCCTTGTGGGCCTTGTTCCCGCCGGCCCTGACCGAGCTGCACCACGACCGCAGCATCGAACTGGTGGTGGCCGTGCCGGTGGTGCGTCACAGTTTCTACTCGGTCTCCACCGTCTGGCTGGGTTCGCGCGAGCAGCTGGAAAGCCTGCCGCGAAAGCGCTGGATGCTGCAGATCGGCGTGCCGCAGGCCATCAGCCTGACCTTGGTGGCCTTGGGCATGTTCTCGCTGGCGCTGTGGGTGCGCCGGCGTTCGGAGCCAGCCTATCTGCTGTTTGCCTTGGCCTCGGTGGCCTGGCTGGTGCGCAATCTGCATTACCACCTGAACCTGCCGCGCACGTCCTGGGGCCTGGAGTGGTTCTGGTGGATGACGCATGCCTCCATGTCCTGGGTGATGCTGCTGACCTTTTTGTTCGCCTTGCGTTTTGCACGGCGGCAGTTTCCTCGCCTCGAGCGCGGTGTCGCCTTGCTGGTGGCCGCGGGCACGGTGCTGACCATGCCGCTCTGGGGCTTGTCACTGGACCCGGTGATGCAGCAATCCATCAATGCCTTGGTCAGCGTGGCTGGCACGGTCTTCGTGGCCGTGGTGGCTTTGCGCGAAGGCAGCCGAGAACTTCGCCTGATTGCCCTCAGCCTGGCGCTCAGTCTCGCCCTGGGCGTGCACGATGTGATCCTGCTGGCCGGCTGGGCCTGGCCCCAGCACATCTATCTGATGCCCTACGCCACCTTGATCATCGTGGCCAGCTTTCTCTACGCGGTGCAGCGCCGCTACATCGGTGCGCTGGAAGAGGTGGAGCAGCTCAATGCGCATCAGGCCCAGCGCCTGCAGCAGCAGAGCGATGAGCTGCTGGCCCAGCACGAGCGCCTGCGCGAGGCCGAGCGCCAGCAGGCCTTGCTGCTGGAGCGGCAACGTCTGATGCAGGACATGCACGATGGACTGGGTTCGTCCCTGCTCTCGGCCATGGTGGCGGTAGAGCAGGGCCGCATGGAGCAGGACAAGGTGGTCGAGGTGCTGCGCGAATGCGTGGACGATTTGCGCCTGGTCATCGATTCGCTGGAGCCGGTCGGCCATGACCTGGTGTCGCTGCTGGCCACCATGCGTTACCGCCTGGGCAAGCGCCTGCAGATCGGTGGCCTGAGCCTGGAGTGGGATGTGCAAGACCTGCCCCCACTGACCTGGCTGGAGCCGCCCGACGCCCTGCATGTGCTGCGTTTGCTGCAGGAGGCATTGACCAATGCACTCAAGCATGCGCGGGCCACACGTGTGCGCATGGTCACCCGCAACCAGGGCAGCCATGTCGAGATCCGGGTCGAGGACGACGGTGACGGTTTCGATCTCGCCACGGCACAGCGCGGCCGCGGCCTGAAAAGCCAGCAGCGCCGCGCTCAGCGCCTGGGCGGTTCGCTGAAGATCGAGTCCAGCCCAGGGCAGGGCACACGCTTGAGCTTGCGCCTCCCGGTGCAGCGCACTGCCACGGCTGAGGCCCCAGCAGCCCCAGGCCAGCAAGCCGCGCCCTGATCGCCGACAATCCGGGCATGCTGAAACAAAGAACCCTGAAGGCGCTGACCAAGGCGGTCGGCGTCGGCATCCACAGCGGCCAGCGCGTGGAGCTGGTGTTGCGCCCGGCGGCCCCCGACACCGGCATCGTGTTTCGTCGGGTCGATCTGAGCAACCCGGTGGACATCCCGGTGCGCCCGGACACGGTCTGCGACACCCGCATGGCCACCACCATCAGCCCCGGCGGCGACCCCGGCGCGCCCAAGGTGCAGACGATTGAGCACCTGCTCTCGGCCTGCGCGGGCCTGGGCCTGGACAATCTGTACGTGGACATCAACGCCGACGAGGTGCCTATCCTCGACGGCTCGGCCGCCAGCTTTGTCTACCTGCTGCAAAGCGCCGGCATCGAGCAGCAGAACGCAGCCAAGAAGTTTCTGCGGGTGAAAAAGACGGTGGAAGTCCGCCAGGGCGAAGGCAAGCGCCTGATGTGGGCCAAGCTGGAGCCGTACCACGGCTACACCCTGAGCTTCCAGATCGAGTTCGACAACCCGGCGGTGTCGGCCACCGGCCAGCACTATGTCTTCGACATGGGTTCGGGCCAGTACAAGAAGGAGATCGCCCGCGCCCGCACCTTCGGCATGACCAGCGACATCGAGCTGATGCGCAGCCGTGGCCTGACACTGGGCGGTTCCATGGACAACGCCATCGTCGTGGACGACTACCGCGTGCTCAATGCCGACGGCTTGCGCTACGACGACGAGTTCGTCAAACACAAGATCCTCGATGCCATCGGCGATATGCAGGTCGCCGGCTATCCTCTGCTGGCCGCCTACACCTCCTTCAAAGGCGGCCATGCGCTCAACAACAAGCTGGTGCGCGCCTTGCTGGCCGATGCCGAGGCCTACGAGATCGTCACCTTTGAAGACGCGGCACGCGCGCCGCAAGGCTTTGCCCAGCTGGCTCCGGCCTGGTGAGGCAGAGGCCATGTTGGCTCGGCCGTGCTGCCTGAGGGTCAGGCCTGGAGTTTGCTCATGATGATGTTTCGCCTGGTCGCCGGCTTGTTGATGTTTGCCGGCATCGTCAGCTTCGCCCTCTACATTGCGACTGGCAAGGTGGTCTGGCGGCGTCGCGGCTTGGTCATCGTCAAATGGACCCTGTTGGCCGTGCTGGGCTTTTTTGCCGTGCTCCTTCTCGAGCGTCTGGTCCTCATGCTTTGAGGGCGCCCGCCCGGCACGCAGCGCGTGTCGGGCGGTGGATGCGCGGCCTAGCGCTTACTGCGGCGTGTAGCTCACCGTCAGCTGGTAGTTGCCCGCGGTGTAGCCTTTCAGCAGCACATAGACATCGCTGTTGGCTGTGGCGGGAACGCTGCAAGTCTCGGTGGCGGTGCTGCCATCGCTCTTGCAGTCGAAGCTGCTGGTGGTGGGCACCGCGCCCTTCTTGACGTACAGATCGATGTCGCCGGTGCCGGTGGTGCTGGCCTTGAGCGTGCCACCCGCCTTGACCTTGAAGGGGCCGAAACTCTTGGTCTGGTTCTTGGTCAGGCTGCCATTGAAGTTCTCCACCTTGTCGGTAGGTGGCGGCGTGCCGGGGCCGTCTGCGCCCAGCTCGACGGCATAGGCCAGGGCCATGCGTGCGAACTTGAGCGAGTGCTCGGCATTGCTGCCTGTGTTGGCATAGGTGTCGTTCGCCGTATGGATGCGGGGGTTGCTGGATGAGAAGGAGGCCTCAAACGGCATGGTCGCGTAGTAGCCCTGAGCGTTCCAGCTGGCATGGTCCGAACAGGCATAGCCGCAGCGATCGGTGCCGATCTTGAGTGTGGGCAGGTAGGTCTTGATCAGGTTGGTGACAAAGGTGTTCTGGCTGGCGTCGGTGTAGTCGGTGAAGATGTAGATGTCGTTCGCGGCGCCCTTGTAGTTGGTCATGTCCAGCTGCATCACGCCCACCACATTGGTGTTGGCCGCGGCGAAGCTGCGCGCAATCTCGGCCGAGCCACGCAAGCCCACTTCTTCGGCGGCATAGGCCATGAATTTGATGGTGCGCCGAGGTTTGAAGTTATTGGCCGTCAGCGTGCGGATGATCTCGGTCAGGCTGGCGACGCCGGAGGCGTCATCATCGGCGCCGGGTGCGCGCGTGGTTTCGCCCGTGCCGGAGCCGGCGATCGAGTCCAGGTGAGCGCCCAGCACCACCACCTGTGCGGCGTTGTCCGTGCCTTTGAAGGTCAGGATCACCGATTTCTGTGGCCAGCTGGCGTGGGTGAACTGTTCCACCGTGATGTCGCTGCGGCCGCCGGCCAGCGAGGACCAGCGGTTCTTCAGCCAGTTCGATGCATTGGTGCCGCCGCTGGTGGTGTAGTAGCGGTTGGTGTTGGCCGAGAGATCCAGAATGGTTTGCCCGATATTGCTGGCCTGCATCTGCGAGAGCATGGGCGTGATCAGGGCTTGCTGGTCGATCACATAGCTGGGCCGGGTGACCGTCGCCAGTGCCTGCATGGGGCGGCTCAAGGCGTTCAAGGTGCGCATGCCTTCGGCCTGGTTGGCATGGAACATATAGCCGCCGCAGCGCTTGAGCGTTTCATGCACGGCTGCCGACAACTCGTTCAGCAAGGACTCATCCACTTCGAGCAGATGCACCTGCTCGGCCGGCCGGGCACCGGTGTCATCGCTGATGGCCCGGCCATCGCTGGCCTGCTCCAGGGCACCGCTCAGCGAGGCGAGGGCCTTGACGCTGGCCGCTGGCCTGGCGCTGGGTTGAACTTTTTGAAGCTCACGGAAAGCGGCGTCGCCGAGGCTGATCCAGACCTTGTTGCCGCTGGCGGCAAGAGGGGTGGCCGCTTTGCCGGCCTTGGCCGCATCGTGGGCGTTGCTGCTCAAAGGCAGGCCGGCCAGAAGAATCAGACCGGCCAGGGCCGGGGCCAGGCGGGCCGGGAAGCGAGGGAGGGTGGACATGGTGAAGGTCTCCTTGTGGGTGTGTGGCGCAGGCGGTTGCCGGCGAGCGCGCCGAGGGTGGGGCGGGGCTTCGCGAGGAATCGGTGGCACCGCGTTTCGGCCGGTTTCGGGTGTGAGACCGGTCGAGCGCGCAACCATCTCGCCAGCTGTCTCAATCTGAAATTGGGGCGAATGCGGATGTCAGTTCTTACAGCTTGTGCGGAAACCGCCCGTAACTAGGATTCGCTCCCACTGACCGGCCGCCCTTGCGGGCAGCCGGCCCGGGTACTGGAGTCGAAACGGCTTGGCAGGCGGGTTGAAGCGGTCAGACGGTAAGGGGCACGGCCTTGCGATCCAGGGTTTGACCTTGCCGGCCTGCGGCGCTGCTTTTGGCGCTGGCGGGTCCACAAGCAAAAGGGGGCCGACAAGCCTCCGACAAACCTAGGAGTCCAACACATGCAAGCACGTTTCCAACTGTTGACCCGCGGTGCCCTGCTGGCCGCCGCGGCTTCTCTGGCCTGCCAGGCCATGGCGGCTGACCGCGTCGAACTCGAAGGCGCCGATCTGGCGCGTGTCGGCCTGGTGGCCGCGCGCGGCGTCACCGGCCCGGCCGCTCTGGGCCTGGCTGCCGACGAACTCAAGCCCTTGCGCAGCCAAACCTATGCCAGCGGTCTGGTCGTCACCCGCTACGAGCAGCACTACCAAGGTGTGCCCATCTGGGGCGAGGCCGTGGTCGAGCACCTGCCCAAGGGCAGCCGCACCCCGACCTTCTCGGGTGCCCTGGTTCGCAACATCAACCAGGACCTGGGTCATGTGCAGCCCAGCCTGAGCGAGCAAGCCGTCTTGGCCGTGGCCAAGAGCCGCGCCAAGGACGCATCCAAGGTGGGCAAGACCAGCAACGAGCAGGTCAAGCTCTTCGTCAAGCTCAATGAGCGCAATGTGGCCCAGCTGGTCTACCTGGTCTCCTTCCTGACCAGCCATGGCGATGAGCCCAGCCGTCCGCACCTGCTGATCGACGCCAACAGCGGCGCCGTGCTTGAGCAGTGGGAAGGCCTGAACCATGCCAACGCCACCGGCCCCGGCGGCAACACCAAGACCGGCAAGTACGAGTACGGCACCACCTACGGTCCCCTGGTCGTGACCAACGATTGCCAGATGAACAGCGGCAACGTCATCACGGTCGACCTCAAGGGCGGCACCAGCGGCAGCACGCCCTTCAAGTTCACCTGCCCGCGCAACGAGTACAAGCTGACCAACGGCGCCTACTCGCCCTTGAACGACGCACATTACTTCGGCAATGTGGTCTTCAATATGTACCAAGGCTGGTTCAACATCCGCCCGATCAGCCAGACCCTGTACATGAAGGTGCACTACGGCAGCAGCTACGAGAACGCCTTCTGGGACGGCTCGGCCATGCACTTCGGTGACGGCAAGACCACCTTCTATCCCCTGGTCTCGCTGGATGTGTCCGCGCACGAAGTCAGCCACGGCTTCACCGAGCAGAACTCGGGCCTGGTCTACTCCAACCAGTCGGGCGGCATGAACGAAGCCTTCTCCGACATGGCCGGTGAAGCCGCCGAGTACTTCATGAAGGGCACCAACGACTGGCTGGTCGGCTCGGAAATCTTCAAGGGCACCGGCGCTCTGCGCTACTTCGCCAACCCGACCCAGGACGGCCGCTCCATCGATCACGCCAGCAAGTACTACAACGGCCTGGACGTGCATCTGTCCAGCGGTGTGTACAACAAGGCCTTCTACCTGCTGGCCACCAAGCCGGGCTGGAACACCCGCAAGGCCTTTGAAGTGATGGTCGATGCCAATCGCCTGCACTGGACGGCCAGCAGCACCTTCAACCAAGGCGCATGCGGTGTCGAAAAGGCAGCAACGGCGCGCGGCTATGCCGTCGCCGATGTGACGGCAGCCTTCTCGGCCGTGGGCGTCAGCTGCGGCACCACGCCGCCGCCGGCCACCATCCCCCTGACCAAGGGCGTGGCCAAGACCGGCATCAGCCTGGCCAAGGGTGCCAAGCTGACCTACACCCTGGTGGTGCCGGCCGGTGCCAAGAACCTGAGCTTCAAGCTCTCGGGTGGCTCGGGTGATGGCGACATCTACCTGAAGTTCGGCTCGGCCCCGACCACCACCAGCTACGAGCAGAAGTCCGATGGTTCGACCAACACCGAAACCATCACCGTGGCAGCCCCCAAGGCCGGCACCTACTACCTGCTCCTGAATGCATACTCTGCAGTCACGAACACCAGCCTGGTGGCCAACCACAACTGAGTCTGAAGGTCTGTGGGCGGCCGGCTGCTGACGCCGCCCGCCTCATGTCCGCAGCCAAGCCGGCTCTGCCTCCCGCAGGGCCGGCTTTCTTTTTTGCGGCGCAACTGCGCCCTTGATTGCGCTTTGGCCTGCGGCGGAACTGGTGCGAAGATGTCTGCCGCCCCGTTCCTCGACCGTCAGCCACCACGCATCACCCCATGACTGAAGCTGGACCGCAAGACCCCGACGCCCCCGTGCCTGCCGCAGCTGCAGCGCCAGCTGCTGCTGCCGCCACCGCCCCCGCGGACGCTGATGCACCCACGGCGGAGGCTGCAGCGCAGGAACCCGGCGCCGAGGCGGCCCCGGTCATCGACCCCGAGGAAGCCGAGCGCCTGGCCGCCCAGCGCGAGGCCGAGGAAAAAGAAGCCGCCGAACGTGAGGCGCGCCTGCAACGCCTGATGCAGAAAATTGCCGCGCATTCCGACTTCGCCACGATGAAGGATTCGGTGCGCTCGATGCAGAAGATCAGCCGCTCCGAGAAAGCCCATGCCCGGGCCCTGACGGGCGAGATCTCCAACGACATCGCCATGACCGGCAAGCTGCTGCGCCTGGTCAATGCCGCCTTCTACAGCTCGGCCGGCGGCGGCAGCATCACCAGCATGGAGCGGGCCGTGGCCCTGATGGGCTTCCAGACCATCGGCATGGTGGCCAGCTCCCTCATGCTGTTCGAGCGCCTGCCCAAGACCGCCGACGGCAACCGGTTGCGTCAGGAATTCGGCCGTGCACAAATGGCGGCCCTGCTGGCCCATGAGCTGTGCAACAGCAGCAAACACATCGAGGGCGCCTACCTCAACGCCCTGTTCCAGAACCTGGGCAGCATGCTGGCCGGCATGCACTTCGCTGAAGACACCGCCGCCATCGAAGCGCGCTTGCAGGAAGAAGGCCTGGTCGAGGGAGAACCCGCCTGGCACGACAAACGCGAGAAGCTCGCCCGCCAGCAATGGGGCCTGGGCTTCGAAGAGATCGGCGTCGAGGTGGCCAAGAGCTGGGGCTGGCCCGAATCGGTGCGTGCTGCCATGCGCAGCCTGCCGCCCAGCAGCCTGGAGCGGCCGGCCGGCCCCGAGGAGTACCAGCGCGTGCTCTGCACCGCCGCCAACCGCCTGGCCGGCGATTTGCTGCGTCTGCCGGGTGGCGGCACGGCCGAGGAAAAGGCCGAGGCACGCAAAGCCTGCGTGCAGCGCTTTGCCGCCGAAATGGGTGTGCCCCTGAGCCTGGACCCCGAAGTGCTGCCCGGCGTGGTCGAGCAGGTCAAGCTGGTCTGGGATGACCTGGCCAAGGCCTTGGGCTTCGACCCGGTGCCGGCGCCTGCGGCCAAGGGCAAGCCGGCCGAGAAAGGCTCTGACAAAGCGGCCCCCGCCAGACCCGGGGCCAAAGCCCCCGAGCCAGCCGCCGCCAAGCCTGTGGCGCCCGCCAAATCACCTGAAGCCGCAGCGGCGCCCGCGCGCGCGCCGGTGCCGGCCGCTGCCGCCAACCCGGTCATGGCCGAGGCTCTGTCAGCGGCGCTGGAACGCGTCAGCGATCTGGTGCTCTCCGGCGCCCCGGCGGCCAAGCTGCTGCAGCTGTGCATGAAGGAGATGCACGAGGCCTTGCAATTGCAGCGCGTCATCGTCTGCCTGCGCGACCCCGCCAGCGGCGGCCTGCGCGGCCGCATGGGCCTGGGCGAGCGAGCCCAGGAGCTGGCGCCGGTGTTCGACATCCCGCTCAAGCCGCCCAGCGAGCTCTTCGGCCTGCTCTGCAGCAAGGGCGCCGACACCTTGATCTCTGACGCCTCCGACCCCGTCATCGCCCAGCGCTTGCCGCCCTGGTATGCCAAACAGGTGCGCGCCCAGACCTTTGTGCTGCTGCCCATGGTGGCGGGCGAGCAGGTGCTGGGCGCCTTCTACGGCGACCAGGCCGAGGCCGGCCGATTGCAGATTGGCGAACGCGAGCTGCGCCTGCTCAAGACTCTGCGCAACCAGGTGGTCATGGCCATGCGCTTTGGCGGGGCGGCACCGGGCTGAGGGGGGGCTTGGCGGCCTGGCGGTGGGGCCAGGCCTTGTGCACTGTGCACAAAGCGGGGCAGCCCTTCGGCCTGGGTGTTGAGTTTGGCGTGGTGCGGCCGATGTAGCAGGGTCTGTCATCCGCTGCGCTTGATCCTGCTGCCCTCACACCTCCATGAATCTCGACTCCAGCCCTGAAGTCATCGCCACCGCGACCGCCGATTCCTCCGCTCCTTCGTCCTACCCCCATACAGAGTCCCATGCTTCCGAGGGTCAGGTCTTGCCTGATCCCGATCCCCACCGTGACCTCGATCTTGAACCCGAGCAGGAGGCGGCTCGGCTGGCCGCTGAGCGTGCCGAGGCCGAACGCCTGGCCGCCGAGCAAGCCCGGGCCGAGGCCGAAGCCCAAGCCGCCGCCGAGCGCGAGGCCCGCCTGCAGCGCCTGATGCAGCGCATCGCCAAGCACGCCGATTTCGCCTCGATGAAAGACTCGACCCGGCTGCTGCAGAAGATCGCCCGCTCCGAGACCGCCCATGCCCGCGCGCTCAGCGGCGCCATCTCCGACGATGTGGCCATGACGGCCAAGCTGCTGCGCCTGGTCAATGCCGCCTTTTACAGCTCGGCCGGCGGTGGCAACATCACCAGCCTGCAGCGCGCCGTGGCGCTGATGGGTTTCCAGACCATCGGCATGGTGGCCAATTCGCTGATGCTGTTCGAGCGCCTGCCCAAGGGTGCCGATGGCAACCGCTTGCGCCAGGAGTTCGGCCGCGCCCAGCTGGCGGCCCTGCTGGCCCACCAGTTCTGCAACAGCAGCAAGCAGCTCGATGGCGCCTACCTGATCGCGCTGTTCCAGAACCTGGGCGGCATGCTGGCCGGCCTGCATTTCGCCGAGGACATGGAGGTCATCGAGGCCGCGCTGCAGGCCAAAGGCCTGGAGGAGGGCGGCCTGGAGTGGCAGGCCATGCGCGAGCAGCTGGCCCGCGAGCAATGGGGTCAGGGTCTGGAGGAGATTGCCGTCGAAGTGGCGCGTCAGTGGGGCTGGCCGGAATCGGTGCGCGTGGGCATGCGCACGCTGCGGCCCAGCAACCTCGAGCGTGCCTGCAGCCCCGAGGAATACCAGCGCGTGCTCTGCACCGCGGCCAACACCCTGGCCGCCCAACTGCTCAAGCTGCCGCACAGCGGCACGCCCGAAGAGCGCGCCGAGGCGCGCAAAGCCTGTGTCGAGCGCTTCGCCGCCGAGCTGGCCGTACCCCTGAGTCTGGACCCCGAGCCTCTGCCCGAGGCGGTGGAAAGCGTCAAACAGGTCTGGGACGATCTGGCCAAGACCTTGGGTTTTGGCCCTGTCGTGGCAGCACCGGGCCAAGCCAAGCCCAAGCCCGCGGACCCCAAAGCACTCCAGGCACAGAAGCCGCGGGCGGGCGTTGCGGCGCAGGCACCCGCTATGGCCGCACGGCCGGCACCTCCAGCCACGCCTGCGACTTCGCGCCCGGCCGCCTCCAACCCCGCCATGGCCGAGGCCTTGTCCAGCGCCCTGGAGCAGCTCAGCGAAATGGTCTTGTCCGGCGCCGCGCCGGGCCAGCTCTTGCAGCTGTGCATGAAGCAGATGCATGCCGCACTGAAGCTGCAGCGCGTCATCGTCTGCCTGCGTGATGCCGACGGCGCTTACCTCAAGGGCCGCATGGGCCTGGGCGAGCGCGCCACAGCCCTGGCGCCCCTGTTCGACATCCCGCTTGCGCCGCCGACCGAGCTCTTCGGCCTGCTCTGCAGCAAGGGTGCCGACACGCTGATCTCCGACAGCTCCGACCCCGTGATCGCCCAGCGCCTGCCCGCCTGGCACCGCCAGCAGGTGCGCGCCGGCACGTTCGTCCTGCTGCCCCTGGTCGCCGGCGGCCAGGTCCTCGGCGCTTTTTACGGCGACCGCGCCGAAGCTGGCACCTTGCACATCAGCGAGCGCGAGCTGACCTTGCTCAAGACTCTGCGCAACCAGGTGGTGATGGCGATGCGCTTTGGTGGCGGTAATGGCGGCGGCGGCGGCAGCAGCAGCAAAGGCTGAGTCGCCGTCTGCCTTGTGGGGCCAGCTAGTGCCACAGCCCGGCTTTGCGGTACCAGCGAAGGCACAGGACCTCAGCCAGGTACAGCGAGCACAGCGCCGGCAGCAGCAGCCACCCGTTCAGCAGGCTGCCCGCAAACAGGGGCAGAACCAGCAGCCAGCACGGGGCTTTGTAGCGAAACGGCAGGGCGCGGTAGCGCGCCGCCTTGTCCGGCGAGCGTTTGAACTCGCGGCGGTGCAAGCCTGCCACGGCGAGTGCGCTGAGCAGCCAGGTGCCCAAGAAGAGCAAGAGGTCGGCGCTGAGTTGCGGATTCATCGCCGGGGTTCAGCTGGCGTGGCTTCTGGCCATGGCTTGTGTTTGGTGCAACTTGTGTGGAATCACCCGCCTGCCAATGCTTCGCAAGCAACGCGCTTCATTGGAAAGTCGATGCCGCGAAGGGCGCCGCCGCGTTGACCTTCGATTCGCGCGAGCAGGCGATCACCGGGCAGTGCGCGGTAGCTGATGCGCTGCGGAAAGTCGTGCTGCGGGTTCTCAAATGTGACCGCGGTTTCGCTGACGCTTGTGCCCGTGAAGGTCGCCTCTTTCTGCCCTGAAGGCAGGGCGATGTACACGATCTGACCTTCGGCATTCAGCCGGATCTGCAAGAACTCATGCGCCACGGTCTTGCCCTTTTTCACCGTCCGGGCGACACCCAGCATGCTCCCGCCGGCCGGCGGCAACCAATGTTCGCCGGAGCCCGGCTCGCCCGACTCCGATGCCCAACAGCCGGACATCCAACCCAATGACGACAAGGGCGCCTCCTGGCTCTGGGCCGCCGAAGTCAGGCAAAGCGCTGTCAGTGCGGTGAGGGTGGCCAAGGTGGCGATGCTGGGGTATCGCATGGAGAAGCGGTCCTTCCTCGGTTCATCGGCGGCGGCGTGGCAACAATCCCTAGTGCGTAGTCGCTTTGCGCATCATCAGGCCTTGAGACCAGGCATCGGACAACTCCACGCGGGCCTCGCAAGAATGCCTGTCCACCAACTGCGACTCACCATAGTCTTTGATGTAGTCGTAGTTCAGCGCGTTGGAACTGAGGCCGAAGTCGAGGAAGAACGCGGCCAACATGCATGCCGCCCCGGTGCCTCCGCGGCCCTGCAAGTTGTCCCGGGTATTCAGCGGTGCATCCCAGTCTCCGTTGTCGTCCACGATCGTGATCTGGGCAGTTTGAGACAAATAGAGATGCAGAGATGCTGCATCCCGGCTGACAGATCAGCGCTCAGCGCGCCAGGGACCCAGACGAAGGATGCCTCACGGATGTTCACGCCGGGGCCTGAACGCGACTCTGCCTGCCAGATGATCTTGCGCAGGCTCGCACCGTTGGAAGGCAAGTGGAGGCAGTAAGAGGCGTGGCGCCTTTGCAGTGCGGCGGCCAGAATCCACAGCCCCAGCGCGGTCGAATGAGCCCGGTCGAGCACGATGCGAACCGAATCCATCAAGCCGCTTCCGCGATAGACCTGCCGTTTTTCGATGGAGATTCCTGGCGCCTGCATTTCCGCAGGCAAGCTCGGGAACTTGCTCGCCTCGAAAGTCACCGGAGGCGCGCGCTCATCCAGGGACTGCGCCACGCGTGGCAGTTGGAGCAAATCCTTGCTGAAGAGTTCGAGTAGCACCAAAAGTCCTTCTTGTCTTCTTTCGTTCGGGGTTGCGCGGTGAACATTAAGCGCTTACCTCGGCCCAATGCAATCGACTTCAGGCAGGCTTGACTTGAGTTTCTAAATGGCGATCTCGCGCCATGTAGCGTTTAAGCTGAGGGGCCGGAGCCAGCTGGCCGCGCGGAGCTGAAAATATACAGGCAGCGTAGTGCGGCCAGCTGGCGGAGGTCCACTCGAGCGGAATACGAAGGGACTTCCCACCTTCAGGCAACGGCGTCAAAGCGCCAAGATTGGTGGTGTTGGTCATCAATCTGCAGCCATTTCGA